>NZ_JBSFDD010000007.1:0-352898 GCF_053593715.1 Streptomyces sp. NPDC002125 | reverse complement strand
CGCCGTCTGGCCGCCGCCGCCCAGCGCCTCACGCACACCGCCGCGGACACCTCACTCCCCCAGCGCGTGGCCGCCACCCTGGACGAGGCTGACGCCGTGGTCACCGTGGTGGACGACATCGCCGCCCGCTTCCCCCCACACCCCGGCTCCCTGCCCGGCACGGCCGCTCCCGCGCCGGTAGCGACCGTGGATGAAGAAGCCGCAGACGAGGAGCGGCTGCTCCTCGCGACCGTGACCGCCAACCCCAGCGGCATCGAGCAGATGCGGTGGCTTACGCCCGGCGACTTCACGCACCCGCTGCACGCCGGGCTGTGGCAGTGCCTGACGGCCCTGGACCGGCGCGGCACTCCCATCGACCCCGTGACCGTCCTGTGGGAGGCACAGCACCGCGGGCTCCTGCGTCCCGGGGCCGATCCGCGCGAGCTGCTGGGGCTCCTGTCCGGGTCGTTCGGTTCCCCCGAACACTGGGGCGAGCGCGTCGTCCAGCGCTCCGTCCTCACCGCCGCCGACCACGCTGGCCGGACCATCGAGGCGTTCACCGACGATGCGTCCAGCACGCCCTACCAGCTCGTCGTCGGCAGCCGCCGCGCCCTCGCCGACCTGTCCGCCGTGCGTACCCGATGGCGACACGCCACCTCCCCCTCTCCTCAGCCGGCCGACCGGACCCCACGTGCACGGGCCACGAGAGCTGCAGGCGTGCCCCGCGCCGGTCCGCCGCAGACCACGGCTCCCTCCGCCACGCGCAGTCACCGCTGATCCCCACCCGCCGGTTGTCGGGCCCTTCGTGTCCCGGCAACCGGCAGGAACGAGCCCCCGCATGACAACTCCCTCCATCGACGCCCATGTCCGCCTCGATGTCCACCCTCACCACTCCAGTGCCGTGACCGCCGTCCTGACCGGTTCCCAGGCCCATATCGCCCACGTTGCCCTGGAGGCCGGCAACTGGAGCGTCGCGGGCAAGAACACCCTGGTTCTGGCCCGCATCGATCACGAGGAGCCTTACTGGGCCGAGTGGGCAGCCGAACAACTGGCCGCTGACGGCATCACCGTCGAGATCACCCCGAAGCTCCGGGAAGCCATGGACGAGGAATGGACCTGGCCCAACTACCCGATGCACTGGTGCACCCGCAGCGAGATCCGCCAGGTCTCCAACGAGGCCCAGAAGATCCACGACGACATCCGCCACGGCCACCTCCTCATCCACGCCCACGCCCGCGACGGCCACACCACCGTCGCAGTCGGCACATACCTCCATCAGAGCGGCAAGTCCGTCTACCTCCACGGCGAGGACCACCTGCGCCAGGTCGCCGACACCTTTCGATCACCCGCCGCAGCCCTGGTCGCCTTCGAAAAGGCCCACGGCGCCGCCATGCGACCCGGCCCGGCTCCGCTGACCGACACCGAGCAAGACACCGCCCAAGCCCGGACCTCACTCGGCCCGCCTACCGCCGGGGCTGAGCCTCCGCGCCCGGAACCGGAAACCGTCCCCGCATACGCGGCCGACGCCGGCGACCACGACGCCCTCCTGGACACCTTCCTCGAAGATCACCGCGACTGGCAGAAGTGGCGCACCTGGTCCGACGACACGACGCACGCCATCCACGAGGACCAGACCCTGCGCATCGAGCACGTCCACGAAACCGACGCCCACGAAACGGCGTGGACGGTGGCCGCGTACGAGAGCCCCGTCTCCGACCGCATGTGGGTCCTCACCGCCACCGGCGCCACCCCGGCCCCCGTGCTGCGCGGGCTTCTGCATCACCTCGCCGACGCTGACAGCTCGGACACCGCTCTCGGCTCCCCCGTCGGCGAGAAGACCGTGACCGCCTCCACTCGCCTCCTCTCCGAAGCCGGTTGGAGGCACACCGTGGACGGACGAGGGATCCGCTGGACATCCCCCGCAGGAGACGCCGGGGTCCAGTTCGATGCCTTCGCGGCCCAGCGCCCGACTCAGAACCTGGCCACCTGGACCGTCTGGGGCGGCCCGAACCCCGACCGCCCCGCCTGGACCCTCACCGCCTCGCCGTACACGCCCAGCTCGCTGCTGGCCGACCTCTCCGAAAACCTCGCCTACGGAACCGGCACCCGCCAGAAGACGGCCACGAGCCGCCAGCGTCAAACACGCCCCGTCACCACTTCACCGGCCGGACCTGTCACCGGCGCCTGCCACCAACCCAGTCGAACGCGCTGATCTCAGAGACCAAACGACTCAACGTAGCGCGGGAAAAATGCTGCCGATGCACCACAGGCCATCGGCCGGATCCCTAGCCCGACCATCTGCGGAGCGAACACTTGCACCCCCTCGTGTGAGGCAGTCGACCAACGTGCACGTTCATTGGCTCCGACCCGCCGTTGCTCCAGAAGGTGCGTCCAAATTCGAACGCATACTCTAATTGAGGTATGGCTCCGACACCCCCCTTCCCCTACGATCTCCTGCAAGCCGAGCGTGAGAGGCACGCCGCTTACCTGGCGCTCAGCACCGTGAGCCCTGTCGAGAACACCGCCCTGCGCCGACGGCTGCTGCAGTTGTCCGCGCGGGTCTGGTGGCATCCGTTCTGGGGTACGAGGAATGGGCGGTCCTCGGCAGCCCGGATGGAACTCCAAAGGTCCGTCCGCGCGGCGGAGCAGGGCAGACCGGCATGACCGCTGACGCTCCCCTCAGTGCACGGCAGGAGTCCATCCTCCAGGCGATCAAGGCCGCGATAACCGAGAGGGGTAAGGCGCCTAGCCTCCGCCAGATCGCCGAGCGGGTCGGCCTCACCAGTGCCAGCTCGGTCCACTATCAGCTGGGCCGACTGGAAGAGCGGAGTCTAGTTGTATTGCCCACGGACGTTGCTGACAGTGGAGGCCGGCCTGAGCGGCGATGTGCGGCCGGTTGCTGGTTTATGGAGGGGTGGCCGCTCTGTGGGGGTGGCGGTGAGCCGCAGGGTGTAGGTCTGGCTGCGCCATACGGCCGCCCCGGTTGACCGCGGTCCGCTCGGCGGGCTGCGAGTGCAGAGGCATGCCGGCCAGAAGCCGGTCGGCCGCTGCCCGGATCGCGGCACGGTCGGCTCCCTCGTCACGCGGTCGGCGTCCCATCACGGCTCCTTCGTCACGGGGTTGGGATCGGGCGGGCTCGCATGGTGGGCCTCTATGACGGCCCGGCTGCTCTCCGCCAGCGCAGCCGCCCGTCTCGAGAACCCGCTGCTCCTGGGCCACGTCACTGATCCTCCGGGTACGCGCGGCTATTTCCGCTACGCAGCGGCACTAAAAGTTGTTGCAGAAGGGTGGGTGCGGGCAGGCCGGGATGATGTTTGACCTGCTGGTTCAGCCTGTCATGGCGAGGTTGTGCGTGGTGGCGACGGCTTGGACGGCATGGTGAGGCGGCAGTCGCGGAGGATTTTCCAGTTTCATGCGGGCGAAGCTGTGCTCGACGCGGGCGCGGACGCGTCGGTGTTCGGCGTTGTCCTCCTCCTGGCCGCGCAGGAGTGGGCGTCCGGCTCTTCTCCGGTGCGGGACGATCAACCCGGTCCCCAGGTAGGCGCCGTCAGCGATGACCGTTGTCCCGGCCGCGAAGGCGGGCAGGTCCGACTCTCGCCTGGCGTGGGCGTCGGCCTTGTTCCCGGGGACGGGGCGGGCTGAGGCGATCACCAAGCGGCTATCCGCATCGATGATGACCTGCACATTCGCAGAGAACCGATAGTTACGGGAGGACGCGGCGACCGTGCGGTCGCGGACCGGGACGAGGGTTCCGTCCACGATCCACAACCGTTCGACATCCGCGACAGGCCGCGGCGCCGGCTCCAGCGCGAGAAGCGGCCGCAGGCGATGAATGACCCGGCAGACGGTGGCCGGGGAACAGCGGAAGAGCGGGGCGAGCTGGCGCATCGTGAGGTCGGGCGCTTTCGTGACCATCATGGTCACGGGCTTGGAGTCGCACTTCGGTCGCGCACATGTGCCGTGATGGGTTGTGGGTGCCTCCGGGGTCACCGGGTCCGGAAGCGGCGGTGGAGGTTTCGGGCCACGTGTACGCCCGGCCCGCCGAAGCCGACGATGTCGACGCGTCCGTCGCCGGTGATGTCGGCGAGGAACCGGGGGTGACGGTCGACCCGCCAGGCGCCTGCGTCGTCGTTGTACCCGAATCCGCGGCATACCAGCTGGGCTTGCTCGAAGGTGCCGTCGCCGTTGTTGTGCGATACCCAGACGCCCTCGTTGCCGAAGCTGACGATGTCCGGGGTCCCGTCGCCGGTGACGTCGGCCAGGAGCCGGAGGTGCTTCTCGCCCCTCCACCCCTGGGCCTGCCCGTAGTCGTTCAGGACGAGCCGGGAGGGCTCGAAGGTGCCGTCGCCGCGTCCGCGTGCGACGGTGACACCCTGCGGGCCGAAGCCGACGATGTCCGGTACCCCATCGCGGGTGGTGGCGACCACGAACCGGGGGTGCTCCCTGATCGAGCTCCATCCGTGGTCGACCCCGAAGTCGTCGAGGACGTAAAGAGGTTCGACGAAAGCCCCTTCCTCGTCCTGGAGTGATACCCAGAGGCCGTCGTCGTGACAGCCGACGATGTCGAGTCTGCCGTCACCGGTGGTATCGGCGAGGAAACGCGGATGCTTGTCGACCAGCCAACCGCCGGCCTCCTCACTGTGGCCGAACGCCCGGAGGGCGGGTTCGTCGGAGAGCGGTGCGAACTTCCCTTCCTCGTCCTGGAGTGATACCCAGAGGCCGTCGTCGTGACAGCCGACGATGTCGAGTCTGCCGTCACCGGTGGTATCGGCGAGGAAACGCGGATGCTTGTCGACCAGCCAACCGCCGGCCTGTTTGCCATGGCCGAAAGCCTTGAGGACCAGTTCGCCGCCTTCGGGTGTGAACGCCCCGCCCTGGTCCTGTGCGGACACCCGGACTCCGCCGGTGCACAGGGCGACCACGTCGGGCCTGCCGTTGCCCGTCAGATCCACGACGGACCACAGATCCGACGAGCTCGGAGTGGCCACCCCTTGGTGCAGCGGGCGCTCGTCGTCGAACGTCCCGTCGCCTCGGCTGGACGAGGTCACGGATCCCTTCGTGGATCTGATCCCCACGATGTCGGCCCGCCCTGTGCCTTCCGTGTCGGCGAGGAAACGCGCACCGACCCCGGCCCAGCGGCCCGGTTCCCCGCCGGCGGAAGGGGTGAGCGCGTCGTTCTTCCAGCCGGCGGTGTCCTGGTCGCTCCCGAACTTCTCCAGAACCAGCAGTACGTTGCTGAAGGAGGGCGTCGCGTCGGGTGCCGGCCGCAGTGCGCTCTGGTGGTGGGTCAGTCGCCAGGACTGGCGGCTGTTCCAGTGGCTCAGCGGCGCCCAGTCCAGCACGAGGTCGCTGGTGCGCTCCGGCTCGGCGGGGACGAGGCGCCACCGCTGGCTCTCCGCGAGGTCGTCGTACTGGCCGAGGACGATCAGGGTGTCGTCCTTCCCGGGTTCGTCGAGGTCGAGCACGGCGCCGTCGGCCGCGCCCTCGATGAAGTAGAGGCCCGCTTCGCCCGCGACGGGGACGAGGCGCCACTGCTGGCCCTTCTTGCCCGAGGCGTCCGACTGGCGAACGCCCTGGCCCGCAGCGGCTGGGGTGTCGAGCACTTTGCTGCCGGCCGTGCTGCGGATCACGTATGCCGGGTCGTCCTGCGAGCCCGGCACGGGGGTGAACTGCCACAGCTCCGGTCGCGGGCCGTCCTCGGGGTAGTCGCGGACGACGAGCGTCCCGTCCGCGGCCGGCGTGGCCTTGGCGCCGAGGGTCTGGCCTGTGGCGGCGTTGACGATCTCCAGCTTCAGTTCTTGCGTGGGCACGGGCATCGTGGTGCCTCTTCCAGGCGGTTGGTGCGACGGCTCGGGACAGGTGCGGCGCGGTGGTGACCGCGGATCACGTGAAGACGTGGTGGTAGGGGACGTCCCACTCGTTGGGCAGCCGCGGGTAGAAGGTGTTGATGACCGTCCCGGTGAAGTCCCCGCCCCAGTTGTAGGTGAGCCGCGCTTCGCTGTCCTTCGCCACGGCGTGGTCCTTGAACCCGAGAATCGCGTCGGGGTGGGTGATCGGCACGAAGGTGATCCCGCCCCACGGCGTCACCGTGACCACCCACAGCTGGGTGTCCTCCATCGCACCGTTCTTCCCACGCCACTTGTCGGCCACCTTGGCGGGCAGGCCCACCTGCAGGGTGTCGGCCGTGCTCTGCGGGGCGTCCTGGTGGACGGTGACGCGCCTGCGCTGCGGCTTCGGGATTCCGTCGTCGCCCCGCCCTGTGTCCGGGTCGGCCGCACCGGCCGACGGGGGCGTCACCTGTCCCGCGGCGCTCTCGATGAAGTACAGCGGGCGCTGGCCGAAGAAGCCCCCGGGGGTGATGTGCCAGAGGTGGCCCTGAGCCTCCTTGGTGGCCGGGTCGAGCGCGGTGGCCAGCTTCACGCCCTTGTCGTGGCTGCTCGCCGCCAGTTCCGCGGGCCTCAGGTAGCCGCCGTTGAAGGCGTGCACGAGCATGACCGGCCGGCTCTCGACCAGCGCGGCCACAATCGCGTTGTCGTAGCTGTTGACCGCCACCGGGCCGCCGACCACCAAATTCGCCATTGCCGTGCGTTCTTGGGTGTACATCGCGGAAACCTCACCTGTTCTTAATGTGGGGGAACAACGCCTCAGGCGCTCAGTGACATGATTTATCACGCGGCATTACCGCGCTCTCGATCATGCGCGAGCGAAGGTGGCTTCATAACCGAATATGCGACCGAAGCAAATAGGACCAAAGTGGCAACATTCGAGGTCATGGCCCTACGGCGGAGAGCAGGGAGATCCTCGATCGGGTGATCAAGAGCGACCAGAAATCTTGATCACCCGTTTGAGTGCGATGCACAGAAGTGGCCACTCCACCAAAGGGAAGCCTGTTAGCTTAATTTGCCGGAGCGTGTACAGAGCCCCTTTTCGCCATTTCACCGAGTGCGGTTTCGGCCAGATCAGTCGAGGACAGAAATTGCCTTCCAACGCGTACAACCTGGAACGGGCCAAGCGCCAGCCGCTGACGAAGAAGAACCTGCGGGAACTCAACATCGAGCAAACCTGGCAGTCCATCCTGGAGCACCCCAACCTGGTCTACGTCGACGACTACGGGGTGCGGCACAAGCCCGTCGGCTTCTCCGTGAACAAGTCGAGATTCGGCTCCTTCCCAGGTACGGCGTTCGGGCTGGGCTGGCTTGCCTACATGAACCTCGGGGAGCCGCTGATCGAGGAGCGGCGCAACATCACGCAGCCCCCGCCCGACACGTTCTCCTCGCGCACCTACGTCAACCGCAGCGGCTCCGCCATGAACTTCACCGACTCCGTCGACTTCAACGTGTCGAACGGGGCAACCTGGTCACTCTCGGGAGACACCAAGCTCACCTTCGGCGGCAACGTCAGCGCCCAGCTCCAGCTTCAGCTCCAGAACAAGCTCGGCCTGAACCTTCAGGGGCAGCTGGGGACACAGCTCAAGAACGAGATGGCGAACAAGAACGCCAACACGGTGACCAGCAAGAACAGCAAGGACAGCGTCGGCGTGGACAACGCCAACACCGTCGACACGTCGGTGAGCAACGGGATGACGAACTCCGCCTCCGCCTCGATGACCGGCTCCGTGGACTTCACCACCACGGGCACCGCCTCCGGCACCGCGGGCCTCAACGCAGCCCTGGCCCAGGGCATCACGGCCTCCGTCGGCGGCTCCCTCACCACCAGCTGGGCGTCGAAATCACAGATTTCCGGGACGGTTCCGCCGAACTCCCGCGTGGAGACCATCGTCACGCAGCGCCGGGCCCTCAAGCAGTACACCTACGAGATCCCGGTGACCTTCTCCGGGCTGCTCGCGGTGAAGTACGACGTGCCTGTGGCAGTCCTGTCTCCCCCACAGCCGGACACCTACCCCGGACTCGACGAGCTGGTCGCCCGCGACATCGCCGACCTCGACCTGGCCGGCGGTGGGTTCCGCATGAAAGGGCTGGCCGAGGTCGTCTCCGCCCTCGAGGTACACCACACGATGTTCGACGGCGAGAGCCTCACCGACAGCCAACGAGACCTGTACAAGCAGCCGTGACCGGCGGGCGGCACCGCCACAACGACCAGAGGTGACGACCATGGTGTTCAAAAACGTCTTCGACTCCGCCGGGGCAGGCGCGGAACTCTTCTCGGTGACCACCGACAGCCACAAACCGCGGCCGGGAGCGGGCGTCGACTTCGAAGACGCCGACGACGACACGTACGACGACACGACCACGAGCCTGTTCACCAGCGGGATCCACGGGGCCTCCCACCGGGCGAAGATCGTGCAGGAACAGGCACCCGAAGCCCGGGCCATCCTGGGCTTCCTCGCCTCCTTCATCCAAACCACCCAGGCATCCGCAGGCACCCAGGCCGCCTACGCCCACGACCCCGGATCCGTATCCACAGCCGCAGCAGCCGGCATGGAGAAGTCCAGCGAGACGGTGACACAGCACGGCGACCTGCAGAAGGACGACGGCCTGCAGGCACCGAAGAGGGGCGACTTCAAGGCGCCCGACGCCCCGGCCTCCCCCACGGCCGAAGAACCCCCCAAGGCACCCAAGGCCACCGCCGAGAAGCCGTCCGATCCCAAGTAGGGTCACAGGGGCCGAGTGGTCAGGGGCGGTACCGCCCCTGACCACTCGTGCGTACTCGTGCGTTCACACGGGGAGCAGCTGCCACTGCCGGTCGCGGTGATCGCCCTGCGCCCCGTACTGCTTCACCACCGCTGGGGCATTGGTATCGACGCGAAGCAGCAGACCGCTGTTGCGGTTCGCGATCTCGTACACCCGCGGGGTGTCCGTCACCGAACCCACCGGGATCAGCCTCCACTGCTGATGGCCGGCTGCGGTGCCTTCGTAGGCACGCTGCGCGACCACCGCCCCGTCGACGGTGCCTCCTCCGACGACCTCCAGGACCTTGCCGCTGCGCACGTTCTCGATCCGGTACAGGACGTCGGCCTCGTCCTGGCCGGACGCGATCAGCCGCCACTGCTGGTGTGCCCGGGGGGAGGCGAGGGACTGGTGGATCTCGGCGCCGTCCCTGGTGGACTCGCGCAGGACACCCATCCGCAGCCTGCTGCGGACGTTGGCCCAGGAAACCACCGTGCCTGACTCGGGCAGCCCCGCCATCCTCGCCGAGGCGACCTTACGCACACGGTTGTTGACGTGGTCGGCGATGTAGAGGGTGTCGACGCAGTCCACAGCGAGCCCGAACGGGTTGCTCAACTGGGCAGCCGCGGCCGGGCCGCCATCACCGCCGAATCCCGCGGTGCCCTTGCCGGCGAGCGTGGAGATCTTGCCGTCCGGTCCGACCTTCCGGACGCGATGGTTGTTGTAGTCGGAGATGTAGAGGGTGCCGGTGCTGTCCACGACCACCCCCAGGGGCAGGTTCAGCTGTGCGGAGGCCGCCGGGCCGCCGTCACCGCTGAACCCCGCGGTGCCCGTTCCGGCGACCGTGCTGATGGTCCCGTCGGCCACGACCTTGCGGACACGGTGGTTGTTCCCATCGGTGATGTAGAGGATGTCCGCGTCATCCACCGCCAACGCGTACGGGCGATTCAGCTGAGCTGAGGCCGCTGGACCATCGTCTCCCTTGAATCCCGCTGCACCGTTCCCCGCGACCGTACTAATCTTCCCGTCCGTACTGACCTTCCGGACCCGGTTGTTACTGTGGTCGGAAATGTAGAGAGCGCCGGAGCTGTCCACCGCCACCCCCAACGGATAGTTCAACTGGGCCTTTGCGGCCGGACCGCCATCACCGCTGAACCCTGCGGTGCCCGTTCCGGCAACTGTGTCGATCTTCCCATCAGGGGTGATTACCCGGACCCGGTGGTTGGCAGCGTCGGTGACGTAGACACTGCCCGCAGCGTCCACCGCCACTTCACGCGGGCAGTTCAGCAGGGCCGAAACGGCAGGACCGCCGTCACCCCGGTAGCCGGCACCGCCACCGGCGACCGTGCTGATCTTCCCGTCCGTGCTGATCTTCCGGACCCGGTGGTTGTTGTAGTCGGAGAAGTAAAGGCTGCCGGTGCTGTCCAGCGCGATGCCGTACGGGCGATTCAGCTGAGCCGCGACGGCCGGCTCGTTGTCTCCCTTGAACCCTGCGACCCCCGTCCCCGCGACGGTGCTGATCTCAGGATCGAAATTCTCGCCACCGGCTTCCGTCCGAGCAATGCTCATCGTCATCCCTTTGCTCTCATCGGCCGCCCACTACAGCCGGTTCCAGATCGATTCCAACAAGACATGCGGGCACCCGGCCAGCAAAGTCACCAATGGATGCCTTCACGCTTTGCGTTGACGCAGGCCCCGCAGGCCCTCCCGGCCGAGCCGCAGAGTCGACCGCCGCATGGACTCAGCGGTCAGGCAGACATCGGTCGGGTACCGGATCCCCGGCTGCGAGCCCTATGCCACGGCGGGTGTCTCACCCGGCGCGAGGAAACGATCGCCGCTCTCGCCCAGCACACCGGCGGCCTCACCCTGGCCGCCACCCTCTGGTTCGGCGCGCTCGCCGAGGCCGCCGACACCCCGCAGAACGCCGGACGCGCCCTGGCGATAGCCCTCCTTGCCCCGCGCACGCTCGCCGCCGACGCGGTGCCCGACTGCCCCTGGCCCGCCGTCCAGGCCCGCTGGCAGCAGCTTCGAGCCGCCGCTCGCGCCGCGAGCCGGCACCCCCAGGTCTGGTCACCGGCCTGGCAGAAGGCCGCCACCACCGACGGGTCCATCTGGGACCCCAGCCAACGGGCGCTGATCGCCGGCTACGACCTTCTCGCTGAGCACGTCCGCACCCACTACACGGCGGACACCGCTCCCACCCCCGAGCGGTGCTGGGCCTCCGATCCGGCAGGACGTGCCCTGCTGCACACCATCGCGGACCACCTCACCGGCCACCTCGGGCACAGCCCGCTTCCGCACTTCGATGACGCCCTGCTCATCACCTTCGTCCAGGCCCACGCCAAGAACAGCCGGCACAAGATCCCCGGAGCCCTGCACATCCACGGCCTGATCGCCGCGCTCAAGGCAGCCCGCTCGAAAGCGGCGCTCCTCACCCTCACCCAGACACCCGACGTCGGCATCGTCATCCCCATGCGCTCCGAAACCGGCCGGCTCGCCCCCGCCTCACCCGACAACCCCGACGGACTCGACGCCCTGGCCGCAAAGACCGCACAGCTCGCCTGGCTCCTCGAAACCCGTCCCGACGCCCGCGCGCACCTGCTGCTCATCGACGAGGACCCTGACAGCGCCTCCGCACAGGCCGCCGCGGAACTGACCGGCTCCCACCCCCGGATCAGCATCACCATCGCGCACCGCGCGGCAGTGACCAGCAGCAAGGGCGGAGCGGTGCTGTGGGGCCTCAACCAGCTGCACGCCGCCGGCCACACGACCCTCGCCTACACCGACCTCGACCTCACCTACCCCCTCGACCAGCTGGGCCTGCACCTCGAAGCGCTGACCCACTCCGGAGCCGGGGCGGTAATCGGGTCGCGCCGTAGGCCCGACTCGCACGGCTACTACCCGCCCGCCGGCCCCACGCCGGCCACCCTGCTCTACACACAGGCGGCCAACGAATTCCTCAGCCTGCACGTCACCGACCCCCAGGCCGGGTTCAAGGCGTTCACCCGCACCGCCCTCGCCGCAGCCCTGCCCCAGGTCACCGATCACCGATCACCGGCTGTCCTTCGACACCGACCTGCTCGGCGCCCTCCAGCACACCGGCAACCACATCATCGAGGTCGGTATCGCCGCCCTGCACCGCTACGTGGACGGCCAGGTCGGCACGCCCCGCGACTACGACACCATGCTCGCCGCAGTCCACCAGCAGGCAGTACGCCACGGTCTCGACCCCAGCAACCGGGCCACCCCGATCTGGGACCGGATCCGCGAGGCCGGCTCCCTGACCGCCGCCGCGGCCCCCAAACCCCTCTCCATTTCGATCACACCGCCCACCCGCTGATCCAGCAGACGCACTCCGCCAAGCCGCCTCGCTCAACAGCGATGGCGGCTCGGCCAGTTGAGCGCCACCGCTGCGGACTGCGGGTTCACGGAAACCGTGCACGGTATGCGTAGACTGTCGCGCCTATCCCGCCCCGCCGGGCCCTGCCGGAGGACCACAGGCAGAGCCCGCACCCACCCGAAGGGCCCGCGTGAGTCGCGCCGTCATCGCCGTAGCCGGCATGGGAACCCGCTTCTTCCCCATCGCCAAATCGGTCAACAAGTGCATGCTGCCGGTACTCGACCAACCCGTCCTCGCCTACGCGGTCGCCGACTGCCTGGCAGCGGGCGTGCGCGAGATCGCGATCGTCACCTCGCAGGGCGAGGGTGGACGGCAGGTCCGCCACTACTTCACCGAAGACCACGGCATGCGGGACTACTTCGCCGCCCGCGCCTGGCAGAAGAAGTACGAACCGATCGCACATCTTCACGACCAGGCGGACTTCCACTTCATCGAGCAGCCCCGCGACGGCGACCGGTACGGAACGGCCCTGCCCGCGATCCTGGCCGCCGACTTCATCGGCGACCAGGACTTCTTCCTCATCGCCGGCGACGACCTGCTCCTGCGGACCGACGGCGGATCCGACCTCGCCGACCTCGCCGCCGCCCGCGACGCCGCCGACACCGCGGGTGCTGTCGCCGCCGCCACCGTCCCCGGCAGCGACGCCCACCGGTACGGCATCCTGAAGCCCCGAAACACGAAAGACGGCCAGCAGGTAATGGACGACCTGCTGGAAAAGCCGACCACCTACGGCGCACCGACGGCCTTCATCAACATCAGCCGCACCCTGCTTCCCGCCGAGGCCACCGCCTACTTTGAGAAGCTCACCCCGGCCGCGAACGGCGAGTACCAGGCCACCGACGCCATCATCGCCTTCGCCCGCGACCACAACGTGCTCATCCACCCCGTCACCGGCCAGTACTTCGACTGCGGCAACCCGACGGGCTGGCTGGCCGCCAACAATGCTGTCGCCCTCCACTCGCGGACGGACTCATGACCACGGCGGGCGCCGTTCCGGCCATCGCGATCCGCACCTGCGCAGCCATCATCGAAAGCGACGAGATCTGCCTGATCCGCCGGGCCCGCCCCGATGGCGACCAGTACTCACTGCCGGGCGGTCTCCTCCACCCGGACGAGGAAGTACCTGTCGCCCTCGCCCGCGAACTCAAGGAAGAGCTCGATCTCGATGTCACCGCCCTCCCCGACCGCCCCCGGCTGCGCTGGGCACAGGACCAGATCACGACACGCCCCGGCAGAACCGGCACGTTCCGCCGGCTCCACCTCATCCATCTTCTGTCCATCCCCCGCCACGTACGGGCCGCCCTCCCCACAACCGAGCAAGACGCCGAAGACGTCACCAGCGTGGTCTGGGTCCCCCTCGCGAAGGCCGCCCGCCGCCACCTCTACCCCGCCGTCGGCACCGCGCTCAGTGAGCTGACCGAGCCCACCGACCCGCCCAGCGACGTGCTGCTCCCCCCGATCACCGACCAGACGTACACCTGGCGCTGACCAAACGGTTGGGAGCCGCCGTAACGCGTGACAGACGCGGAGGCCATATCCCTCCAGCCGTCAAGACCGCCATACGACTGGCCCTACGGCCCGGCCCGCTGGGGCGTCGCCATCCGACTTCTTGATCGCTCGGTGCGACGCCACCAAGTCGGGTGCTCTACCTCGTGACCGTCCACTCCCACGCCGCCTTCTCAACCTGCGTAACGAAGCCGCCAACCGCGGACAGCGCGAGAAACAGGCCAGCGCGCAGGGAGAGGCGAAGGAATCTTGCGTCATTCGATAGCCGCCGCCCAGCGACCGCGCAACAGAGCGCGGGATCGCCGGTTAGCCAAACCGGCGATCCCGCGCATTATTAATAGTCCACCGCCACGCCCCACCCGCGCGTCGAAAGGCTTCGCCCTCACGACCACAGAACAGCCACGAAGCGGCCACGACCGAGAGGCCGGCAGGCGATCACGCTGCTGCGAAGCTCGCCCGGAACAGCTCCTGTGCCCGCTCCACGTCCCGTGGGGTACGCAGCTGCACCTCCAGGTCGCCCGTCCCGTGGTGACCGAGCCCGGACACGTCCCGGGTGAATCCCGGTACGAGGTCGACGTCCTTCGGATCGACCTTCAGGTAGACCAGCACCTTGCTCCGCTGCGGCGGACACAGGCAAGCAAAGTTCCGCAGCCGCTGGTACGCCCGGTACGTCTTGCGCTCGACACGCTTCACGCCGCCCCCGAGCCCGAGCAGCGCCTCGTCCACCGCACCCGCCAGCTCCACCATCGACGCGCCCTGGACGTCGGCCGCTGCCCGAGCAACCGCCTGCCGACGCGCCCGACGGGCTACCCGCATGCCACCGCTCACCGACGCAACGGTCTCAAGCCCGAGCAGATCGCTGCCGAAGAGTCGGTAGCGGACCAGGTCGATCGACCGACGGTGCTCGCGCACGGCATGCACGTCGTAGCGGGTGAAGTCGCCAGCGATACAGATCAGGCGTGGGCCGCTCCACAGGACCTGGGACGCGGCCGTCACCCCGAGCCGGTCGCGGACCAGGTGCTCGAACTCCGCCCGGTGGTCCATCAGCCACGAGAGGTAGAAAAGCCCCTGGTTGATGACGCCGGCGTCGACACCGCGCTTGTACTCAATGAGGACCGGCGACCCGTTCTCGTCCAGCCCCAGCGAATCGATCCGGCCCCCGTGCACCGGACCCGTTCCGTACTCGCTCGCCAGGAACCGCACCCCCAGCAGCGTCTCCATGTGCGCCTCGACAAGACCCTGCACATCGGCCTCGACCTCAGCAAGACGCGGCACGACCTCGGTCATGCCGCCATTCACCATGTCCATGCGAAACAACTTCAGGCTCGACCCCTCCTCGGCTCGGAGGTCATCAACGCCGAAAAGGTGCGGGATTGTTTCCGCGAGAGGCCACGAGGGCGTGAAGGTGATGTGAGAGCCTGCGTACGAGCCGGCCGGAGAGCACTCGCCTCCCCCAGCCACCAGGGACCAGCGATTCCCCCATGCGTCCCCCGCGACCTGAGGGACAAGACCCGGAAGCTGCGTTTACGCAGGTCAGCCCCCGTAGCTCAGCGGACAGAGCACGTGCCTTCTAAGCGCTTGGCCGCAGGTTCGAGTCCTGCCGGGGGCGCACATTGCGCTCCACTGTGAGGCCCTCCGACCAGGAGGGCATTTTCGCTGTTCAGAGGCACATTACCGGGCGATGGGTAGCTGGAACGTAAGCGTCGGACCGGCCCCGTGCGGCCACGAGGATGGTCCGGCGCTGTCCGGCTGTCGCCGGGTTTCTGCGGGTGGCTACGGAGAATCCACGGAGACGTTCTCCGCGCTCCTCGTCAGCCGGCGTCGGGCAGCTCGGGGAGGTCCTCCCTGGCTTCCATGCGCTTCTTGAGCTCTGAGAGCTCACCTCCGCTCGCGCCGAGAGCACAGCGGCTTCCTCATCGTTCGGCGCGGCATCGACGGTTCACCTCCGCTCGCACGGAGAGCACGGAGGCGTAGGTGGTCGACGCGTCGGACAGGGCGGTTCACCTCCGCTCGCGCGGAGAGCCCAGGTCGCCGCTCACCGTGGTCTCGGCGTTCGGTTCACCTCCGCTCGCGCGGAGAGCACTAGTCCATGAACTCGGACACCCCGCCGCCGACCGGTTCACCTCCGCTCGCGCGGAGAGCACGCCAAGTCCTTGGCCGTCGCAGCGATCTGCGCCGGTTCACCTCCGCTCGCGCGGAGAGCACATCTGGGTCCTGGCCGTGGGCGGCGGCCTCATCGGTTCACCTCCGCTCGCGCGGAGAGCACGGTCGACACCCACCCGGGCGGCTGCGAGATGACGGTTCACCTCCGCTCGCGCGGAGAGCACCTCGCTGGCACCGACGACAACGGCACCCGCTACGGTTCACCTCCGCTCGCGCGGAGAGCACAACGCGGGAGGCAGTCGGCCCACGCTGTCGCTCGGTTCACCTCCGCTCGCGCGGAGAGCACCGTGAACCAGTGGGCACCGCGGCGCCGGGTCTCGGTTCACCTCCGCTCGCGCGGAGAGCACCCGTCGCGCTCCGACCAACGGCCGCTCCACCACGGTTCACCTCCGCTCGCGCGGAGAGCACGTGACCTCCAACCCTTCAAGGGTCTCGGTCGCCGGTTCACCTCCGCTCGCGCGGAGAGCACGCGAGCATCAGAAGCCCAGCCTTGTCCTCCACCGGTTCACCTCCGCTCGCGCGGAGAGCACCTTCGCGACCTGGCCTTATTGGAACGCTTTGCCGTCTCTTTGCTGAGCTTCGTCGCGCAGACATCTCGATTCGTTGTGGTCGCGCAGCGAGTGTAAGGCGCACCTCGCTCCTTAGTGGTTCGGTCCGTAACTCCTTCGGGGGTTGATCATGCCGGTGCCACGGAGGATTTGTCGTGGAGATCGGCGGTGCGCCGGTCAAGCCGGGTCAGCAGATCGTCCAGGTCGGAGGTGGTGAACGTCCACTGGAACGGCTGTGCCGAGGCGTTGTAGCGGCCTTCGAACCTTCTGAGCCGGTCCCTGACCTCCGCGAGGTCGGTGAAGTCGTTGGGCTGGACGACCTTGCGTTGCACGATGGAGAAGAAGATCTCTATCTGGTTCAACCAGGAGGCGTGGACCGGGGTGTGCACCAGCACGGCGTTCGGGAACCTGGCGGCAAGGCGGTCGATGGATCTCTGACCGCGGTGCGAGGAGCCGTTGTCAACGACCCAGAAGACGCGTTTCGCGCTGGCGTAGGGCTCGCAGGTCATGACCTGCTCGACGAGGTTCATGAACGGCATGATGCCGGTGGTCGTTTCGCAGCGCCCGACGACCTCGGCTTGGTGGATGTCGTAGGCGGCAAGGTAGGCCAACGCACCGCCGCGGCCGTACTCGTGGTTGACGCGCATCGCTCGGGCCTGGCCGGGGGCCAGGGTCGGGTGGCAGCGGCAGCGGGCCTGCACGGAGGTCTTCTCGTCACTGGAGATGACGTACTCGTCTGCGCTCAGCGGTACGCCCTGCCAGGTCCGGGCGTACAGGTCAAGGACCCGCTGGGCTTTGGCGCGGAAGGCGGGGTCGCGGATGAAGATCCAGGAACGGTACTGCCAGGGCTTGAGCGCGTCCTGACGCAGCCAACGGCGCACGGTGGAAGCTGAGATGCTGTCGGTGATCCCGCGCGCTGTCAGCTCGGCTGCCAGTTCTGGACACGACCAGCGTGACAGCGGCAGCCCGCTCTCGGCCGGGAGTTGGCAGGCCAGTGCTTTGGCTTCGGCGACCTGTACGGGCGTGAATCGGGCCGGGCGCCCGGAGCGTCTGCGGTCGGTCAGAGCCGGTATGCCGCCGTGTGCGAAGCGTCCACGCCAGGTGCGCACCGTGTCCACGTGCAGACGGGTGTCGGCGGCGATCTTGGCGTTTGCCCGGCCGCGTGCTGCGAGGAGGACGATGGTGGCACGCTGCCTGGTCTGGTGAGGGGTCTTATGGCCGTAGGCCATCTTCTTGAGCCGGTGGCGTTCGGCGGCGGTCAGCACCACCGTCACGGCGGCGCGTATGGGCATGGTGAACTGACGGCCTGTCGTCAAAAGGTGTCGTGCAAGGTTCTGGCGGCTGTCCACCGGAGCTGCTGCCGGCGCGGTCTTCTGGCCTGGAGCAGCATTCGGTGACCCCGGCCCCCGTGCGAAGGCTGCGGGGCACGGACGAAAGGTGTTTTTTAGCGCCGACGGACCGGGGTCGGCATCGTGATCACCATGCCGACCGTTTGCTGTCTGTGGCGTGAGAACGACATTTGGCTGTTCAGCTCGTGGGGCCTGCGAGGTCATTGGCACCGGGTGTATTGGGAGTTCGGTGCGATCCTTGCCCAGTACGCGTCCCGTGTGGCCGTGGGGCCGCTGTCAGGCGGAGACATTGCCGAGGAAGTCGAGGAGAAGCGCGGACCATTCCTCGGGGCTCTCGACGAATGGCAGGTGCCCCGTGGAGAGCTCGGCGTACTCGGCACCCGGGATCGTGTCGGCGAGTTGCCGGTGGTGATAGGGCGTGACCAGCTGGTCGAGCGTGGTGGAGATGATCAGGGTCGGCACCGTGATGGCAGCCAGGTCTTCGCGGACGTCAACCTGATCGATAAGCAGGTCCAGCTGCCCGAGTGTGCCGTGCGGGATCGTGGTCGCGGTGGCTTTCAGGGCGGTGTCGAGGTCGTCCTGACCGATGGCCTCCAAGGCGGGGGCGCTCAGCCCGATCAGGGACACGAACGCGGCCAGACGCTCGAGATCGCCTGAGAGGAGCAGATCGCGCCAGAGCCGGGCGGCAAGCAAGAAGCGCGGATTGGGGTGGGCGAAGCCAGATGTCAGGACGAGGCCGGTGACGCGGTCGGGGTGGCGGGTGGCGGCGCGGATGGCGACCGGGCTGCCGAGCGAGTATCCGGCGATGGCGAAGGTGTCCACGTTCTCCTCGACGGCGGCGGCGACCAGGGCGTCGGCCAGGGCGTCCAGGGCGAGGGGGGCTTCGGCGCGGGGGGTGCGGCCGGTGCCGGGATAGTCGGGTCCGACGACGGTGTGGTGGGCGGCGAGACTCGCCAGGATGGGGCCGAAGTTGGCGTCGATGCCGCCGCCGGCGCCGTGGGCGAGCAGCAGGCCCGGGCCGGTGCCGCGCACGATGCGGCCAAGGGAGGAAGGGGGCAGAGTAGTTGAGGACATGGGGATGTCTTCCTTTGGGTTCTCAGGCGGTTACGGGATGGAGCAGGTAATCGGGGTGCGTGGCTGAGCACGGCGCCGCCGGGCAGCAGTGGTGGCGAGACCGACGGCGGCGAGCGTCACCAGCGCGCTGATCCACGGCAGGTCGTCGAGCGAGGAGCCGGCGGTGATTGCTTGGCCGCCGAGGGTGGAGCCGGCTGCGACCCCGAGGTTGAACGCGGAGGCGCTGACCGCCGTGACCAGGGTGGGTGCTTTGGGGGCGGACGCCAGTGCGCGGTCTTGCAGCAACGGGATCAAGGCGGCGGCGATGACACCGAGGATGAGTACGGTAGCGGCGGCCCCCCAGCGGCTCTGGCTGGTGAGCGTGAAGGCGGCCAGCACAGTGGCGAGGGCGGCAAGCAGCACGCACAACGCTGCCCACGGGGCGCGGTCGGCCAGGCGGCCGCCGAGGATGTTGCCGGCTACGGAGCCCAGGCCGAATAGCGCGAGCAGCGTCGTGACCCCGGAGGCGGTGAATCCGCTGACCTGGCGCAGCAGCGGGGCGATGTAGGTGTAGGTGGTGAACAGGCCGGCCTGCGCGACCACGGTGATCGCCAGCACTGCGGCCACTTTGGGCTTAAGCATCTCCCGGACCTCGCTGCCAGGGCGGCCAGCTGTCTCCGGTGCCGCCGGACGGACCAGCACACTGGTGGCAGTAAGGATGGCGGCGCCCAGGATGGCGATGCCGGCAAAGGTGGTCCGCCATCCGTAGTGGTCGCCGATCCAGGTACCCAACGGAGCGCCAAGGACCGTGGCGAGATTCCAGCCCGCAGTGATCACGGCGATGGCACGCCCGCGGTGTCCTGCCGGACTCGTGGTTACCGCGATCACCAATGCCGTTGCGAAGACCGTGCTGTGCGTCAGAGCGGTCAGCATCCTCGCCGCCGCCAAGACGCCGACCCCGGTGGCCAGCGCTGCGGCGGCGTTGCCCGCGACGAACACGCCCAGCAAGATCAGCAGCGTGCGGTGGCGGGCGATACCCAGCATCCCCAGGGTGACCAGCGGTCCGGCGACGGTGACCACCAGCGCGTACACCGTCACCAGCACCCCGACGGTCGGCAGCGGATGGTGCAGATCCGTTGACAGCTCCGGCAGCAGGCCGACCATCACCCACTCCGCGGTGCCCACCACGAACACACAGGCGGTCAGCAGAGCCAGTAACGCGCGCCGCCGCACCGGCGCGGGAGGGATGGCGGTCATCGAGACCGCGCTGTTCGTCGTCATGCGACCGACGCTAAAGTCTCACACCAATGTGAGAGTCAACGCGGTGAGGTGCAGGTCACATGCGCATGGGAGAGATGGTCCGGCGAACCGGCGTCAGCGAACGCCTGCTGCGCTACTACGAGGAACAGGGCCTGCTCCACCCGGACCGGCTCCCCAGCGGCTACCGCGTCTACAACGAGGTCGACATCGACACGGTGCGGCGCATCCGCAGCCTGCTGACCGCTGGCCTGTCCACGACGATCATCGCCAGAATCCTGCCTTGCGTCCGCATCGACGGCCCGACCCTCATCCCCGTGTGCTCTGACACCATCACCGAGCTTCGGCGAGAGCGCGAACGCATCACTCACGCCATCAACGAGCTGCACGCTTCGCGAACCATGCTCGACACCGTCATCGCCGCAGCCCCGGCCACCTGAACCGCGCCCTGAGAAACGATCCACATGGGCGCGGTAAGCAATCACCGCAGCCCTTCATGCAGGTCCTGAATCCACACGCGCTCCTTCAGCGTCAACCCCCGAAGGACTTCCGGAGCCGACCACTAAGACCCGCCTGACCGACGGTTCACCTCCGCTCGCGCGGAGAGCACTCCTCACGCTGACGGAGGACGAGGCGGACGAACGGTTCACCTCCGCTCGCGCGGAGGGCACTGCTCCTCGGTCCCGGTGGCCTGCGCCACCGGCGGTTCACCTCCGCTCGCGCGGAGAGCACACCGCCGCGAGCAGCTGCGCGCGGCTGAACGTCGGTTCACCTCCGCTCGCGCGGAGAGCACTCGGCGTACAGGCTCGTGACGAGCCGGCGCACCGGTTCACCTCCGCTCGCGCGGAGAGCACGCGACCTCGGCGAGGATCGGGCGCTCCCGGATCGGTTCACCTCCGCTCGCGCGGAGAGCACGCCCACAGCCGGGCGCCGTGGGTGGTGAGGGTCGGTTCACCTCCGCTCGCGCGGAGAGCACTCCATTGCCTCCATCAGCTGCTCCTCGACGGACGGCTCACCTCCGCTCGCGCGGAGAGCACGACCGGGGTGACGCCTGGCTGGACGCCCACCGCGGTTCACCTCCGCTCGCGCGGAGAGCACATGGCCCGGTGCCAGCGCGGGGACCTGGTGTACGGTTCGCCTCCGCTCGCGCGGAGAGCACGGCATCGTCGCCTTCGTCGCGTCCCTGGTGGCCGGTTCACCTCCGCTCGCGCGGAGAGCACCGTGGTGCGGCCCGGGTCGGCCGACGCCGCGGCGGTTCACCTCCGCTCGCGCGGAGAGCACTCCGCTTCCCCGAGCTGACCGAGTTCGTTGCGCGGTTCACCTCCGCTCGCGCGGAGAGCACTTCCACAGCTGGTACGTGACGCGGAGCAGGGACGGTTCACCTCCGCTCGCGCGGAGAGCACGAGCCCGATTCGCCGCGCGCCGGTGAGGTCGACGGTTCACCTCCGCTCGCGCGGAGAGCACGCCAGGAGCCGGGCTTGTGCCGCGATGCGGGGCGGTTCACCTCCGCTCGCGCGGAGAGCACCTGCTCGGCGGCCCGGCGAACCCAGGAGCAGGCGGTTCACCTCCGCTCGCGCGGAGAGCACACATACCGGTCGTACTCAGGCAGCCTCGCGTCCGGTTCACCTCCGCTCGCGCGGAGAGCACCCCGCTTCGCGGGACCGCCCTTTTGCCTGCGCCGGTTCACCTCCGCTCGCGCGGAGAGCACACGTCCTCGGCCTTGCTCGCCGCCACCTCCAGCGGTTCACCTCCGCTCGCGCGGAGAGCACTGCGCCGCGATCTCGTCGGCGAGCTGTCGCCACGGTTCACCTCCGCTCGCGCGGAGAGCACCCTTCGCGACCTGGCCTTATCCGCACGCTTTGCCGTCTCTTTGCTGAGCTTCGTCGCGCATACATCTCGATTCGTTGTGGTCGCGCAGCGAGTGTAAGGCGCACCTCGCTCCTCAGCTCCGAGTTGGGCCTTTTGGGCCGGATGTCAGCGGGGGGTGCTATCTCTGTGCTCATGATGAAGTGCGACGAGGCGGAGGCTCCGCGGGGCTGTGCTCTGGATGTTCGGCTGTGGGGGAAGGAGAGCGGGCTCTCCCGGCCGTATCCGGTCATGTGCCATCTCCTTGATACCGGTGCGGTGTTCGCGGAGTTGTGGGATGTCGTTCTCGGCGACGAAGTCAAGCAGGCGATTGCAGCGGCGCTCGGCTTACGGGTGGCGGAAGCACGCACGGTGGTGGCTTTCTGGGCCGGGCTGCATGACCTCGGCAAGATCACTCCTCCGTTCCAGGCGCAGGTTCCCGCCCGCTATCAGCCGGTCAGCGACGACCCGGCCTACGTCAGCGCGCAGGGTGCCGAGGACGAGAGAGGTTTCCGCCACGAGATCGCCTCCCATTGGGCCCTCTACCCACTTCTCTTGGAGGCCGGGTATCCCGGCGGTGGGCGCCTGCTGCACAGGGCGGTGAGCCATCAGGTCGCACAACTCCTGGGCGGTCACCACGGTCTCTTCGGTGAGGTCCTGAACCCCAAGAGGGCGGCTCGGGCAGGGGACTACAACCCCGGTTTGGGGAAGCAGGGTTGGACTGATCAACGGCGGGTGCACTTTCTCGAGCTGCGGCGGGTCATGGGTGCGTTCGCGGTTCCTTGTGCTGGGTTACCGGTGGGCCTTGCCGTGGTGGTGTCCGGGCTGATTGTGGTGGCTGACTGGCTGGCCAGTCAGACGTCGATCATCGAAGCGCGGATCCCTGATCCGGGATGGTCGGGGACGTCGGAGGAGATCGATTCCCACTGGCACGCCGCGGTGAAGGCGGCTCCGGAACTCGTGCGAGCGGCGCGGCTGGGCAGAGCCGAGTTTTCCACCTCGGAGTTCAGTGTGATGTTCCCGTTCGCTCCCAACAGCTTGCAGCGGGATCTTGTGGAGCATCTTCCCGCGATGGTCGGGGAGCGAGGTCATGGGCTGGTGCTGGTGACAGCTCCGACCGGGGATGGCAAGACGGAGGCGGCGTTGTTTGCGGCCTCGTTGCTGGGTCGGGCTTCGGGGGCGCGAGGGTTGTATTTCGCGCTGCCGACAATGGGCACGGCGGATGCGATGCTGCCGCGTGTGGCGAGGTTCGCGGAAGGGGCGCTTTCCGGGGAGCGGGCGCTGATGCTGCTGCACTCGATGGCGTGGCTGAGCTCTGCAGGCAGCGGGGAGAATGCTTCCAAGTCCGGCGTACCGGCCGGTGAGGGGCCCGTGAGTGCGGCGAGGGAGACCGCGGTCGAGGCGGACGGGTGGTTGAGGGGACCGAAGCGTGGGCTGCTCGCTCCGCTGGGTGTGGGGACGATCGACCAGGTTTTGGCCGCGGTGTTGCCGTTGCGGTACAACGTGCTGCGGCTGTTCGGGTTGTCGGACAAGGTGTTCGTGGTCGACGAGGCGCACGCGTACGGGCCGTGGATGCATCAGCTTGGTGCCACGTTCCCTGCCTGGATCGACGCGGTCGACGCCAGCCGGCTGCCCGGACTCACCGGCTTCGCACTCCACCTGCTCCGGGACCTCGACGCCGTGACCGCCGGCCTCACTCTGGACTGGAGCTCGGGCAGCATCGAGGGCGCCGTGAACCGCATCAAGAAGATCAAGCGGCAGCTCTACGGCCGAGCCGGATTCGAACTACTCCGCAAGATAATCCTCCTCCAGTGACGCTCAGGGACGGCTCCCCAAGATCTGTGGCAGACCGACATTTTGAAGGCACCCGCTCATTCAAGCGAGTCGGGTCGGCGGCTTGCGACAGGGCTGTCACAGCTTCGAAGATCGCTTGACCTTGCCCCAGGGGGAGAGTCGACAGTGTCTGAGGCGATCACATGAGCGGGCGGTCTGCGCCTGCTGGTCAGACCAGGACGAAGAGGGGGAGTTCGCGTGACCGCGACCTGCGTCATTCTCGACATCGGCGGCGTGCTGGAGATCACGCCGGAAACGGGATGGGTGCAACGGTGGGAAGCGCAGCTGGAACTGCCGCTGGGCACTGTCCGCGAACGGATGCACGACGTGTGGCGGGCTGGGAGCGTCGGGAGCATCAGCGAGCGCGAGGTGCACGAACAGGTGGCGGCCCGATTGGGACTCGACGCCCCCCAGGTTGAAGACTTCATGGCTGATCTCTGGGCGGAGTATCTGGGGACGCCGAACGAGGAGTTGATCGACTATGTGCGAGGGCTGCGCGGAAGCTGCAGGCTGGGCATCCTGAGCAACAGCTTCGTCGGCGCCCGGGAGCGGGAGACGAAGCTGTATCGCTTCGACGAACTGGTGGAGCAGATCGTCTACTCGCACGAGATCGGCATCGAGAAACCCCACCTGCGTGCCTTCGAGGCCGCATGCGCCAGCTTGGACGTGCGGCCGGAGAGCTGCCTGTTCATCGACGATGTCGCAGTCAACGTTGAGGCCGCCCAGGCGGCGGGTATGCAGGCGCATCTGTTTGAGGACAACGCCCGGACCGTCACGCGCATCGCAGCTCATCTGAAGGGCGGGTCCTTGGCCCCAGAGAGAGTCCCGCTCGGATGACGTCGGCCTGGCCGGTCTTCAGCGGTTGCCGGCCAGGCGTTGAAGCGTCGACGATGTTCACGCAGAGACGGGGACCTGTGAAGATCTTCGTCGAATCAAACCGGGCTGGCGGGTTCGCGATCACCCACGCAAATCGAACGACACCGTCACCCTTCGTGACGGCTCCCCAAGGTCTGTGCTAGAACCCGTAACTCGTGAACAAAGCCACACACCTCTTCGACAACCTGAACCCGCAGCCACTCCGGTTCACCTCCGCTCGCGCGGAGAGCACGTCTGCAGGAACCACGGCTCGGCCGCCTTCCGCAGTTCACCTCCGCTCGCGCGGAGAGCACTCCGGCCTTGAACGCGTCGGGGAAGTCCGGACCGGTTCACCGCCGCTCGCGCGGAGAGCACCAGCACTGACCGAGGATGCTTTCGCTCTCGCGCGGTTCACCTCCGCTCGCGCGGAGAGCACGACAATGAGGCCACCGTTGACGGCAACTGCCACGGTTCACCTCCGCTCGCGCGAAGAGCACGCCAGCGGGCGTTGGACGAGTTGTGCCAGCGCCGGTTCACCTCCGCTCGCGCGGAGAGCACACCTTGAGGTCCTCGTTGTGCAAGGCGTACGACGGTTCACCTCCGCTCGCGCGGAGAGCACTGGATCTGGTGGACGTAGGAGACGACCTTGTCCGGTTCACCTCCGCTCGCGGAGAGCACGTGGGCCGGGCTCGTGCGGTGATCCAACTGGACGGTTCACCTCTGCTCGCGCGGAGAGCACTTCGTCGTCGCCGACCGGAGGCCGGACAGCCGCGGTTCACCTCCGCTCGCGCGGAGAGCACGTCGCGCTTGTGCTCGTCCCGCTTACGGGTCTCGGTTCACCTCCGCTCGCGCGGAGAGCACCCACAGCGTGAGCAGATCGGGCATGACGTCGGCGGTTCACCTCCGCTCGCGCGGAGAGCACCGCTTCCGTGCTGTCGCGTCCCCGCCCGCAGCCGGTTCACCTCCGCTCGCGCGGAGAGCACGCGGCCTGCGTCGTCCACTGCCGGTAGGAGTGCGGTTCACCCCCGCTCGCGCGGAGAGCACCGTGATCGGCGCTCTCCGGGCTGTACGGGGCCCGGTTCACCTCCGCTCGCGCGGAGAGCACTGGGCACGCCGGGCAGTCCTGCCTGGGCGGTTCACCTCCGCTCGCGCGGAGAGCACGTCTGATCATAAGGGGGAGACGTTGGAAGCGACGGTTCACCTCCGCTCGCGCAGAGAGCCCTGCTGATCCACCCGTTCAATCCGGGCTCCCCTCGGTTCACCTCCGCTCACGCAGAAAGCACGGGCCGAAGAGGACCGCGAAGTCGTTGAGGTACGGTTCACCTCCGCTCTCGCAGAGAGCACCTCGTGGGTGAGGGGCGGGACGTTGTACTCCTCGGTTCACCTCCGCTCGCGCGGAGAGCACGCCCCGGTGACGGCGCGGACGTTGCTCAAGGCCGGTTCACCTCCGCTCGCGCGGAGAGCACTACTCCATCGCCCACAGGACGGAGGCGGGCTGCGGTTCACCTCCGCTCGCGCGGACAGCACATGCATTCTGGATCTAGAGGCGGAGAGGAAGGCGGTTCACCTCCGCTCGCGCGGAGAGCACAGGGCCAGGGCGATGTTCCGGATGAAGAAGGTCGGTTCACCTCCGCTCCGCGCGGAGAGCACAAGTATGGCCGGGCCGCCCGGTAGTCGACCGCCGGTTCACCTCCGCTCGCGCGGAGAGCACGAGGCGGGCGTCGGCGTGTTTGACGTGGTCAACGGTTCACCTCCGCTCGCGCGGAGAGCACTCCGGCGTCGTCGGTGGCACGATCCGCGCGTTCGGTTCACCTCCGCTCGCGCGGAGAGCACGGCCCGTTGTAGTTCGCGGTGTCGATCGACTTCGGCTCACCTCCGCTCGCGCGTAGAGCACACGCTGCACGTCGTCCACCCGATCCCTGATTCCGGCTCACCTCCGCTCGCGCGGAGAGCACCGCACGCGGCCGTCCTGCTGTTCCCCGGATGTCGGCTCACCTCCGCCCACGCGGAGAGCACCCATGCGCAGTCCGCGCGGCCCGTTCTCCTGCGGCTCACCTCCGCTCGCGCGGAGAGCACGGTCTGGTCGGCTCCGTGGGTGTGGAGCGGAACGGCTCACCTCCGCTCGCGCGGAGAACCCTACGCCGGCCGCGCCGACGCAACCGGCTTCCACGGCTCACCTCCGCTCGCGCGGAGAGCACACGGCCGCAGCGTTCGCCGCGCCCTTATAGAACGGCTCACCTCCGCTCGCGCGGAAAGCACAGGCCCAGGCTCTCCATGTACTGCCGAGCCAGCGGCTCACCTCCGCTCGCGCGGAGAGCACAGCGTCACCGTGATCGGGGCGCCTGCCCCGTTCGGCTCACCTCCGCTCGCGTGGAGAGCCCGGCTGCTCGTGGTAGACGGCCGTGTCGGGCTTCGGCTCACCTCCGCTCGCGCGGAGAGCACTCACGTGACCGTGGAACGGCATCGCCACGTGACGGCTCACCTCCGCTCGCGCGGAGAGCACGCCCCGCACAAGGTCGCCAACTACGACTTCTACGGTTCACCTCCGCTCGCGCGGAGAACATGGCGCCGGGGCTGCCCAGATCCTGTTCCGGCCCTCCCCAGCCGACATCCGGAGCGAGACAGCCGGCCGGTCCGCCTCCGCTCGCGCGGAGAGCACGCCCCGGACCGGGCCTGGTCCGTGAGTAGCCCCGGTTCACCTCCGCTTGCGCGGACAGCACAACCAGCCGTACGGGATGAGCAGGTCGTAGGCCGGTTCACCTCCGCTCGCGCGGAGAGCACTACGCCATCACGGCCGGCCAGACCTACCAGGTCGGTTCACCTCCGCTCGCATGGAGAGCGCGGGCAGCGAACCGGCGCGCCGTCCTCGTCGGACGGTCACCTCCGCTCGCGCGGAGAGCATTACCAGTCGCCCTTCGCCCACAGGTGAAAACTCGGTTCACCCCCGCTTGCGCGGAGAGGACTGGAGCAGGACGGCGATGTCCCCGTACGCGGTCGGTTCACCTCCGCTCGCGCGGAGAGCATGTGCGCCGGACCATCTGGGAACGTCAGAATTCCGGTTAACCTCCGTTCGCGCGGAGAGGACTTTGTCACCGGCACTCTGTCGGACCTGACCGGCGGTCACCTCCGATCGCGCAGAGAGGACATACTGAGCATCGGGGCCATCGGCCTCTTCGGCCGCTCGCCTCGCTCGCGCAGAGAACACTCGTGGTTGCTGTCCTTGCCTGTATACGGGTCCGGTTCACCTCCGCTCCCGCGGAGCACGTTCGCGCAAACGACCACAGCGGCCCCGGCAACAGTTCACCTCAGCTCGCACGGAAGGGACTCCGCCCTGGCGTAGTCGCCCTTCTGCGACCGCGGATCACCTCCGCTCGCACGGAGCGCACATATGTCGGCCCCGGCCTTGGCGAGGCGGACCGGTTCACCTCCTCTCACGGAGAGGACCGTCCCGTCGATGCAGCCATCATGGTTCTTGTCCGGCTGGCCCCTGCTCGCGCAGGGACCTCGATACTTTTGCACACTAAATGACGGGATCTTGCGGTTCACCTTTGCTCGTGTGGAGAGCACCGACGTGCAGGTCCCGGAATGATGGCCCCAGGGCCAGTTCACCTCCGCTCACGCGGAGAGCACGTGGTCTCGACGACGTTCAGGCGCCAGACGCGCGGTTCACCTCCGCATGCGCGAAGAGCACGCCGGGGCCTCGGCGTCGGTGCTGGGGGCGCGCGGTTCACCTCCGCTCGCGCGGCGCCCGTCCCCGCCGCGCGGGAGCATCGCGGCTGTGAGTGCGGCAACGCAACGTTCGGCGCGCGGATGAACTCATCGAGCGGGAGCGATGCTGAGAAGCCCACATCCGTATGATTTGCCCCGCCCGATGCCCGTAGCGAGCTTCTCGCGAAGCAGCTCGGCGTCCAGTACTCGGGCTGTCCCATCGAATTGTGTGCGCGCATGCTTGATGCGCTGCTCTGCGGCGGATCCTTTAGAACCCCGAAGGCCGCCTACCGTGGCAAGGGGGTGGGCGTTGATGTTCAACGGTTCCAGCCCGCCTGCGTTGGACTGTCGTTCCCACCACTCAACAGCTGCATTGCCGCTCAAGGCCACGACCGGCGGGAGCCCGTAGGCTTCCCGAGCGGTGGCCCCCGGCTTGCGCACGGGGCTGGCCACACACCGGTAGTTTACGACCATCCCCTTGTGCAGGTTCGACAGCAAGGTGTCGAGGGATCGCGTTTCGACGCTGGCGTAGGCGCGTGGTAGGCGTGAGGAGTCGGGTTCTCTGTGGCTCTGGAGGAGGATCTGCGGTCCACGTGGGGTTTCCTCGGCACGGAACAGAACTCCGAATGCGGCCCGGGCCGGGCCTTCGACGCCGTCGGGGAACATCTGCAGCATGCGTTGGTGCAGTCGGATGCCTTGGTCGCTGCCACCGAGGTCCCTTCGGGCCTCGCGAGAACTGGGCGAGGGCACGATGCGGGTCAGCCACAAAGTCACCGGGTGCTCCTCTCCGGCTTGACGAAATGGGTATCGATATAGGTTTGGAGCTTCTCCAGGTAGCCGGTGCCGAAGCCTGCGTACGTGGCATCCGGCAGGTGCACGGCGCGCCGGTACAGCGGCCGGGGCCGATACTGGCGCTCCAGTGGTGCGAACGACACTGGCTCGTCGCTTACTTCGCCGCTGTGGTGATCACCATCGCCCCTGTCTGGGGCGTCAGAGTCCACGGGCAGCACCCCGAGCGGCCGGTCGCTGTAGAAGTCGGTCGGCTGCGGGCCGCGGCGCGGCCTCTTGGTCGCCAGCGGCAGCTGTACAAGGTGGTGCAGCGGATCTTCCACGGTTCCCACCAGGATCGGGCCCTCCGGCGGGCAGGACCGGCGGCCGAGAAAGAGAGGCCAGTGCGGGTCACGCAGTGCAGCAGCGCACACGTGGAGCAGCTCCGCGTCGTTGGAGGTGAGCGCGAGGGTGAAAGCCGCGTCGGCTAGATACTGGCGCTTGGAGACCAGTGTCCCCTTGCTCTCGGACCTGCGTTTCCCTTCGACGGTGATCACCTTTTCATCGGCGGGTAGCCCACCGCCTACCGTGTGGTAGTCGGACAGCACGCGACCAGGTCTGTCAACTCGTACCGTCATTGAGAGCGCCGTGAGGTCGTCCAAGGGCGCCTCGCGCTCCCGCCCGAGACCTGCGGCGAGCATGCCCACAACTCCGGACCGGGTGGGGAATCGGGCCGTGTCACGTCGCAAGTACTTGCTGTGAGTGCCCCAGGACTGGAGTGGTCCCGCCAAGCGCAGCAGCAGCCCGTGGGAGGGCGTTTCGGTCACTGCGGGGCCTCTGGGAGAGCCGCGTCGAGGGAGGTAGTAACGAGAGCTTCGAAGGAGGTGCGGCGCTCTCCGAGGTGTTCCAGCTTGTCGAAATGGAGGGAAGCGTGTGCAGCGTGCAGGACCCGCTGGGGGCCGAGGAGGGTGTTCGCGGCCTTGGAGTAGGCGTCGATGGCTGCCACGGAGCGCCCGACGTAGCCGCCGTGTTCGGCAGACCGTACGGGTTCTTCGAAGGCTGCGGCGAAAGACAGGGGCCGGTCGGAGCGGACCGCCACGTGGACCAAGTGCGGGAGCGAGTGCGGGGCGGTGGAGTTCTTCTTCGCCTGCGGTAGCGATTCGATGAAGGAGAGCAGGAACTGGCCAGCGAGCTCGCGGGCTGCTTCGAGGCCGATGTCGTGGTCGTCGCTCAGATTCTTGCTCAGTTCCTTGAGATCGACGGTGGCGAACCGGTAGAAGGTGCCGGTACTGAACTCGGCGGTGCCCATGTGTCCGCTGCCGGTTTCGTCGCCTTTGGTCGCGGTGACATCGTCGACGGCTGCGAAGTAGTCGAGTTCGACCTCGGTGGTGTGCGTGGTGAAGGCGTGCGCGACCTGGACGGCACCGTCGACGCCGGCCTGGTCGACCTCGGCGAGCATGCGGCCGAAGAGATTGATGACGCCGTTCCTCTTGCGAAGCACCTTGTCGATCTTCCCTTTCAGGGCGCTCTCGGGCTTGGTCCTGCCCTTGCCGGTGAAGTCCGTCGTGAGCGTGTCCTTGTGGGCTTCGGCGATGTCCGCCAGTTCCTCGACAGCGTCTTCGGGGAGGTAGACGAGCGCGTTGGTCAGGACCTTGTTCGTGATGGGCTGCTTGTCCTTCCCCTTGGCCACCTCCCACTTGATGCTGCTCCCCGCCGCAACATGCGCACCGGCACGTTCGGCAACCGCCTTATCCCACCCACGGTCGCTGAGCGCTTCGGCGACCCGCTCGCCGATGCGGCGTGTGCGCAGCGCGTTGTCGCCGAGCGTGTCCTGGAAGTGCTCGCGGATGGCCCGCTTCCAGGACTGGCTGGAGACGCGGGTGCGCAGGGCGTCGCCGTAGAGCATGGTTTTCACCGAGTTGGTGTCGTCCCGGTTCAGGTTCGCGTAGGGAACGGGTTGGACGACGTGGATGTCGATGAAGCGTGGCTTGAGGTCCATCGGGGATCTCCTGTGGATGAGGGGTTCAGTCCTGGTCGGCGCGGGCGGTGACGCGGTAGAAGTCCTGCAGCCAGCGGCGGCTGATACGCCCGGACCGGTACGGCCAGTCGACGAGGTCTGCCAGCAACTGCCCCCAGTCGATGGTGGCGTCGGTGGTGCGTACCTGGTTCACCGCAGCAGGGAGGTAGAGGTGGATGCCGCGCAGGCTCTGCCTGGTCAGGAGGTTGATGCGGCTCTCTGCGGCGCTCATCCGCATGGAGGCGCCCTTCGCCATGACGGCATGCCCGAGAGTGGCACCGAACGAAGGGCCATAGAGAGCGGGCTCGGGCGCGGCAACCTCCTCGTCCGGCTCGCCCTCCTTATGCAGGACCTGCTTCTTCCCCGCCTCTTGGTCGTCAGCGGTGTCTTCGTCCTCTTCCTGCTCTGGCGCGAAGGTATGCCGGGGCTGGGCCGCGATGAGCGCGGCCACTGTGTAATGGGCCTGCGCTGTTTTGTCGTCGCACTCTTCCGGCAGTCGCGGCGTCAGCAGCCGGTGCATGGGACGGGCACGCGGGTGGTCCAGGTCGCGGCGAAGACCCGCGCGCAGCGCCGCACGGGCCCCGGGGTCTGTGCGGCACAGGCGTTCAATGCTCACGGTGAAAGCGGTATATGAGGAGCTCGTCCTCTGGCGCTTGCTCGCGTCGGGGGCTTGGAAGGTCACTGCCTGTCCTTAAGTCGGCGGGCGATGGTCACGACTTCTTGGCCGCCTGCTTGGTCCTCTGCTGCTCCATCGCCCTCTGCGGGTCTTTCAGGGCGGCAAGGATGATCGCCTTCGCCCTGGTGACGGCCTTCGCGCCCCGTGGTGTGCGCGTGACGGAGTCGGTCACCGCTTCGTACGCGTCGAGCGCGTGCCGCCCGAAGGCCCGGCATGCGGCCTCGAAGTCGAGGCCGGCGTCCACAGCTCCGTCAGCGCGGCTCAACTGCCGGAACCTGGACCAGAACTCGTCCTCCGCCGCCGGCCAATACCATGCCGCGACCGCGTCCAACCAAGCCCCCGGATCGTTCTTCTTGTCATCCGTGTACTTCAGCCAAGCTTCCTTCGTAGCCTGCTCCAACCGGTCCCCGAAGAGCTCGCCGAGTTCGCGGAGCTGGCGCACAGGCCGCTCAGCGCTCACCACGTCTTCTTCCACTCGGGAAAGGAGCACCGGGGTCGTGGAGTCGACGTATTGGTGGTTTGCTGCCTGGCTGGCGTCCTGTTCGAAGCCGAGCGCACGTACGCGCAAGTATTCGCTGACGTCGAAGGCGTGATCCATCACCTTCGGCTGGATGGGGCTTGAGTCGTCCAGCTGCTTGAGCAGAAGGGCGTCGATGTCCCGCCAAAGGGAACGAGAGGAGCGCGCGAGCCGGGGGAAGGTCTCTCCGTCCTTGCCGATGTCCCAGATCAGGTAGTCGTCTTCCGGCCGGATCCGCTCGGCGTTGTAGGCCCAGGTGATGTATGCATCGGCGGTGTGCTCGCCGTCATGGGCAGGGACAAGATAGAGAGCGTGCTGAGAACAGCCGGTGAGACGTGAGCAGGGACCCTGGGGTTCGGGCATCGGCCCCAGCGGGTCCGGAAGGTCTTCGCGCTCCCAGGGGCACAGGTCGGTCTGCCGGCTGACGTCACCATCCGGCGGTGTCAGACCCGCCAGCAGCGTCAGGAAAAGGTTGTCGCACTCCGGGTGGTACGACAGCGCAGCTCGCAGTGGTGATGCCTTCGCGTAGTGGTGGCTCACAGTGCCGACCGCACGCCTCGAAAGGGCACCGGGGGCTCCCCAGTAATGCCAGGTCAGCAGCGACAGCGCTGCCTGCGAGAAGTTGGGGGGTACGGGGTTGTCATGGCTCCAGTGCCCGAACCAGGAGTGGTTGTTGCCCGCTGACCGGCTCATGACCAGCTTGTGGGTCCCGGCAGTCTGGTTCCTGTCACACTGGTCGGGAAGGCGAGGGTCCTGGAGCCAGGGACGATCGCGATCGAACAGGTCGAAACGGTGGGCCCACTGGTCGAAGTAGCCGGCGATTCCGGCCTTGCGGCCGTCGGGAAGTTCGATGCTCTGCTCTGGAAAACCCTGCTCGAGGATTTCCTCCCGCCGATCGCCCCAGCTTCCGGGGCCGGCCTCGTCCAGAGCGGTGATCCGGGCGGTGAGCGCGTACAACAAGCGCAACAGCGCCGAGTGAGCCGGCGCTTCCGGGACCAGCAACGTGCGAATCTCTCCGGCACGCAGGAACAGACTCCTGAGGCCCACTTGCGGTGGACCTGACTTCCCCTCCACCCATGCAACCGGAATCCATGGCTGGTCAATCAGATTGGACGCAGGCGTAGCCACGTCCCTCCCCCCGTGGTCGGACGTCTACCGAATCCTAGACGGCCGCACGGGGAGGCGTGGACAGTCACGGCAACTGATCAATCATCAGGCCGTCCTCACTCATGCAGAAACGGTGTTTCGCACTGGTGTACACCCACCTACCGTCTTCCAACTTTTTCAGATTCAGCCGGAGAACATTCTTGAGGGCGGCCATGCCGCGCCAGGCATTATTAGCATCACCCTCCACGCCTTCGACGAGTCGCTTCGGTACCGGAATCAGATACGGGACCAGCTGGCCCGGCACCGGTCTCCCTTTGGGACCGCGCTCAAGCCTCCGCTCCGGGACGCCGTCCTCCAGGAGATGCACCTTGTTCCCCGGCTGGCCGTGCTCGTATAGACAGACCACATGCACCATCTCCTCGCCGAGCACGGAGGAGAGCAGCTCGGGCTCCATGCCGGTGTGGTCGCGGCTGAGCAGGCCGAGGTCGCCATCGAGCTCCCGTGGTCCAGGCACCGCCAGCCAACCCGCAGTAACACTGGCTCTGCGTTCACGAACCATGCGCTGATTGTCGAGCTGCTGGAGCTCACTCGTCTCAGACTCCCCCAAGCTATCGGCGAGCTCGTCGGCGTACACCTCATCCAGCAGCAAGGGCAGCTCTTCGGGCACAGCAACCGTCCTGCCGGCCCCCAGGAGCATGTCGGTCCGCCGCACCAGCGCGGCATCGTCCAGTTCGGACGTGTTATCCGCTCGGAGCACCACCAGCCTCGACCGGTCACCCACGCTCTGCACCGCACGGGCCAGCAAGGCCGCGAGCGGTGCCGGCCCAGATACGACAAGGTCGAAATGCAGGCCCCGAACATGCTCCAGCATCGACGTCGTCACCAGCACAGAGGGGCCGGAGACTCCACCAGCTGAGGCGAAGGCACTGCGGCAGGCCGCGAGACGCTGCCACCGGTCCTTGTTGCGCATCCGTTCATGGACCAGGGTCACATCCAGACCGGGGAATTCCTTCGTGAGCTGATGGAACGTGCAGATGGCTTCCGCAGGCGTCGATCGGTAGACGACAGCCCTTCCACTGCCGGCTGCGACCATCGGTGCAAGAGCCGCCCGGATCTCGCCACACGGCCTACCGTCTACGACTTCGATGCTGAGCATGCCGGCACGAGCGACCCCGGCAGGCTGCTGGGGCAGGTGCACGCCTCCGGACTGAGCATCCACGAACGACCACCCTGGCGACCGACGGGGCGGCATCACCGGCTCTTTGTCCCCTCCTGCACCTCGGCGGTAGGCCGCCAACATCGCGTCCACCGACTTGTCCGCAGCCGTCGCGGCCAGGACAACCGGGACCCGCAACGCAGCCGCCCACTCCAAAAACCGGAGCATCAGCTTCTGCCCCCAGGCACTGCGGGCATGGGCTTCATCCACCACGACTACCTTGCCGGAAAGAGCAAAGAGCCTCATCACGTTGAACTTCACCGGCATGACAGCCTGCAGAAGTTCGTCCACCGTCCCCGTGCCGAGCGCAGCCAGTAGCGCGCGGTGATGGGAGTTGAGCCAGCTGTTCGCAGTCGGAGCCCACTCCTCACCAGGCTCCGCGCTGACTCCGTCGGTTGCATTGGCATGCGCCCACCACTCCGCGGCTTCCGCCGGCTTCAACCGGGAAGAACTGTGAAGCAGCAGCGACCGCCAGGGGCCGGTCAGTGCCTGCTTGGCGAACGCATGTACCTGCGCCATGTGGCTGTCAGCCGCTGAACCGGTCGGCAGTGCGTAGAAGAGGCCCCGCGCGTTCACCGCGTGCCCAAAGACTGCCGCCGCGCGAAGGGCCGCTTCCGTACGCTCCTCTGACGACGGAGCCGTCACGACCACCATGCCCGGCCCGTGTTCGGTCACCAGAACAGGCACCTGGCAAGCCATGCTCGCCCCAAGACCAGTCTCCCCCGCGACCTGAGCAGGCTCCAGCGGCCGGGCGAAGCCCGTCCCGAGCAGGTCCGTCTGCTGCAACAGACGGGGAGCCGCCGTGCGGGCGATCTGCCAGTACGCGTCCAGGTCATCGGGTGTTCCAACCCATCCCTCTCCCCTGAGCCGGGTCCGGATCTCTTCTTCGATACTGGCCAGCCAGTCCGACAAGGTCACCAACCCCGTCAGGACAACAGCCGCTCCTGGCGTCATCCGCCCTCGCGGAACCGACCTCGCCCCGACCACTCTGCGCACCTCGTCGAAGTGGATCCGCCGCTGCTCCTCCCAACTTCCCCCACCCATGCCGGGGTGACGGGCCACAGGGCACCGCGAGTCCTTGTCGTAAACCACCGGGTGGAAACGACCACCATGCCCACCGAGCAACTGGGCCACCGCATGACTGAGCTGGGACTGCGGACGCCGACTCGACGACGGATAGCCGATCTCCTTGAACATCCCCACCAGCCACCAGTGCGCCACCGCTTCGTGCGACTGCCGGTCCTGCGCGGCACCACCACCGAATCCGTACCCCGGCTCACCGCTCAGCTCCTGAGCCAACAGTTTCCCGTCCTCGCGCTTCGGCCCATTCCGGTGCAGTTGGAACAGCACACTGATCTTCCCGATGTCATGCAGCCCCGCCCAGAATGCCGCGAGCGCCCGCGCCTGCTCATCCGAAACCTGCAGCGCCGCCACCACCATGCTCCGCTGGTGCGCGGTCAGCAGCTCGTCCCAGACGACCTCAGCAACAGCCGCCGTGTCCAGCAGGTGACAGATCAAAGGATGGCTATGGTGTGCACCGCGAGCGTCCTTACCCAGCCCGGCAGCCTTGCCCCAGAGGCGGGAGTCCAGGGACATGGTGCTCCTTGTCACGGGTCCGGCGCAGGTGAGCTTCAGAGGCGCGCAGCAGAAAGAGCCTGGTCTGGAACGTCCCTTTGAAGACCGGCGGTAGGAAATTCGGTCAACCGCCGGTACACCAACTTGGTCTCCCGTAGAATACTTACTGCTGCACGCCTCCCTGGGAGGTGCGCGGAATTCCATTGGCTCTCCAGCCAACGGCACAGCGAGATGAACGCACGACCCTCTCGAGGGATGTGGCGCAACCTCGGCTCTGTCGGCGCTCTGGAGAAACAGTGTCCCGGTTCCTGCGGAAGTTCGTCCTGCGACGCGAGGTCCTCCTCGAGGTCTCACGCCTGGTGATCAGCGCGGTACTTCGTGCCCTGATCAACGAACTCGTCAGCTGGCTGTTCTGAGCCAAGGGTGACGGATCCCAGGGTCCGTCACCCATTACATGAGGCGATGCCCCGATGGCTGGCTGCTCACCGCACGCCGATGTGTCCCCACGGCAACTACGCCTTCCCTCGTGTCTTGCAACTTTCTCCGCGCGAGCGGGAGTGAGCCGGTGTTGCACGACAAACTAGGGGCGCGTTGCCTCTGAGTCCGTTCCTTGAAACGTGAAGAGCGTAATCGTGGTTCCCCACGCGCGAGCGAGTGTGAGCCGGTCACGACCGGGGCCGACGGCGCCCTGCCCCTTTGGTCCCTGGGCGAACGGGGCAAGCCGACCTGCAGCGCCGGCACCTCCGACTCAGGAGATAGCCCTGTCCGATCCGGTGCTCTGTGGCAGGACTTGGTCTGGCGGTACTGCGATACGTGGACTCTGCGCGAGCGGAGGTGAGCCGGTCAGCACCTGCATGAGCAGGTTCCCGAGCCCGTGCTCTCCGCGCGAGCGGAGGTGAACCGAACAGGCCCTCGGGGCTGAAGACGGCAAGGCCATCCTCTCCGCGCGAGCGGAGGTGAACCGCTCTACGGTCCGAAGACTGCCGGCGCCTGGCCGTCCTCTCCGCGCACCCGGAGGTGAGCCGACGGCTGTAGTCGTCGCTGTAGACCTTCACGAGTCCTCTCCGCGCGAGCGGAGGTGCGCCGTAGCCGGGACGACCGGTGTGCCCGGTGTCCTCGTCCTCTCCGCGCGAGCGGAGGTGAGCCGTCGCCGAACAGGATGGACTTGGCGTTCGCCGCGTCCTCTCCGCGCGAGCAGAGGTGAGCCGCACGACTCTGCCCCGGGCTCGACGCCCGGCGGGTCCTCTCCGCGCGAGCGGAGGTGAGCCGCAGCACCGTGTCCAACACCAACGACCCCTTGGGTCCTCTCCGCGCGAGCGGAGGTGAGCCGCAGCACCGTGTCCAACACCAACGACCCCTTGGGTCCTCTCCGCGCGAGCGGAGGTGAGCCGGTTGGCCACGGTGCGGCACTGGAAGCGCTCAGGTCCTCTCCACGCGAGCGGAGGTGAACCGATGTAGTGGGCGTCGCGCAGGTAGCGGCCGATGTCCTCTCCGCGCAAGCGGAGGTGAACCGTACGACTCCCACCGGACGCTGCTGGTGCCCCGTCCTCTCCACGCGAGCGAAAGTGAACCGCCGATGCCCCGGTGCGGAGGACGGGTGACGTTGGTCCTCTCCGTGCGAGCGGAGGTAAACCGCTGGCCGAGCAGCGCCGACGGGAGAGAGTTGAATCCTTTCCGCGCGAGCGGAGGTGAGCCGGCCCTGGCCGCGCGTGGCATCAGCGCCGCCATGCCCTCTCCGCGCGAGCGGAGGTGAGCCGGTGTGCCCGCAGTTGGGGCAGGTGTGGGTGGCGTCCTCTCCGCGCAAACGGAGGTAAGCCGATCCGGTTTACTCCGGATGGAATGATTTATATGTTTTCTCCGCGCAAGCGGAGGTGAACCGAGCCTGGCCACGGGACGGTGGGAGAGGATGTGGTCCTCTCCGCGCCAGCGGAGGTAAACCGCCGTTGACCACCAGCATGGTGAAGACGTCAGTGTCCTCTCTGCGCGAGCGGAGGTGAGCCGTACGACGTCGTGCCGTGCGAGGTGCCGGACGAGTCCTCTTTGCGCGAGCGGAGGTGAGCCGTTAGATCGTTCGCCATCGAAGTTGGACCGGCTGTCCTCTCCGCGCGAGCGGAGGTGAACCGTCGCGCACCATGCGCCACCGGGACTGGGCGCGGTCCTCTCCGCGCGAGCGGAGGTGAACCGCCGTCGTCTGGTCGGACGCCCAGGACACGGTCGTCCTCTCTGCGCGAGCGGAGGTGAACCGTCCCACGAGTCCAGGGTGAGAGGTCCAGCTCGTCCTCTCCGCGCGAGCGGAGGTGAACCGCTGTTGGATGTCCTCGCGTACGTGGCCGGCGCGTCCTCTCCGCGCGAGCGGAGGTGAATCATGCGGGTGCGCGACCCGATAGTAGGTGAGCCGCCCAGAGGGATGACCAAAGACCAGCGCCCTGCGTGCTCTCAGCGCGAGTGGAGGTGAACCTGAACGGCCTGGTGATCAACCCACCGCCTAAAACCTTGCCACCGAGGTGGAGCGGCCGGTGAAGCGCACGCAGACGACAACTGGGCCGGCGACGTGCGGGGCGGCGAAGGCGTTCCACGCCCCTGAATGGCAGACGAGGGTGCAGGAGGCGAGGCAACATAGCCCCGGATCGCCGGTTAGCCAAACCGGCGATGGCGCGGAGTATTGGCACCTGGGCCGTGCGACCTGCGTCGGCCCTGGGTGACCCGCTGCCAATAGAAAGGACCGGGATGCACACAGAGATCGACGAGACGCTGGGCCCTCGCTACAGCCCACATCACATCCGCGCCACCTGGGATGGAACGGGGAGCGTGGAGGAGGCTTCGAGGGCGCTCGGCTTCTCACGAGCAAAGGGATACGACCTGATCCGCAGTGGACAGTTTCCATGCCGTGTGCTGTGCATCGGCCGCAAGACACGGGTCGTGACGGCGTCCCTGCTCCGTGTACTCGAAAGCGGAGATCCGGAGTACAACAATGCCCACATCGGACGCCTCCCGACACCCTGAGGGCGTTGCAGAACCAAGCGGCCTGCTACCGAATCGATGCGCCGTTCCTCCCGGAACGGCCCCCCGCACTACAGCCCGGCGAAGCTGGGGATCTGGCCATGGATGAACACGCAATGCGACGGACAAATGATGCAGAATCCTGTCGTGATCCGTCATGTGTCTGAGCCGCCCAGAAGCCTGACATCGCCCTGTACGCTGCAGCTGCTGCTCGCCCGGGTGCAGCTGCGGGAGAGCCTGTGGAACACGTGGCGGCGGTCGAGTTCGGGCAGCGCAGCCCGACAGGTCAAAGCTGTCCGGGAGGTGTCGCGGGGCTCGGATGTCGGCTTTCGTCCAGGATCAACCGGTAGACCTCGCGGGCCACGTAGCGCTTCAGGCAACGGATAGTCTCTCGTCTCGTCTTGCCCTCCGACAGGCGCTTTTCGTAATACGTTTGAGTCCGCTCATCCCAGCGCAGCCGTGTCAGCACAATGCGATGTAACGCTGCGTTCGCTTGCCGGTTTCCGCCTCGGTTTAGCCGGCGATGCTGCCTGTTGCCAGATGAGTACTCCACCGGACTCGCCCCGCACAGGGCGGCGAACGACGCCTCACATCGCAGACGATCAGCGTTGTCGCCCATCGCCGTCAGCAGGACTGCGGCACTGTGCGGCCCGATCCCCACCGCGTCAAGCAGACGGGGGTAGTGACAACTGATCAGAGTCGACAGCTGCTTCTCCAGCACGCCCGCCTGCAACCTGAGATGCGCGATACGCTCCGCCAGCACGCTCAGCGTGAACCGCGTCGCCCGCGCCAAAGGGTCTTTCCCTTCGCCCTCTTCCCTGAGCTGCAGGCAGGCAGTCACAAGCGCACGACGAGGCAGACCTGCCAGCTCCTCACGCAGGCCCGGGTCCGCAGTGATCAGAAGGGCCTTCATCTGATTCACCGCCTGCCTCTGGGCCTTCACTGCAGAGTCCCTGGCCACGATGTAGATACGTGCGATCTCCGCGGGGCCACTCCCCGCCTTCACCGCCGCATGCGCACGCCCACTGAGCACGGCGCACGCAGCAGCCTCCGCATCGCCCTGGTCCGACTTGCTTCTCCGGCGCCGGGCCGCACGCCCAGGCCCCGGCGCCTCCATGGCCTCGATCCCCTGCGACAACAGATACCGGGACAGGGCGGCACCGTAACTGCCTGAAGACTCCACACCAGCACGTCGAACAACACCAAACTGGAGTGCCCATCGCACAAGTAACCCATAGCCGCTCGCGGTAGCCGAGAATCGCTCGATACCCAGAAGTCTCCCATTCGCCGAGAGCACCGCCGCAACGTGAAAGTCTCGGTGCGTGTCCACCCCCAGCACAACCTCATCTCCCGACAATTCAAGGGCAGATCCCGGTGAAATGATCCTCATCCCCCTCCGTGAGACACAGTGCCAGCAAGCGACACCGACTCGACCAAGCGGTCATAGGTGAGAATGTGCAGGCACACCACGCAAGCCAGAGCTCCAGACACGCTTGTTCGAGTCGACGGTCGAGCCCACTGCCACAACGCGAAAGCGACACAGGATAGTCAAGACACTTCCGTCCAAAAATCTCAAGAGCCAGCCTTCGGCGCTGCGACGGTGTTCACTGACATGCTTCCCAGCGACAAGCCTCACCTACACGTCCCGCTTAGAATTCCCAGCAGAACGAGCGAGGGCATACTCAACGCTACTTCCGACCGGCGCTCTTCCGCGACGGTCTGGCCCGCCGGCCACACAGCAGTGGCGCATCTCGCATGCCTCCTGCGCGGCTGCGCCAGTCGGCGAGGAAACGGAATCCACCGACGAGAGAAAGGTCGGCTGCATTGTCGGTCCCAGGCCAAGTGACGTCGCGGATCAGCAACCACTGAGCCCGGCCAACGAGGTAAAACGTGTCGTTATGAGTAATCCAGTTGGGGACGAGCCGCGCGTCGGTCTGAGCTGCGGCCCGACGTAGGGCGGCGCTGGGGCTGGCGTTGCAGAACTGGGTCTCACAGCCGAGGTGCCTTGATGGCCGGGGCCATGGGCTTCCACTCCACCGACCCCGATCATGGGGCCTGTCTGTGCTTCCACCTCCAGCACGGCAACTACGACACCGCCGAATTCGTCGAGGTTCTGGAGCAGATGAAGGTGTTCTACCGCGGCGAGCGAGTGGTGCTGGTCTGGGACGGCCTGTCGGCCCACTGGAGCCGGCCCACCCCCGGCCGCCTCCTCGAAGACCAACTCGCCGAGATCGCCCCAGAGGTCACACGCCGCGGTGAAGCCGCCGAACGCCGGCGCCTGGACGAACTCGAGGCAGCGCACCCAAAAGCGCATCCGCTGGGAAGCAGCCACGGTGAGGCGCGCGTCCAATACGCCAAGGCGTGCCGTGTCAGGCACTTCGAAGCGCAGGAAGCGGCATGGTGCCACGCGACCCGACTGGCCGAATACGTGAGCGCCGCACGCACACAGGTCGAGACCCTGCCCCCGGGCCAGGCCAGGCCAGACCAGAACCGAAGCCGAGGCATGGATCACCCGGGCAGTAGCCACCGTCGACCGCCTCGATCCACTGAACACGCCACCCCAGATGCCGGACATCGACGGCGGCCACTACGTGACTCAGCCACGGGCACCCGGCATACAGCCTGCGATCGCAAATGCAGCGTCCCCGAGAACAGCGGTGGAAGACAATCTGCCTGACGAGCCGAACGCGTCACGTGTGCACGCACAGTCAACGTCACGGCGATGCTTCACCGGAGCGCTCCGGTGAAGCATCGCCTCACGGCTTCGGGCAGAGGCCCGTAAGGATGCCTCCCGGCGGGGCCTTGGTCTATCACCGGTCCTGTCACACGTCTGTCACCAACTACGCCGACGCCACCGGACCACGAGGCGCTGACCTGCTAAAACGCAAACACCATGGACTGGCGTGGACGCCCATAGACGGTCTCTACAACCTGTGCCAAGTGGTACCCAGAGACGGCCCGATCACCAGGACCGGAGCGTCTTCTGGCCCGTCAAAGCGGTATTGCATGGTGTTCGGTGGTGTTTCGGTCACCCGGAACACCCTCTCATCTGTCACTCGCAGTCCTACCGCCAGGGCCGGAAAGTGTGGGTGACGAGCGTCGTCGAGGTGGGCCAGCAGGCGGCTGTGGTGGTCGAGCGAGTCGAGCTCGTGCTGCACCGTGGTGGTGAGGGCGATGGGCGGGGTGAGGGCCTCCGGCGGCCTCCGCACGGCATCACGCCGGGCCCGTGGCAGCGCTGGTGCCACTCGGTCATGAAGTTGCCACCCGGGGATTGCCCGACAGGCAAGTGCATGCAAAAGTGCATCCACACTCTCCCCTTGTTCACCGCGCTCAGGAGTTCGGCATGGCTGTTGGACGGACGGACCACGGTCCTGACCGGTGCAGGGTCCGACATCAGGGCTCGGTCGTGCGGCGTTACCCCGCCGAGGGCGCCCGCGTCGCCGCCGTGGACATCACCGAACAGGCGCTCTCCGGCCATCCGGGAGAGGCGACCCTTCCCGTGGTTGCCGATGTCGCGACCTGGACGGGTGATCTCTGGACGGATGAGACGGCGGGCATGGCCGAGTCCGCCCTGGACGGGACCTGGGAGGCGCTGCCGCTCCAGGAGACGCCGGAGGCGGACTCCGACGACGGCGTCTTCACCCTGCCGGCCTCGCGGGTGGCTCCGGCGTGAGGAGCGGAACGGTGATCGCTGCAGGCAGCGGCCCGGCGATCCGGGGTATCGCTTGCCCGGGCGGGCGATTCGGCGCCCCGCGCACAGGGGCGTAGGCGCCCCCGATCCGCACCGTCCGGGGCTTCACCCCGGGCGGTGCGGAGTCATGCCCCGAAACGGGCCCCGACTTCCCGTTGCTGCAGGTCAGGCACGTGTTTCGAGGAGGAAAAATCCAGCTCCGACGGGTTGACGGGAACCGGGGACACAAGCCTGGCCCCAAGCTCGGCCCGTTCCTCGAGTCCACGGACGAAGGATGGCTGCGCGGCTATGAACTGCTGCTGCGGCCGGCCGTGCAGCTCGCCCGGACCGGCGCGCGGCGGATGGCCGAACAGGGCGGCGGCTGCATCGTGTTCCTCACCTCGACCTGGGTCCGCCAGCCGGCGCCCGGCGGGGTGCTGTCGGCCTCCTTCCGCGCCGCGATCGCCGCCATGGCCAAGAGTCTGGCGGCGGAGGTCGCACCGCTCGGCGTGCGGGTGGTCCAGGTGATGCCGGGCGCCACCGGCACCGACCGGATGCGGGACATCACCACCAGCAAGGCCGCGGCCAACGGCACCACCGAGGAGGAGGAAGTCGCGAAGGTCGTGGGCGACATCCCGATGGGCCGCTGGGCCGCGGCCGAGGAGATCGCGGACACCGTGGTCTTCCTCGCCTCGTCGCGGTCCTCCTTCACCACCGGCGCCTCGCTCGCCGTCGACGGCGGCGCGATCCGCTCGTTGCCGTAGCCGACGCGCGGAACCCGACCCGACCCCACCCATCGCACAGCCCGTCATACGGAAGGACATGCCATGCCCCGCACCCTTCGTGAGCTCTTCGTCGAGCAGCTCAAACTCTGCTCGGTCAAGCCGGAAGAGCAGGTCGCCGTCATCTCCGAGCTGGGACAGAAGAGCGAGTACGTGGAGGCCGCCGTGGCCGCGGCCCGCGACCTCGGCGCCTCCGCGCTGGTCCTGACCGCCTCCAGCCTCTCGAACCCGATGCTCCCTCCCTACGCGGCGGACGGCCGCGAGGTCCCGGCACTGCTCGCCGCGGCCGCCGAGTGCGACCTGGTCGTCGACGTCACCGTCGGCGGTCTGATCCACTCCGACGTGCGCACCCGGATCACCGGCAACGGGAAGCGGATGCTGTTCGTCGCCGAGCCCGCCGACGTCCTCGAGCGCCTGATGGGCGACGACGGCCTGCGCACCGAGGTGGAGAAGGGCGGCGACAAGCTGCGCGCCGGTTCCACCCTGCACGTCACCAGCGCGGCTGGCACCGACCTGACCGCCGGCATCGCCGGCGAGGACCTGCCGATCACCCACCAGTGGGGATACGTCGACCAGGAGCACCGCTGGGACCACTGGCCGAGCGGCTTCGTCGCCTGCTTCCCGCACGACCGCACCGCCGAGGGCCTGATCGTCCTTCAGCCCGGCGACGCCCTGATCCCGTGGCAGCGCTACGTCCGCGACGAGGTCGCCATCAAGATCGAGAAGGGTTTCATCACCCGGGTCGAGGGCTCCGGCGCCGACGCCCACCTGCTGCGGGACTACTTCGAGGCGTGGGAGGACGGCGAGGTCTACGCCGTTTCGCACATGGGCTGGGGCCTGCTGCCCCAGGCCCGCTGGTCCGCCTTCGACGTCTACGACCCGCGCAGCCTGTACGGACAGGAACTGCGTTCCACGGCCGGCAACTTCATGTGGTCGACCGGCCCGAACCGGTTCGCCGACCGCGAGACCCCGGCGCACCTGGACATCCCGATGCGCGGCTGCACTGTCGAGATCGACGGCGACGCGGTCGTCCGCGACGGCAAGCTCGTCTGATCCCTCACGCGTCAGGGGGCCGGACCTCGACCCTCACGGCCCGGCCCCCGGGCCGACCCACCCCCGTACCTCCGCCCTTCCCTGGAGCCCTCGTGGACAGCAACACTCTGGAGCAGGCGATCCTCGCCCTCGCCAAGGACCAGGACCTGCTCACCGCCTTCCGCACCGACCCTGCCCCGGTCGGCGAGCGGCTCGGTCTCGATGCCGAGTGGTCCGATGTCATCGCCCGCGGCGACCGCGACCGGCTGCGCTCGGCCGGCCTGGGAGACGCGATCACCATCCTGGTGAGCCGCTGGTTCGCCGACGACCTGGGCGACTCCACCAGCAAGGGCGCCTTCCACGTCGACACCACCTCGCCGTTGCCCGAGCCGGAGGTGCCGGCCAACCTGGTGTTCGCGGCGGGCTGCTCCCACGTGCCGGATCTGATCGCCCGCCCCGGGATCGACCCGGAGGATGCCGTGGCCCGCCTGATGTCCGGCTACGAGCGGCTCAAGGCGGACCTCGCCGTCGCCGACCCGGACGTCCTGCTGATCACCGCCGACTGCCACTTCCAGTCCTTCCGGACAGGCGCGTACGTCATCGGCACCGGTTCGGGCTACACCGGTTGCCTGGAATTCTTCAAGCGTCCCGACCTCGACCTGACGGTCAAGGGGCATCCCGATCTGGCGCTCGCCATGGTCAACGCTGTACGTGCCGAGGGCCTGGAGGTCGAGGAGAGCTCCGAGTTCCCGCTCGACCACGGCGAGATCATGCCGCTGCGGCTGCTGCTGCCGCGTCCCGACCTGCCGGTGATCCCGATCATCACCCAGCCCGCCCGCGCCTTCTCGCCGTTCGGCGCCCGGGTCTTCGGCGAGGTGCTGCGCGGGGTGGTCGAGAGCCGTGACCTGAGGGTCGCGATACTCGCCACCGGCGGTCTCTCGCACTGGCTCGATCCGGGGAAGTTCGGCAAGGCGGATGTCGACTTCGACACCTATCTGCTGGAGATGCTCAAGGCCGGCCGCGGCACCGACATCGCCAACCTGGAGCCGTACGCCCTGCTCGACCACGGGCAGTACGAGTTCCCCAACTGGCTCATCATGCTGGGCATGATCGGCCCGGGCGTCCGCGGCAACGTCTACGCATACGAGCCGATGGACGCCTCCGGAGGCGGCTGGGCCGTCGTCAACATGATGCTTCCGGAGAGTGCCGATGCCTGAGACACCCTCCCTTCCCCTGCTGCGGGTGGGCCTCACCCAGTGGCACGCCACACGTGACGTCACCCGCAACACCGCCCTCGCCCTCGACGCGGTCCGCGACTGCGCGACCGCCGGCGCCGATCTCGTGCTGCTCCCCGAGAACGGCCTGATGCTCGGCTCCAACACCGAGATGCGACAGGCCGCCTTCACGCTCGACTCCCCGGAGATCGCCTCCCTGCGGGCCGCCGCCCGCGAGACCGGTACCGTACTCGTGCTGGGCGGGCTGAAACTCCGCCGCCAGGACCAGGGCGAAGGCAGGATCACGAACACGGCTCTGGTGATCGGCACCGACGGTACGATCGTTGGCACCTATGACAAGGTCCATCTGTTCGACGCACGGGTCGACGGAGTGTCCTTCGAGGCGTCCGGCGTGGAGCAGGCCGGAGACCGATCGCTGCTGGTGGAGGTGAAGGGCGTCACCGTGGGTGTCACCATCTGCTACGACGTGCGCTTCCCCGAGATGTACCGCGGTCTCGCCCGGGCGGGCGCCGAGGTACTCCTCGTCCCGGCCGCGTTCACCCGCACCACCGGCACCGCCCACTGGGAGGTTCTGCTGCGGGCCCGGGCGATCGAGAACGGCGCGTTCGTCGTCGCCTCCGCAACCGTCCACGGTGACGTGCCGGGTGCGGACGCCTTTGCAACGTACGGACATTCCCTGGCCGTCGCCCCGTGGGGCGAGGTCCTCGCCGACCTCGGCGAGGCGCCGTACGCCTGCCGGGTCGTCGAGCTGGACGCGGCCCGGGTGGCGCGGGCCCGTGCCACGCTGCCCGTCCTCGACCAGGTGCGCCCGGACGCCTACGCGCGCGTGCCGTCACGGGTAACCGCTTCGCACCACGAGGAGTCTCTGTCATGATCGACCGCCCCGTCACCACCGCGAGCACCGGTCCGGACGCGGACGGCATCGTCCGGACCGACGAGTGGATCGGGATCGGCAACGAGTTCACCGGTGTGCGGCTCCGCAAGGTCTACACCCGTCAGGGCGAGCGTCTGGAGATCGTGGTGCCCAAGCAGGGGCACCGGATCCTCCTCGACGCCATGCAACTGGAGATCGTCGCTGCCCAGGACCCCGCGAAGTTCAGCGAGCTCTTCGCCCGCCGCCTGGGCGCCTACCAGGAGGGCGACGTCTGATGGCGCGTTCGGGACGCACCGTCGAGGAGATCTACACCGGCCTGCGCGACCGCATTCTCGACGGCACCTACGCTCCCGGCATACGGCTCTCGCAGCAAGCCCTCGCCGACGAGCTGAACACCAGCCGCACCCCCTTGCGCGAGGCGCTGCACCGCCTCGAGGCCGAAGGCTTGGTGACCTCCCACGCCAACCGCGGCATGGAGGTCAGCCCGGCCACGCACGAGCAGGCCGAGCAGTCCTACGCCGCCCGGCTCCTTCTCGAGCCGCCGCTGGTCGCCGCCCTGGTGGACGACATCGGCGAGGAGGAGATCGCGGAGATGACGGAGGCGCTCGAGCGGATGGAGGCCACGGTCCGGCGTACCCGTGACTTCCAGGAGGCGCACCTGCGCTTCCACCGTTTCCTGCTCGACCGCTACCCACCGCTGCTCGCCGACCTGACCATGCAGCAGCACTCCCGGATCTTCCGGCACCAGCGGCTGCACATGTCCCGGCCCGCGGTGCCGGCCGACTTCACCCGGGTCGACCGGCAGTTCCTGGAGGCCGTTCGCGACCGCGAGGGCGAGCGGGCCCGCCAGTTCCTCGAACTGCACCTGATCGACGCCGCGTTGGGCATGGCGCTCGACCTGGACCCGGACTACTGCTTCGACTCGCTCATCACCGCGTCCCGCGGCCTGGGCCTGCGGCTCGAGCACAAGGAGGACGGCTCGGTGCACCGCCCGGTCCGGCTCAACTGGCTGCGTCCCGGTGCCGTCGCGATGCCGACAACCCGCACCGAGAACCTCGAACACCTCACCGAAGCCTGACAGCCGCCTGGGGCACGCCCCGCCCCGGGGCGGTGTCCCGGCACCGACTTCCGCACTGCTCACGCCGGCCGGCGACGCCCCGCCGTACGCCCGCCAGGCGTTTCACCGGCCTGCCCTCAAGGCCCCCAGCCACCTCGCATGACAGGACAAATTCCCATGAATGCCGCCAGTCCCGTGACCGCCCCGTACCGCATCGGCCTGATCGTCCCGAGTTCCAACACCACTATGGAGACGGAGATCCCCGCGATGCTCCGCGCCCGCGAGTCGATCCGCCCCGAACGTTTCACCTTCCACTCGGCCCGCATGCGGATGCAGAAGGTCACCCCCGACCAACTCGCCGCCATGGACGCCGCCTCGGATCGCTGCGCCGTCGAGCTCTCCGACGCCGACGTCGACGTGATGGCCTATGCCTGCCTGGTCGCGATCATGGCTCAGGGCGAGGGCTACCACCGGGAGAGCGAGAAGCGGCTCGCCGCGGCCGCGGCCGCGGCGGTCGGCGACCGCAAGGCCCCCGCCGTGCTCTCCTCCGCCGGCGCGCTCTCCGAGGCCCTCGACCACTTGGGCGCCAAGAAGATCTCCGTCATCACCCCCTATATGAAGCCGCTGACCGGCATGGTCTGCGACTACCTGCAGGCGGAGGGCACGGAGGTCCTGGACTCCCTGAGTCTGGAGGTCCCCGACAACCTCGAAGTCGGCCGCCTCGACCCGTCCCGGCTGACCGAGCTGGCCAAGCGCGTCGACACCAAGGGCGCGGACGCGCTGATCCTCTCCGCCTGCGTCCAGATGCCGTCGCTGCCAGCGCTCCAGGCAGTCCAGGACGCCTTCGACATCCCCGTCATCACAGCATCCGCCGCCACCGTCTGGCGCACCCTGCGTGCCCTGCACCTCGAACCGGTCGTCCCGAACGCCGGCGCGCTGCTCGCCCCCTGACCTCCACGTCCTATGGCGTGATCGCTTCGCCCATACGGTTCCCGGCCGAGGCGATCACGCCATGGCATCCGACCCGAGCGATGTTTCCTGCGGTGCCCGGGAGCCGGACTCCTCGGACGAAGCATGCTGCCGGTTGGCGGGTCCCCCGTACCCCGGAGCGGCGTGAAGATGAAGACTCCCCCGCGCGGCACGCGCCTGCGAGCGCCCGGTTTTCGACGACAAGACGGGTCGCCGTCGCCGTCAACGGCCCCAGCTACTGTTCCGTGAGCGGGGTGTTCCCCGGGCCCTCGTCTTTCCGCTGGGCCCGCCACCCGCCACCAGGAACTGCGGCTGCCGGAGTCCCTGACGACCGTCGATATGCGGGCATGCCGCAGAGCTGCCCGGCAGATCAGGAGACCGGGCAGCTCGGAAGGCGTTGGTGGTCAGGGAGCGGACGATCTCACGACCGTGTTCGGACCTCCACCGCATCGGCGCTGAGGTTTCTTCCCCCGGCCGGGCTGCCGATGCCGCGCACGCCGAACCCGCTGTCGGCCCACAGACACTCGCCGGTGGCGACCCGGGCGGCATCCGAGGCGAGGAAGACGAACGCGCCGGCGTAGTCCTCCGGTTCTGGGATGAATCCCTGGGGAATCACGTGCTCGGCCCCCGGCAGGACCGCGTCGATCGGCTGCTGGCCGAGGCACTGCAGACCTTCCATGCGGGTGCGGGCCACGCCGATGGCAACGCCGTTGACCCGCACATGCGGGGCGAACTCCCAGGCCAGTTGGCGCACGATGCCGAGGTCGGCGTGCTTGGTCGCAACATAGAGCGCGCCGTCGTCGACCGCTCGGTAGCTGGCCAGGGAACAGGAGAAGAGCATGCTGCCCCGCGTCCGCAGCAATGAGGCCAAGGAGGCGCGGGCGCCGAGCAGATACCCCTTGACGTTGATGGCGAAGATCTCGTCGATCGCGGCTTCCAGGTGTTCGGCCGGCACCTGGGCGAGCGGCAGGTTGCCGGCTCCGACGCCCGCGTTGCCGACGAACACGTCGAGGCGGCCGTACGCCTCCAGCGCTTCGCTGACAGCCCGTTGATTGTCGACCAGCTTCTCCACCGAGCCGACCGTGCCGTGGACGTCCGGACCCATTTCCGTGCACAGCTTGCCCAGGCGGTCCGCGTCGCGGTCCAGCACCGCGACCTTCGCACCAGCCTCGACATATCCTTGCACCACGGCGCGGCCGACGCCGGCCGCGCCTCCGGTGACCAGGGCCACCTTTCCCGCCAACGGCAGGGAGCCGCTTCGCGTCACATCAGGCATGGATCGCACCTCCGTTGATGTCGATCACGGATCCGGTGAGGAAACCGCTCGCGTTGGAGACCAGATACGGGACGATGGCGGCGATCTCGTCAGGGCGTCCCAGCCGGCCGACCGGGACGGCCGCGCTGAGCGTTGACTCCGAGACGGTGTCCGAGGCGGCGAAGTACTCGTCCAGGTGCTCCGTCTTCACAGTCCCGGGGTTGAGTACATTGGCGGTCACGCCCAGTCCTGCCACCTCGGCGGCGAGTTGCCGGGTGAAACCGACCAGCCCGGACTTGGCGGCCACATAACCGATGGCGTTGCCGAGTTGGGGGGCCGAGGCGACCACCGATCCGATGTTGAGGATGCGTCCCCAGCCTCGTTCGATCATTCCCGGCAGCACGCTCTGGCACAGCAGGAAGGGGATGGTCAGGTTGATCTCGAGCTGCTGCCGCCAGTCGTCCGGCGTCGTGTCGCGGGTGGTGGCGGCACGGGTGAAGCCGCCGGCGTTGTTGACCAGAATGTCCACCCGGCCCGCCGCCTCCAACAGCCGTGTCCGGCCCGCTGCGGTGCGCAGATCCGCCGCGCAGGGAATCACGCGACCGTGCTCGCCCAACTCCTCGGCCTTCCGGGCGAGGAGAGCCTCGTCGCGGCCACCGATCACCACGGTCGCACCATGCTCGAGCAGAGCCGCCGCGATCGCCGCGCCGATTCCCCGCCGCGCACCGGTGACCACGGCGACATGCCCGGACAGGTCCTGCGTGGTCACCGGCTCTCACCGCTGGGCGCTCCCGCGTCGGTGCGCCCGACGCGGCCACCCGGCCGGGCGATGCCGCGGACGGACAGCCCACTGTCCGCACTGACCATCGTTCCCGTCATCACGGTCGCCTCGGAACGGGAAGCAAGCAGGGTGAAGATCCCGCTGTAGGCATCGACGGTCGGGATCTCCTGAAGGGGCAGTGCCTCGCGGGTGCCGTCCAGCACCGAGTCGGTGGCCGCCTGCCCGAGTGCGGCGGTTCCTTTCAACCGGGTCGGGGCCACCCCCGGAGCGACACCGTTCACCCGCACGTCCGGAGCGAATTCGTAGGCGAGCTGGCGCACCAGACCTTGCACTGCGTGCTTCGACGCTGTGTAGAGGACGCCGCCGCCGGCGGCATTGGCCCCCGCAAATGAGCCGGTGAGGATCACCGAGCCACGTGAGCGGATGAGCTCGTCCAGAGCCGCCCGGACGCCGAGCAGAGGAGCGAGCACGTTCACCCCGAAAAGCTCATCGAACCCAGCCTTGAGCTGGGGCCCGGCGATGTCCTCCAGCGGTCGGGCCGCGTCGGTGATGCCCGCGTTGCCGACGAAGACGTCGACGCGGCCCCAGGTCTCGGTGGCTGCGGCGACCGCTTGCACATTGCCCTCCCAGGACCGCGCATCCGCGACCACCGGGATGACCGCAGCCCCGAGCTCGTCAGCCAGCTCCTTCACCGTGTTGGTGATGTCCACGGCGACGACGCGCGCGCCTTCGGCCGCGAACCGCGTGACGACCGCGCGCCCGATGCCCGCTCCGGCACCGGTGAACACCACCACTTGCCCGTCAAGTGCTCCCATGGGGACCTCCATCGTTGAGTAGTTGTCTGTAGTTCCAAGGCGGACCACGACGTCGAGGGGAGGGGACATGCGCTACGTGGCCCTCGCCGTCGTCAGCCGGAAGGTGCTGGCAGCCACCGCGCGGCCGGTCGGCCGCAAGCCCGTGTCCGGTAGTCGCTCCGGCAACCGGACATCATGAATACACTTTTGCATGCACTCTGTCGCTGGGCAATAGCGTCGGGAACCATTCACATGCACAGTCGGCAAGAAGGTCCTGTCCGGCCCGGGTGGTCTTCCCGAGCCGGGCGTACCACAGGAGTACTTCTCCGCCCTTCACGCCTTCCAGCGCCAACATTCCGGGCCTCGACTCCGGCCATGCCTGGGTGGTCGCACAGGGGTCCGGGGAGCGGAACGGAAACGTCGTGCGCCCGCTACGCGAGGCAAAGCATGACTCCGTCCACCGCTCCTACCTCTCAGGAGACCCAGTGCGATCCACCCTCCGACAGAGACTCGCCTGTCTGGCGAGCTTCCTCTTCCTGCTGACCCTCATATCGGCCGTGCCGGCGTCGGCCACCGCACGGTCCTTGACGGTCGCCACCGACAAGGGCCCGGTCGCGGGAGCCTCGGCCGACGGCGTCGACCACTTCTACGGCATCCCGTACGCGGCTCCGCCCGTCGGCACCGGACGCTGGCAGCCGCCCGCACCCGCCGCCGCGTGGACGGACACCCGGCCGGCCACGGCCCCCGGCCCCCGCTGCCTCCAGAACGGAGGCAGCACGAGCCCGGGGATGAGCGAGGACTGCCTCTACCTGAACGTCTACACGCCCGCCAACCGGACCGGCCGGCCGCTGCCGGTGATGTTCTGGATCCACGGCGGCGGCTTCTCCACCGGTTCCGGGAACGCGGAGGACGGCTCGCTGATCGCCCGGACCAACAACGTCGTGGTCGTCACGATCAACTACCGCCTCGGCGTGTTCGGCTTCCTCGACCTGCCCGGGCTGAGCGAGCAGGGCGCGGGCAACTACGGCCTGCTCGACCAGGAGGCGGCGCTGCGCTGGACGCAGCGCAACATCGGTGCGTTCGGCGGCGACGCGAGCCGGGTCACCATCGGCGGCCTGTCGGCCGGCGGCCACTCCGTCTGCGCACTCCTCGCGTCACCCCCGGCCCGTGGTCTCTTCTCGGGCGCGATCATCCAGAGCGGCGGATGCCCGAGCTACACGGTCGAGCAGGCCGTCGCCCGCGGGAAGGCGTACGCGACGGCCGCCGGCTGCTCCACCACCGCGCCCGACCTGGCCTGCCTGCGCAACAAGCCGGCCAGTGAACTCCAGGCAGCGGCAAAGGGCTTTATCGGCGGTCTCGTGACCGGTCCGCTGCCCACGTCGGGGGTGCCCGAACTGCCGGTCGCTCCGCTCGAGGCCGTACGCACCGGCCGGACCGCGGACGTCCCCCTCCTCATCGGCCACACGCGCGACGAAGTGCGCAGCTGGGCAAGGCCGTTCGCGAACGCGACGAAGGACCAGTACGAGAGGGCGGTCCGCATCGAGTTCGGGGACGAGGCCGACGCCATCCTCGCGCACTATCCGTTCAGCGCCTACGGCGACGCGTACACCGGGGCCTACGCCTTCGGCGCGCTGTGGGGCGACAGCAGCACCTTCTTCGGACTCGGGGGCTGCCAGTACCTGACCCTCACGGCGCAGTATTCGAAGCGCCAGCCACGCACCTACTTCTATGAGTTCAACGATCCGCACCCGCCCACCGGCGGGTCCTCGACCGGCTTCGAAGCGGGCGCCTCGCACGGCAGCGAGAAGCAGTACCTGATGCCCTCGGCGACCTCGGCGCTGCTGACTCCCGCTCAGCAGCAGCTGTCCGGCGAGATGGTGCGCTACTGGGGATCGTTCGTGAAGCACGGGAACCCCGCCGCTCCGGGGCTCGCCGCCTGGCCCTCGTACCGGGCCGGACGGTTCATGTCCCTGCTGCCCGGCGGTGAGAGCCGGGCGCTGAAGACCGGCGCGTACGAGGCGCGCCGCCGGTGCTCCTTCTGGAACTCGATCGACTACGACTGGCTTCCCCTCGACGCGGACCAACTGGCCTCTCAGGCAGGCGTTTCGCAGTCCTGATCCGGTCCAGCACGAAGGCCCCCTCCGGCGGGAGGGGGCCTCTTGGGTTGCCGTGCGGCGAGCGTTCGGCTCAGTTGCCGGTGTGCTCCATGTCGAGCACGATCTTGCCGACCACCGCGCCCGACCGCAGCCGCTCGACCGCCTCGCCGAGCGCGTCCATCCCGTACCTCTCGTACGGGAGCGTCAGCGCGCCCGAGGACAGGTCCGGCAGCAGGCGCAGCACCTCGGAAGCGACCTCCGGGCTGCGGCTCATCATGTTCACGGGCAGGAGGGTGACGTCCGCGAGGAAGAAGTCCGCGAGGTCCAGGGTGAGTTCACGGCCGGCGGTGTAGCCGAGGAGCGCGGCGCGACCGCGCGGGCGGACCAGGGTGAGGGCGTTGCGGAGGATCTGGCCGCCGACCGTGTCGATGAGTACGTCGACCTTGCCGCCGATGGCGTCCTCGGAGAGGTCCGAGGCGAGCAGGGCCTTGGCGGCGTCGGGCACGTGCGGCAGTTTCGCCGGACGGCCGACCGCGCCGATGACCTCAGCGCCGGCGCGCGCCGCGAGCTGCACGGCCATGGCGCCGACCGCGCCGGACGCGCCGGTGACCAGCACCCGCTCCCCCGGCCGCACCTGGGCGATCGCGTGGACGGTCGCCCAGGCGGTGCCGACCGGGGAGAAGTAGATGCAGGCCAGAGCGGGGGCTGTGCCCTCGGGCATGATCTCCGCGGCGGCGTCCGGGACGAGCGCGTGCTCGGCCCAGGCGCCGTCGCGGCTGAGGCCGAGACCTTCGCCGCGCAGCCGCACCAGGGCACCCTCGGGGTGCGTCTCCGAGGCGACGACGTAGCCGCTGCCCTGGGTGCCGGGGACGAACGGCAGCTCGGGCAGGATGCCGAACTGTCCGTCGAGGATGTTGAGGTCCAGATGGGCGGCGGTGGCCGCCGCCACCCGGACGAGGGTGTGCCCGGGGCGCGGCTCGGGCACGGCCCGTTCTCCCAGGCGCGGCAGCGTGCCGAACTTCTCGAGAAAGAGGGCCCGCGAGGTGGACAAGGTGGTACTCACGTGCTGTGGTCTCCGTTCTTCCCCCGTTGGACTGTGCGCCGACCCCCGTTGGTGACTTCGACCCCGTTTACACCTTAGCTCCATACTTGTGCAGTACACGCATCGCGATCAGGCGCAGGATCCGGTCGTAGACGAGGCCCAGGATGCCCAGCGTGATGATGCCGACGAAGACCCAGTCGACCCGGCCGTAGTTGCGGGAGGTCCAGATCAGGGAGCCGAGGCCCACCTGGGCGGCGACGATCTCGGCCGAGACGATCGTCAGGAAGCTGTTGCCCATCGCGAGGCGGGCGCCCGTGAGGATGTACGGGACCGTGGACGGCAGCACCACGCGCTGGAGGATCTGGCGGCGGCTCGCTCCGAGGCTGGCGGCGGCCAGCAGTTTGGACTCGTTGACGGCCATGACACCCGCGCTGGTGTTGAGCGTGACGATGAAGACGGCCGTGTAGAAGATCAGGACGACCTTCGACGTCTCACCGATGCCGAGCCACACCACCGCCAGGGTCACGAAGGCGACCGGCGGGATGAAGCGGAAGAACTCGATGTACGGCTCCAGGAGCTGGCGGACGATCCTGATCTGCCCGATGAGCAGGCCGACCGGGGCGCCCACTACGACACCGAGGCCCCAGCCGATCAGGATGCGGCGGCTGGAGGCGATGACGGAGTTGCCCAGCGTGCCGTCGGCGGCCAGCTCACGGGCGGCCGACAGGGTCTCCTTGGGGGAGGCGACCAGGGACGGGCCGTACTTCATGGCCACGAGCTGCCAGACACCCAGGCCGACCAGGACGGCGACAGCGTACAGGCCGAGGGTGCGAAGTCCCTGGGCGCCGGTCCCGCTCGTACGCCGCGAGCGGGTGCGGGCCGGGGCCGGGGTCTCGGTGGTGGTGATCGTCATGCGCCCTTCGCCTCTCGGTCGGGCCGGTCGTCGAGTCCTTGATCGCGCATGGCCTTGCGCACCTCTTCTCCGATGTCCTCGCGCAGTCGGCTGCGCAGGCGCAGGGCGGCGGGGTCGGACTCGTCGCGGGGGCGCGGCAGGTCGATCGTGTACAGGGACTTGATCGACGCCGCGGGGCCCGCCGTCATCACGGCGACCCGGTCGGCGAGCAGGATCGCCTCGTCGATGTCGTGCGTGACGAAGACGACGGTGCAGCCGGACGCGCTCCAGATGCGGGCGGTCTCCTGTTGCAGCACCTGCCGGGTCTGGGCGTCGAGGGCGCCGAAGGGCTCGTCCATGAGGACGACGCCCGGTTCGTTGGCCAGGACCCGGGCGATCTGGACGCGCTGGCGCATGCCGCCGCTGAGCTGCCCGGGGTAGCGGTCCGCGCAGTGGCGCAGGCCGACCAGGCCGAGGTACTCGTCGGCCACCCGGTTCTGCTCGGCGCGGGAACAGCCACGCATGCGAGGCCCGAAGGTGACGTTCTGCTCCACCGTCATCCAGTCGAAGAGAGCCTCGCTGCTCTGGAAGACCATGCCGAGCTCGGGGTCCGGGCCGCTCACGGCAACGCCGTCCGCGGTGAGGGACCCCTCGCTGACCTGGATGAACCCGGCCATGGCCGACAGCAGCGTGGACTTGCCGCAGCCGCTCGGTCCGAGCAGACAGAGGAACTCCCCGGCCGGAATGTCCAGATCGATGCCCTGGACGGCCCGGAAGTCACCGAAGGAGATGCTCGCGTCTTCGACGCGCAGAGCCGCACCGCGTCCGGCCGGCGCCGACGCCGCCGGGTCACGGGGGGCGGGAACGGTGACCGCTGACAGGGTCCCCTCCCCCGGTACCTTCTCCTTCTCGATCCCCTTGGTCATCAGGACCCCTCCGTGTTCTCGGGCAGCCAGCCGCGTCGGACGGTGCGGGACACGTCGGGGCGGGCCTTGACCTTGCCGGTGCTCAGGTAGAAGCCGGCTGTGTCCTCGTAACCCTTCAGGTCCTCGTCGGTGAAGTCGCGGACGCCGAAGTCGATCTCCTTCACCGCCTTCACCGTCTGGGCGGTGGGGATCTTCGCGGCGTCCTTGGCGGCCTGCGCCGCGGCCTGCGGATCGCTCTCGGTCTTCTCGGCCGCCTCCTCGAGGGCCGCGGCCACCTTGACGGCGGTGCTCTTGTGGTCCTTGAGCCAGGGCGAAGCCGCGAGGAGCCAGTGCTGGTAGCTGAATCCGTAGTCGCCCGTGGACTCCAGGATCCGCTCGCCCAGCTCCTTGCCCTTGGACGGCCACGGCTCCCACAGGACGTACGCGTCCACGTCGCCCTTGCTGGTGAGGGCCGGGATCTCGGCGGGGTCGGCCGTGACGAACTCGACCGAGCCCGGCTTGATGCCCTTCGACTCGAGGAACCGCGTGGTGGCCAGTTCGGACAGGCCCGGGACCACGGCCATCTTCCGGATCGCGTCGGGGGACTTCACTCCGTCCCTCAGGACGACTTTGAGGTAACGCCCGGACTGCTCGTACACGAGGAGCGATCGCAGATCCGGGTTCTGTACGAGCAGTCCGATGGTGGTGACGTCGGAGTTCCCCGCCATCTGGACCTGTCCGGCGCTGAGAGCGTCGACGCCTTCCCCGCCCTTGGCGAACTGGACGAGGTCGACGTCGACCCCGTGCTTGGCCCACAACCCCTCGGCGTCGGCCACGTAGAAAGGCGCGTACCCGGCGTCGACACCGACGGCGATCCGGATGTGGGGATCACCCGCCCCGCCGCCGGAGCCCGACTCGGCCCCGGAGTCGGTGGTGCCTGCTCCGCAGGCGGTCACCACGGTCAGTGCGGCGGTGGAGAGGAGGGTGCCGGCGATGCGACGGATCGGTCGATTTCGGGAGCGGGACGCTGTCTGCATGGTCACCTCGGAAGGGGGCGCTTTTCGGCGGGGAATCGGGGTGCGGGGCCACGAGTTGGCGAACGGTACTGCCGGTCGGAGCGCAGGCGCATGCACGGCGGTCCGCTCAGCGGGACGGTCGGGGCACGGCTTCTCGTAGCCGGTCACCTGGCGTGCCGGTCGTACCAGCCGCGCAGCAGCACGGTGTCGTAGTCGGGTGCGCTCTTGATGAGCTTCTGCGCGAGGAGGAAGTCCACGATCCTGCGCGAGGAGGCGACATCGGCGGCCGTCAGGGCGCGGGACCTGAAGGAGATCTCGCCGATGGCCTTCTCCGTTCCGGCCACCGGCAGTTGGACCTGCTCATGGGACGCGAGGGCTGCCGCGTGCGGGTCCTTCGTCACGAGCCGGTCGGCCTCGGCGACCACCTTGAACACCTTCCCCGCGACGTCCTGGTGCTCCTTCAGCCACTTCTGGTCGGCGAGCAGCCACTGCCGGTACGTGACACCGAAGTCGCCGGTGGAACCGGCGATGTGACCACCCGCCTCGACGCCCTTGGTCACCCAGGGGTCGAAGAGGATGTAGCCGTCTATGTCACCGCGCTGGAATATGGTGGGCATCTCCTGCGGCGAACTCTGCTGGATCTTCACGGAGTCCGGGTCGATGCCGTGGTGCCGCAGGTACTGGTGGGTGGCGAACAGGCCGATGCCCTGGATCGAGCCCATCGTCCTGATCTGCCGTGGCGAGGTGATGCCCTTGCGCAGGACGACCTTGAGGAGGCGGCCCGAGGACTGGAACACGCCCAGGGAGCGCAGGGCGGGATTGCTCACCATCTGCGGAAGCGCGGTGGAGTCGGCGTTGGCGGACATCTGCGCGACGCCGGCCGTGACCGCCTGGGCCGCGGCCGGGCCACCCTCCACTTTCATCAACTGGACGTCGAGACCTGCCTTCTCGAACATGCCGCGTTCGACCGCGAGATACAGCGGGGCGTACGAGGCATCGACTCCCAGCGCGATCCGAACGGTCAGGCTCCTGCCTCCCCCGGAACCCGCCGAGTCGGTGGTGCCCGACCCGCAGGCGGTGGCGAGGAGGAGTGCGAGCAGGGTGAGCAGGGCGCCTGCCGGGCGCCCACCCGTGCGGTGATGACGGAACATCGGGTACGACCTCCGAATCGGAGTGCTGTCGAGGTGGCGGAAACCTGGCACCCCCGGGAGGTCGGCGGAAAGCACGGTGTCCCGCCTGGCGGACCGACGCGATTGAGGCGACTTCCGGCCGTTCGTACGCTCCACCGGTCTCAGGCTCGAACGGCAAGGAGCGTATATGCCCCACAAGAGCACGAATGAGGGCACATCGAGGACGCGACGCGTGGTCATCGCGTCCGTCGCCGGCAACATGATGGAGTGGTACGACTTCTTCCTTTACACCACCGCTGCCGCACTGGTCCTCGGAAAGGTCTTCTTCCCCTCCGGCGAGAATCCGCTGCTCGGCACGATCGCCGCCCTGGCCGGTCACGCCGTGGGGTTCGCCGCCCGGCCCATCGGGGGCGTGATCTTCGGGCACATCGGGGACCGGCGGGGGCGCAAGGCCGCCCTCATGGGGACGCTTTCCCTGATGGGCGGCGCCACCTTCTGCATGGGACTGCTGCCCTCGTACTCCACGGCCGGTCTGCTCTCGCCGTTGCTCCTCGTTCTGCTCCGGGTTCTGCAGGGCGCGGCGGCCGGCGGCGAGTGGGGCGGCGGCGTGCTCATCATCACCGAGAACGTCCCGGCCGAGCGGCGCGGCTTCCTCGCCTCGTTCAGTTCCTGCGGGATGGGCCTGGGCTTCGTCCTCTCGTCGCTGGCGCTGTGGCTGGCCGAGCAGGTGTCCGGGGACGGCTTCCTCACCTGGGGCTGGCGACTCCCGTTCCTGGCCAGCGCGGTGATCTTCGTGGTGGGGATCTACATCCGCCGCAACCTCGGTGAGACCGACAGTTTCGAGGCCGAGTCCCCGCGGACCGAGGGCGCACCGCACTCGCCGCTGCGGGAGGTCCTGCGGCGGCATCCGCGCCAGGTGCTGTTCGCGATGTCGCTGCGCTTCGCCGACAGCGGCGCCAGCTACATCTTCATGTCCTTCTCCCTCGTGTACGGGGCGTACGTGGGGATCTCCTCGACGGTGCTCCTGTGGGCCGGGATCGTCGGGATGCTGGTGGACTCGGCGATGATGGTGGTCTTCGGCCGGCTCTCCGACAAGGTGGGCAGGCGTCCCGTCTATCTGGGCGGGGCGATCGGCATGCTGGTGTGGGCGGCGCCGTTCTTCCTTCTGATGGACACGGGCCGGCCCGCCGCGGTGTGGGTGGCGTTCATCGTCGGGCACGTCGCCATCGCCGCGATGATCGGCGTTCAGCCCTCGTACTTCTCGGAACTGTTCAGCACCAGCACCCGGTACTCCGGAATGGCGCTGGGCCACGAATTGTCGTCGGCGATCGCCGGCGGTCTGTCGCCGGTGGCGGCGACGGCGCTGCTCGCCGCCACGGGACACTTCCTGCCGGTCGCGGTGCTGACCATGGGGATGGCACTCGTCACCCTGGTGGCGCTGGTCTTCTTCGCGAAGGCACCGCCGGGCCCCGGACACCCCGCCGACCAGGCACGGAAGGAGAGCGTCGGCGCACCTGTTGCCTGATTTTTACACGCCCGCCCCTCTATGCAACATGGCGTTGTTGCACTTCAAATGGCCTGTGTCGCCATGAAACGAAGTGAGGGGACGCCCATGGGGTCGTACGCGGACGAGGATGTCCTGCTGCCCAATTCCGTCCTGGGCAAGGCGCAGCTGCTGCTCGCCGCGTTCGAGTCGGGCGCGGACCGGTTGCGACTGAGCGAACTGAGCCGCCGCTCGGGCGTGCCCAAGGCGTCGGCGTACCGTCTCGCCCAGGAACTGGTGCAGTGGGGGCTGCTCGACCGGCACGGCGAACGGTACGAGCTCGGCATCCGGCTCTTCCAGCTCGGGCAGCGGGTGCCCGCTTCCTCCGTGCTGCGCACCGTGGCCCGGCCGCTGATGACCGACCTGTTCACCCGGACCCGCACGGCCGTGCACCTCTCGGTCCTCGACGGGACCCACGTCCTGTTCCTCGAGAAGATCGCCGGTGAGGCCAACGTCCTCACCCACTCCTATGTCGGCGGCCGACTGCCCGCCTCCTGCACGGCGACCGGCCGGGTGCTGCTCGCTCTTGCCCCGGACGGACCCGAGCGGGTCGCGGAGCTCGTCGCCAAGGGGCTGCCCGTGATGACCCCTCGCTCCGTCACGGACCCGCAGGTCCTGGCCCAGCGGCTGTCCCGGGCCGCACGGGAGGGGTACGCGCTGGAGCTGGAGGGGGTCAGGATCGGGGATGCCAGCCTCGCCGTACCGGTGGCGCTGGCCGGGACGGAGTACGCGGCGCTCTCGATCACCGGACCGGTCACGCAGGTGTCGGTGGAGCGGCACCTCGCGATGTTGCAGGACACGGCGGAGCGCATCACGCGCGGTGTGGCGCGCAAGACGTCGTACGACCCGGCTCGCCCGGTGCACACGGTTCGCACGCCGAAACAGAAGCCGACCGCCGTGCGCGTCGTCTCGGGCTGAGCACGCGCCGTAGCGGTCCCGGTCCGGCCAGCAGAACACACCGGTGGCCCGCCTCCCCTCCCCCGGTGATCGTGAGATGCCGCAAAGGCTGCGGACATGTGAGGGGAGGAGCCGTGGTGCGAACAGATCCGGACCAGACGCCGCTGCGCGTGCTCGACCTGACCGATGAACTCGCCTTCCAGGGCGCCCGGTTGCTCGTGGGGATCGGCGCCGATGTCGTACGTACCGAGTCGGGTGCCAGTCTCGGTCCCGCGGCCCGCGCGCACTGGCACGCGGGCAAGCGCTGGACGACCGTGCGTGACGCGGCGGAGCTCGATGCGCTGGCGGCGGGCGCCGATGTCGTGCTGGAGAGCGGCCCGTTGGCAGGCTTGCGCGGCCTGCGCGAGGACGGCTCGTCCCGCTGGCCGCACGCCGTGCATGTGGTGGTGACGCCGTTCGGTCTCACTGGTCCGCGCCGCGACTGGGTCGTCGACGATCTGGTCCTGGCATCGGCGGGCGGTATGACCTGGCTCGGCGGGCGCCCCGACAGGCAGCCCAAGCCGCCGCCGCGCGAGCAGGCGTTCCAGATCGCCGGGGCCCACGCGGCGATCGGCGCGCTGCTCGCCGTCGTGTCGGGAACCCCGCAGCTCGTCGACATCTCCGCGCAGGAGGCGGTCGCCGCCACGCTGGAGACCGCCGCCGTCGCCTGGGTCCACGCGGGACGTTTCCCCGTACGCAGCGCAGGGGTGTACGAGCACGTCGCGCATCAGATCTTCGAGACGGCGGACGGATATGTGGCCGGGGGCTACTCCGGCAGCCCCCGGATGTGGACGGATCTGCTGACGTGGATGGCGGAGCGCGGCCAGGCCGGTGAACTGCTCGACGAGTGCTGGCAGGACGCCGCGTTCCGGTGGCGCGAGCGCCCCCATGTCGACGAGATCGTCCGGCAGTTCGCGAAGGGGCTGCCCACGGCCGAGATCGCCGAGGAGGCGCGGCGGCGCGCCCTGCCGTGGGCCGAGGTCGTACCGCCCGAGCGGCTGACCGAGCATCCGCAGCTGCGCGACCGCGAGTCGCTGGTCACCGTCACCGGCGAAGGGCTGCCCGACGGCGGCGTCGAGGACGTCGGCTTCCCGTGGGCGGCGCTGCCACGGCCGGTCACCCTGCCCGCGATCCGGGAGGCGGAGGGAGACTCTCCGTGGCGCCACACCGGCCGGACGCGCCAGGAGCAGGAGCAGCCCAAGTCCCGTGCCATGGAGGGCGTTCGGGTCCTCGATCTGACGTGGGTGCTCGCCGGCCCGTACGTGACCAAGCAGTTCGGGGAGCACGGCGCGGACATCGTCAAGGTCGAGTCCCGGCACCGCAAGGACCCCACGCGTTTCGCGCCCTCGATGCATCTGCGGCCGGGCTCCGACCCCGACGACAGCGGCTACTTCATCAACTTCAACCGCAACAAGCGCAGCGTCGCCCTCAATCTGCGCACCGACGAGGGCCAGCGGCTGCTGCGCGAGATGGTCCCGCACTGCGACGTCGTCGTGGAGAACTTCAGCCCGGGCGTGCTGGCCAAGTGGGGCATGGACTACGCCTCGCTGCGCGAGCTGAACCCGGACATCGTCCTGGTGTCCATGGCGGGGGTGGGCCAGACCGGGCCCTGGCGCGAGGCCGTGACGTTCGCCGACACACTCGCCGCGATGTCCGGCCTGGCCTACGAGACCCGCGACCCGGACGGCCCGCCGCAGGGACTGACCTTCGGGCTCGGCGACATGATCGCGGCCAACTCCGCGGTGCTCGCCACGCTCGACCTGCTGGCGCAGGGCCGTGGCGGTCACGTGGATCTGTCCCAGCTGGAGGCGATGGCCTCGACGATGGGCCCGGCGGCCCTGGAGCCCGTCCTCGGCGCCGGCGCCCCCGACCCCCGGACGGCCGAGCATCCGAACCGGTCGCCCCACGCCGTGCCCCACGGTGTGTACCCGGTGGCCGGGGACGACCGGTGGCTGGCGGTGTCGGTGACGGACGAGGCGCGGTGGCACGCCCTGACGCGCATCGTCGACCTCCCGTGCGTCGGGAGCGACTTGTCCGCACGGCGGTCGCACGAGGACGAGATCGACGCCGCCCTCGCCGCGTGGACGCGCGGGCAGGACGGCCACAAGCTCGCCGAACTGCTCCAGGCCGAGGGCGTGCCGGCGGCTGTCGTGGCGACCGGCCAGGACCTGATCGAGGCCGACGAGCAGCTCGCCGCCCGCGGCTTCTACACCGTCCTCGACCATCCGCTCACCGGGCCCGTCCCGCACGAGGGGATCGTCGCGCGCTTGGCCGCGACGCCCGGCGGGCTCGACCGGCCCGCACCGCTCCTCGGCCAGCACACGGATGAAGTGCTGCGCGAGCTGCTTGACCTGACCGATGAACAACTGGCGGCACTGACCGCCGAGGGAGTGACCGAATGAGCGGGACAGCCATGGACAACGAGCAGGGCTCCGTACTTCACGTGACCCACGACGGCGCCGTGGCCACGGTCCGCGTGGACCGGCCCAAGGCGAATGCCGTGAATCCGGCGATGGTCGAGGAGTTCCTCTCGGTCCTGCCGCCGCTGGCCGCCGATCCGGAGGTGCGCTGCATCGTCATCACCGGCACCGGCCGGTTCTTCGTCGCCGGCGCCGACATCGCCGTCATGCGGGACCTGTCGGCGGGCAACCAGGCGAAGATGCGCCGTTGGATCGAGGTCCAGCGGGCGCTCGAGCAGGCGCCCAAGCCGGTCGTCGCGGCGATGAACGGCCACGCCCTGGGCGGCGGGGCGGAGTTGTCGCTCGCCTGCGACCTGCGGATCATCTCGGAGGAGGCCACGTTCGGGTTCCCGGAGATGCGGCTCGGCCTGTTCCCGGGGGCCGGTGGCAGTCAGCGACTCCCCCGGCTCGTCGGCCCCCATCTGGCGAAGCGCTTGATGATCGAGGGGGAAAGGCTGACGCCGCGGCGCGCCCTGGAGCTCGGACTTGTCGACGTCGTGGTGGAGCAGGCCGAGTTCGACGCGGTGGTCGCCGAGCGGGCCCAGCGCCTCGCCGAGAAGCCGACGACCACCATCGGCCTGCTCAAGCGCGTCGTCGACGAGGGGTACGGGCTGCCCGTGGAACAGGCCCTGGAGTGCGAGGCGAAGGGCGTCGCCGAGGTGACCGCGACCGCCGACGCGGCCGAGGGGCTGCAGGCGTTCCTGGAGAAGCGGGCACCGGTGTTCACCGGACGGTGAGGCCGCGCCGACGCGGGTGGTCCGGTTCCGGTGACCGGACCATCCGCGTTGGCGTCTTCGCGTACGTTGCGCATGCTCGGCGAATGAGTTCTTCAGAGCACACCCATACACAGCACACCGACGAAACCGCGCAGAACGGGCCCGTGCTCGTCACAGGCGGCACCAGCGGGATCGGACTCGCCATCGCGGAGGCGGTGGCCCGTGCCGGGCGCCCTGTGGTGGTCACCGGGCGGTCCGAGGACCGCTGCCGCGCGGCGGAGAAGCAGCTCCGAAGCATCGCGGGAGATCGCCAGTTGGTGCTGGCCGCCGACACCACCGACCCCGAGGCGCTGGCCGCGGTCGTGAGCCGGGCCACCGAACTCTGGGGCCCCGTCACCGGCCTGGTGACAGCGGCCGGGCAGCTGGCCCGCGGCTCGGTGCTCGACCTCACGCCCGACGACTTCCGCGCCGCCTTCGAGAGCAATGTCATCGGAACCTGGCTCGCGATGCGCGCCGTCCTGCCCGGCATGCTCGACGCCGGTCACGGCCGCATCGTCACGATCGGCTCCGTGCTCGGCTCGACGGGCGCCCCCGAACGGGGCGGCTACGCCGCCACCAAGGGCGCGGTCGCCGCGCTCACCAGGTCGACGGCCCTGGAGGTCGCCGGCACCGGCGTCACCGTCAACTGCGTCGCGCCCGGCCCCGTGCGCACCCCCATGAACGAGAGCGCCGCCACCACCGACGCCGCCGCCCAGGCCGCCTTCACCGCCAAGGTGCCGATGGGCCGCTGGGGCACGCCCGACAACATCGCGCACGCGGTGCTCCCGCTGCTCGACGCCGGCTCGTCGTACACCACCGGTGCGTTGCTGCACGTGGACGGCGGCTACACCGCGCAGTGAGCGCCGCCCGCGTCGCCCAGCGAGAGCGGTTCGCTGAACGGACCGCGACGCTGGGCCCGCGCCCGGTGCGGTGATGGGCTCGGCACCGTACCCCCTCCCCGCATTCGTACGGAAGACGGAAGGACTCACATGTCACCTGCACCGGAGAGCCACTACGCGGACGGCGCGGGCATCCGCTACCACTACCACGACCTCGGCTCGGGGCCCGACACCGTGTTCCTGCACGGTGGCGGTCCCGGCTGCACCGCGTGGAGCGACTTCGGTCCCGTCGCGCACCTGTTCGCGGCCGACCGGCGCTGTCTGCTCGTAGACATCCAGCAGTACGGCAAGTCGGAGAAGTCCGCCATCGAGGGCCCGATGTGGGACCACCACGCGGCGAAGACCGTCGGCCTGCTCGACACGCTCGGCGTCGACCGCGCCGACTTCGTGTGCAGCTCGTGGGGCGGCACCATCGCCCTCAATCTCGCCGCGAAGTACCCGGAGCGGGTCCGGTCCCTCGTCATCACCGGCAGCATGCCCGTCTTCTACGGTCCGCTCGCCCCGCTCCCCGAGAACGGGCACCGCGGCCGCACGGCCCGCGACATCTACTACGGCGGCGAGGGCCCGACCCGCGAGAAGCTGCGGGACCTCATCACGAGGCTGGAGTGGTACGACGGCGCGAAGCTCCCCGAGGAGACGCTGACCATGCGCTACGAGCAGAGCCTCGACGAGGAGGAGCGCGCGCTGGCGGCCATGTCCGACTCGCCGCGCGGCCAGTGGCAGGACCTCACCGAGGAACTGGGGCAGATCCAGGCTCCCACGCTGTTCATGTGGGGCATGCAGGACGCGTTCCTCACCCCGGACTACCCGCTGATGCTGGCCCGCATGGTGCCGAACGGGAACCTCCACGTGATGGACCACACCTCCCACCACCTCGAGGAGGAGCGCCCGGAGGCGTACCACTCGGTGGTCAACGGCTTCCTCAACTCCTTGAGCTGAGACTCCTGAGCTGAGTCCACTTCCCCTCCCCCAACTGCCTTACGGAGAACGCCCCATGTCCATCTGGACGGAGATCAGCCCCACCCCCTTCCGCGTCGAGTACGTCGACGCCGGCGGTGTCCCCACCCGCACCCTGCGCGCCGGTGACCCGGCCGGCCAGGCCGTCGTCTTCCTGCACGGCACCAGCGGTCACCTGGAGGCCTTCGCTCGCAACATCACCGCTCACGCCGCCTATGACCTGCACGCCATCGACATGCTCGGTCACGGCTACACCGGCAAGCCCGACAAGCCGTACGAGATCGCCGACTACGTGGCCCATCTGCTCGACTACCTGGACGCCGTCGGTGTGGACAGCGTCCACGTCGTCGGCGAGTCCCTGGGCGGCTGGGTCGGCGCCCGCGCCGCCATCGAGCACCCCGAGCGGATTCGCAGCCTCCAGCTCCTCTGCTCCGGCGGCACCGTGGCCAACCCCGAGGTCATGGACCGCATCCGCACCAGCACCAAGAAGGCCGTCACCTCCGACAACATCGAGCTCACCCGTAAGCGGATGCGGCTGCTGATGGCCGAGGACGCCTCCGCCACGGAGGAGCTGGTCGAGGTCCGGCACGCGATCTACCACACGCCGCAGTTCGTCGCGGGCGTCGACAACCTCCTTTCCCTCCAGGACATGGAGCGCCGCCAACGCAACCTGCTGCGCCCCGAGCACCTGGCACAGATCACCCAGCCCACGCTGGTGGTGTGGGGGCGCCAGAACCCGTTCGGCGACACCCCCGAGGCGACTGCCCTGCACGAGGGCATCCCAGGCTCGCGCCTCGAACTCTTCGAGAACTGCGGTCACTGGCCGCAGCACGAGCAGGCCGAGCGCTACAACGCGCTCAGCCTCGAGTTCATCGGCAAGGCCGCCGCCTGATGCGGGCGGTCCGGTTCCACGACTGGGGCGCCGCTCCGGTCCTCGACGAGGTGCCCGAGCCGGTCCGCGCACCGGGCGAGGTCCTCGTCCAGGTGACGGCGGGCGGTGTCTCGCACCTCGATGCCACCGTCGCGTCCGGCGACTTCGAGCTCAAGCCCTCGCTCCCGTACATCGGTGGTGTCGAGGGCGCCGGCACGGTCCTGGAGGCGGACACCGACTCCGGCCTCACGCCGGGTGCCCAGGTCGTGCTGCGCGGCGGTGGCCTCGGCCTGCTGCGTGACGGCACGTGGGCGGAGCAGGTCAGTGTGAAGCGCAAGGCCGTCACGCCGCTCGACGCGCCGCTCGCTCCCGCGGTGGCTGCGAGCTTCTTCGTCCCCGCGACGACCGCATACGTGGCTCTGCATGACGTCGCCCGGATCGGGCAGGACGAAGACGTCGTCGTGGTGGGCGCCGCCGGCGCGGTGGGCGCGATGGTGGCGCAGCAGGCGCTGGCCGCGGGCGCACGGGTCACCGGTGTGGTCGGCCGCCAGGACCAGCTGGCCGACGTGCCGAAGGGGGTGGAGGCCGTGACGCTGGACGACGCAGCAGGTCTCGCCCAGGACCGGTCGGCATCACTGCTCGTCGACACGCTCGGCGGCTCGGGCCTCGTCGGCCGCAGCCGCTGGGTGCGGCGGGGCGGGCGCGCCGTGGTCATCGGGTACGTGGCGGGTCCGCACGTCGAGCTCGACCTGCCGAGCTGGCTGCTCGACGAGGTGGCGCTGCTGCCGGTGAACATGATCCGCCAGGAGCGCCGGGCCCGGGAGGTCTCCGGCGACCTGGTGCGCAAACTCTCCGAGGGCGCGCTGTCCCTGGCAGTTCAGGAGTTCGACCTGGCTGAGGCTTCCGCGGCGCTGGACGCGCTGCGGGGCGGACGGGTACGGGGGCGGGCGGTTCTGCTGCCCGCGTGACACGCGACGGCGCGACGGCCCGGCCGGACAGGCGTGTCCGGCCGGGCCGTCGCGCCGTGGGCCTCCCCTATCCGAGCCGATCCCACGTCACCGCGGTGACACCGCGCTCCCGCAACACGGACTTGCGGACCTTCCCGGTCTCGGTGAGCGGCAGCTCCGCCACCACGTCCACGTACCGCGGCACGGCGAACGCCGGCAGCTCCGCCGCACAGTGCCGCGCGACCGCCGCCGCGTCGAGCACGCGATGGGCGCGCGGAACCACCGCCACCATCACCTCGTCCTCGGCGAGCTCGGACGCGACCGGGAAAGCCGCGGCCTCCGCGATGTCGGGGTGGGTGCGCAGGGCCGTCTCGACCTCGTACGAGGAGATGTTCTCCCCGCGTCGCCGGATGCAGTCCTTGACGCGGTCGACGAAGCGGAACCAGCCGTCGGGCTCGCGCACCACACGGTCGCCCGTGCGCCGCCAGGAGCCGGGGTCCAGCGTCTGCTCGCCCACATAGCCGCTGGAGAAGGCATGTTCCTGGCCGGTGCGGACCATGAGTTCCCCGGGAGTTCCGTCAGGCACGTCGGAGAGATCCGTGTCGACGACCAGCGCCTCGAAGCCGTCCCGCACCGTGCCCATGTAACCGGGGCGGCAGTCCTCCGGCACGGAGCCGATGACCGCGTTGGTCTCCGTGGAGCCGAACCCGTCCACGAGCGCCACACCGAACCGCTCGCGGAACACCTCCCACAGCGGGCCGGGCGTCCCCGGGCCGAGACCGCGCCAGGCCCGATGCGCACGGTCGCCCGGGCCCGGCGGCTGGGCGAGCAGCATCGGCACCATGGCGCCGAGCACGTACACGCACGTGGCTCCGGTCTCGGCGGCCCGCTGCCAGTGCCGCGAGGCGGAGAACCTACGGTCCACCACCAGGGAGGCCCCCACGGTCATCGCCTGCGCCAGCGTGTTGAGCGCGTTGGTGTGGAAGAGAGGCAGGCACGTGTAGAGGGTGTCGTCGGCGGTCAGCCGCAGCGAGCCGGCAACGTTCCGGCCCCACCAGGCGAACTGGGCGTGCGGGCAGCGCACGCCGCGGGAGGGGCCGGTGGTGCCGGAGGTGAACAGGATGGCGGCCGTGTCGCCGGGGCGGGACGGGTGGGGGTCGAGCGCCTTCTCGATGCCGGGGACCGGCGCCTGCGGCGAGCCGGTCACCCACACCTCCCCCGCGTATCCCACCTCTGCCACCCGCGCGGCCAGTTCCTCCTCCACGTAGAGGAACTGGGGTTCCGACACGTCCAGCGCGTGCCGGAGGAGCCGTCCGTGCAGTGCGGTGTTGAGCGGGACCACGACCGCGCCGAGCCAGGCACAGCCCAGCACCAGGTCGATCAGTTCGACTCGATTGGGCAGGAGCGCCGCCACCCGGTCGCCCGGGCGGCAGCCGCGGGCCGCCAGCGCGCCGGCCGTCGTGGCCGCGGCCGTCCGTGTCTGCGCGTAGGTGCGCCGGGTTCCGTCGACGGTCAGGAAGGCCCGTTCACCGTGGTCTGCGGCCGCCGCGTCGACCAGGCCGGGAATCGTCATGCGGTTCATGCACGGATGCTGTCCGCCCGCCCCTGAGCGATCAAGGTGGACGGTTCGCTGACCGGTCCCCCGCCGGCCACGTTCCGTTCACCGGAACAGGTTCATAGGCAGGCGTCGCGCTACGCCGGATGCTCGTGCCGCACACCCACCGAAGCAGGAGGCCACGACGAGATGACGACGAGCGAACGACCCCCCGCCGCACGGAAGACCGCAGCGAAGGAGCCCGTCAAGGCGCCCCGCGCATCCGCCGACAAGATCGGCCGGCAGGACTGGTCGTCCTGGCCCCACTACGACAACGCGGCGTCCGGTTTCCGCGGCTACTGGTACCCGGTCACCTGGGCGAGCCACATCACGGGCGACCCCAAGCCTTTCACGCTCTGCGGCGAGAAGATCACGCTGATCCGCGACAACGGCAAGGCGTACGCGCTGCACAACCGCTGCCCGCACCGCGGCGTCCCGCTGTCCGAGGGCAACCAGCAGTTCCCCGGCACCGTCAGCTGCCCGTACCACGGCTGGACCTTCGACCTGCCCACCGGCAATCTGTCCGCGGTCATCACCGACGGCCCCGGCTGCCGCCTCACGGGCAAGCTGGGCGTGCGCACGTACGCCGTCGAGGAGCGGATCGGCATGGTCTGGGTGTACATGCCGATCGCCGACGAGGAGCCGCACCCGATCGACGAGCAGCTCCCCGAGGAGCTGGTGTCGAACGCCTTCGTGATGGGTGGCCGTTTCGATCCGCGCGGCGGTAACTGGCGCTTCGCCTGCGAGAACGGCTTCGACGAAGGACACGCCAAGTACCTGCACCGCACGGCTCTTTGGCGCCTGCTCAAGCCGATGCCGACGTGGAACATCACCCGGATAGTACCGAAGGACCGCTGGATCTACCGTGTCCAGGACGAGGTCTACTGGGAGGCCGACTTCCCGGGCGTGGGTCGCTGGACCAACAAGCGGTGGTGGATGAAGCAGCCGCCGGAGGGGACCTTCAACCTCGGCAACACCGGCGCGTCCGACAAGGTCGACCCGGTGATCGAGTCCCAGGGCTTCCCCGGCTTCGCGTCCCTGACGATGCCGGGCATGCTGCGGATCGCCTACCCCACCTTCATGCACTACGAGTTCTACGTGCCGATCGACGACGACAACCACATGTACGTCGGCGTGATGGTCAACTTCAAGCAGGGCTGGGACACCCTGCGCTTCTACGGCAAGTACCTCGGCGCCATCCGCTGGCTGTTCCACGGCCAGTTCTCCGGCCAGGACGCCTGGATGGTCGACATCACCGACGCGCCGCCGGAGAAGCTCTACCGGCCCGACGTGTCGCTGACCTCCTGGCGCAACCTCGTCGAGGAGGACTACGCCAAGAAGCTCGCCGCCGCCGGCGTCGCCGAACCCACCGCGGACACCACGGAAACGGAGGCCTGATCATGGCCCGCACCCTCTTCAAGATCCTGCTCGGTGTCGCCGTCGCGGTGGCACTGCCCCGCGCCAAGCAGCTGTTCGCGGAGAAGACCATGACCCAGGTCCACCGGATCAACCAGTGACGGGCGCCGCCGAACTCGACGGTCTCGACGGGCTCTGTGGGCTCGACGAGCAGCGCCGCGCCTGGGTGTCGGAGGCGTGGGGGCACGTCACCGACGAACGGCTGCGCGAGCTGATCGTGGGGCTCGTCGGCATCCCCAGCCCGACCGGTGACGAGCGGCCTCTCGCCGAGCACATCGCCGGGACCCTCGCCTCGGTCGGTCTGCGCGCGGCCTGTCAGCCGATCGACGCGCGGCAGGCCAACGCCTGGGCCCGCCTCGAAGGCGACGGCACCGGCCCCGATCTGATGCTGTACGCGCCCGTCGACACCCTCACCGTGGGTGAGGAGAGCGAGGACGTGCCGTGGATCGGGCCGAAGCTGCGCGAGGACATGCGGCCGGAGGCCACCGTCTACGACGACCTGGTGACGGGCCTCGGCGCCTCCAACCCCAAAGGGCACGCGGCCTGCGTGATGATGGCCGCCGAGGCGATCGCGCTGGCCGGTGTGCCGCTGAGCGGGGACCTGGTGGCGGCGTTCGGGGCCGGCGGCATGCCGACGAACGCCCGGCCCGGCAGCGACCGGCTCAACACCGGTCAGGGCGCGGGCTGTTCGTTTCTCCTGGAGCAGGGCGTGTGGGCCGACTACGCGGTCATCGCCAAGCCGGGATGGACCGTGTCGTGGGACGAGGTCGGTCTGGTCTGGTTCGAGGTGACGGTGCACGGCACCCACACCTATGTGGGCTCGCGCCACCGGCTCCCGTACGACAACGCGATCAGCCGCGCCGGCGACGTCGTACGGCACCTGGAGGAGTGGTTCGCCGAGTACGCGAAGCGCCACACCGGCGGCACCGTCGCGCCGCAGGGCATCGTGTCGTCGGTGCGGGGCGGCTGGCCGCGCATGGCGGCCGTGACCACGGCGGCCTGCACCCTCCGCGTCGACCTGCGGATCGCACCGGAGACGACCCCCATGGAGGCGAAGCGTGAATTCGTCGCTGCCATGGCTGAGTTGAAGCGCTCGATGCCGGGGCTCGACGCCACGGTGGAGATGATCCTCGCGATCCCGGGGACCACCACCAGCCGGGAGAGCTGGGTCTTCCGCAGCGCGGTCGCCGGGTGGGAGGCGCTCGAAGGGCGGCCGCACGAGGTCGTGAACAGCAACAGTGGCGCGACCGACGCCAACATCCTGCGCGGGCGCGGCATCCCCACCGTCCGCGTCGGCATGCCGAAGGTGAGCAAGGCGCCCTTCGACATCGACTTCGCCCGCGGCATGAACACCGTCTCCGTACGCGAGATGCAGAGACTGACCCGCCACCTGATCCGCACGGCGGTCGACACCGTCACCCGTTCCCGCGCGGAGTGCGAGGCACCCGCGCAGCCGGAAGGAGCATCGGCATGAGCGAGATCGTGCTCGGCGTGGGGGCCTCCCACAGCACCCTGATGAACACGCACTGGGAGGAGACGATCCACAAGGACCGGGCCGAACGGTTCCGGGACGCGCTCGGCGCGGCCCGCGCCGAGCTGGCCCGGGTCCGCCCCGACACAGTCGTCCTGATCGGTTCGAACCACTTCCGCGGGTTCTGGCTCGACCTCATCCCGCCGTTCACGCTCGGCGTCGGGGAGTGTATTGCCAGCGGCGAGTCCGGGACCCCGAAGGGCCCGCAGCCGGTCGATGTGCCGCTCGCGCAGCACCTCGCGGACTCGCTGGTGGAGAGCGGACGGTTCGACCCGGCGTTCTCCGCCCGGCTCCAGATCGACCACGGGCAGTCGCACGCCATTCAGTACCTGCTCGACGGGCTCGGCGTGGAGATCGTGCCGCTGGTCGTGAACGTCTTCGCGCATCCGCTGCCGACCCTTCAGCGCTGCGAGGAGCTGGGGCGCGCCGTCCGCGAGGCCGTGCTCTCCTTCCCCGGCGAACGGCGGGTCGCGGTGGTCGGCTCGGGCGGGCTCTCGCACCGGCTGCCCTGGCCCGACTGGCGCGAACCGCACGGCGAAGACGAGGAGTTCATGGTCGGCGCCTGGCTCGACGGCCGTGAGAACTGGCAGGACTACGACGCCCGCCGCCGCGAGATCATCCGGGCCGCCGAGGCCTCGCTCACCCCGGAGTTCGACAACGAGTTCCTCGGCCTCCTCGAGCGTGGAGAGGCACACCGCCTCACCGAGTTCACATCCGGGGAGCTGGAGGAGGCCGCGGGCAACGGCGCGCAGGAGTTGCGCACGTGGCTCCTGATGGCCGCCGCCCTGGACCATGCGCCCGCACGGCGTCTGGCGTACGAGCCGATGCCCGAGTGGCTCACCGGGATGGGCGTCGCGGTCATCGACCCGGTTGCCCCGGACGCGGGGCAGTCGGCATGAAAGCGCCGGCCGAGGCGGCACCGGCCGGTCACCAGCCCCTCGCCGCCCCGGCGCCGCAGGGCTTCGTGCTCTCCTCGCACCGCACCGAGCAGGGGCCCGGGAACGAGGAGGCGGGCGGGGCCGACTCCATGAACTCCGTCCTGGGGAAGGTACGCCCGATCCTGGAGGCCTTCACCTCCGACGACGCCGCCCTCTCGCTCGCCGAGCTGGTGCGCCGGTCGGGGGCGGCCAAGGCCACGGTGCACCGGCTGGCCCAGGAGCTCGTCACCTGGGGCCTGCTGGAGCGCGAGGGGTGCGACTACCGGCTCGGTCTGCGCCTGTTCGAGCTGGGGCAGCGGGTGCATCGGCAGCGCATCCTGCGCGAGGCCGTGCAGCCGTACATGGAGGATCTTCTGCTCATCACCCGGGAGACCATCCACTTCGCCATCCACGACAGTCTGGACGTCGTCTACCTGGACAAGATCTTCCCGCACCGCGGGCTGAACGCCGAGTCCCGGGTGGCGGGCCGGCTCCCGCTGTACTGCACGGGGACCGGCAAGGCGATCCTCGCGTATTCGCCGCCGTCGCTCTTCGTCGACGTGGTCCGGGGCGGCCTCAAGCCGATCACCCGGCACACGGTGATCTCGCCGGGCCGCCTGCGCGCCCAGCTCGACCGGATCCGGGAGGAGGGCATCGTCCTGGAGTCCGAGGAGATCCGACTCGGGTACGCGAGCCTGGCCGTTCCGGTGTTCGCCGGGGGCACCACGCTCGTGGGCGCGCTGTCCATCACCGCGCCCACCTACCGGATGGACGCGACCGGCTACGCGACGGCGCTGCGCACCGCCGCGCTGGGCATCGGCAGGTCGCTCGCCTAGCCGCCCCGCACCACCTCGCACGAGCACGAAGGGGCCCGCCGGACGGCGGGCCCCTCGCCGTGTTCCGGTGCCGCGACGCCGTCGCCGCGCCCCCCTGACCAGCCGCGTCCTGCTCACCGGAACGACTCCGTAGGGAGAACCGCCCCTCGTTCCTAGGCTCACCGATATGAGCCAACTCACCGACGAAACCGGCGTCCTGAGCACCGACGTCCTGATCATCGGCGCCGGTCCGGCGGGCCTGTACGGCGCTTACTACGCCGGCTTCCGCGGCCTGACGGTGACCGTGATGGACGTCCTCCCGCAACTCGGCGGGCAGATCAGCGCGATGTATCCCGAGAAGCCGATCTTCGACATCGCCGGGTTCCTGTCCGTGCGCGGCCGCGACCTGGTGGACGGTCTCGTCGCCCAGGCCGATCCGTACGCGCCGCGCTATCTCCTGGGCCACCGGGCCGCCGAACTGACACATGACGCCGACGGCCTGCCGACCGTCCGCAGCGACCAGGGCGCGACCGTGCGAGCGAGGGCCGTCGTCATCACGGGCGGCGTCGGGACCTTCACGCCTCGGCCGCTGCTCGCCGGGGAGGAGTTCCTCGGGCGCGGCCTGGAGTACTTCGTGCCGGACCCGTCCGTGCACGCGGACCAGGACGTGGTGGTCGTCGGCGGCGGCGACAGCGCCTTCGACTGGGCGGCCCTCCTCGCGCCGATCGCCCGCTCGGTCACCCTCGTGCACCGCACCGCCCGCTTCCGCGCCCACGCGGCGTCCGTCGAGAAGGTCCGCGACCTCGGCGTGGAGATCGTCACCGACAGCGAGGTGAGCCGGCTCATCGGCAGCGACAGGGCCGAGCAGGCGGAGATCCGGCACCGCGTCACCAAGGAGACCCGTCTCGTCCCGGCCGGAACCGTGGTCGCCGCGCTCGGCTTCCTCGCCGACCTCGGCCCGCTGCAGCACTGGGGCCTGGGCCTCAACGCCCGGAAGATCACCGTCGACACCCACATGGCGACCAACCTGCCCCGGGTCTTCGCCGCGGGCGACATCACCGACTACCCCGGCAAGGTCCGCCTCATCTCCGTCGGCTTCGGCGAGGCCGCCACCGCCGTCAACAACGCGGCCACCGTCATCGACCCGGAGGCCGCCCTGTTCCCCGGGCACTCCACCGAGAAGGAGCACTGAACACACCATGGCGTACGTCATCGGCGCGTCCTGCGTCGACATCATGGACCGGTCCTGCGTGGAGGAGTGCCCGGTCGACTGCATCTACGAGGGGGAGCGCAAGCTCTACATCAACCCCATGGAGTGCATCGACTGCGGCGCCTGCGAGGTCGCCTGCCCCGAGCAGGCGATCACGGTGGACCGCAAGGCGGACCCCGACTTCCGTGAGGACAACCGGAACTTCTTCGTGGAGGTCCTGCCCGGCCGCGACAGCGCGCTCGGCTCCCCCGGCGGAGCGACCCCTCTCGGCCCGGTGGGCGTCGACACCGCGCTGGTGAGCGCCCGATGAGCACCGCCGCAGTGACGTCGGGCAACCAGATTTCGGGACGCTCGGGGCAACCGGCTTCGCGTTCGCGGCACTGGAGATCGTCGACAGCCGCAACGCCGACTGGGACATCACCATCGTCGACACCGTCGCCGACAACGCCTCCAGCGGCCTGTACGTGCTCGGCGGCACACCCGTGCCCCGGCGTCGCCCCGGACTCCGACGGTCCGGCCCGTGCCCGCCGTCCGAAGGCCGCCACCACCCACAAAGGCGTCGAGGGCCTGGTGCAGATGCCGGAGTTCGCGGACGTGGAGTACGTCTTCGACGCGACCTCCGCCGGGACCCGCCGCCACCACCAAGACGTCCTGCGTCCCCTGGGCCGCACGCTGACCGACCTGACCCCGGCGGCCATCGGCCCGTACGTCGGCTCGTACGCCCCGCCCACCGACCTCATCGAATCCGTCGGCGCCTCGGTGCTGCCGGCCCTGTGACGAAAGCGACGCGCACATGACGGACACGAACACGCTGCGGAAGGACTACGCCCTCAGCCGCTTCGGCCAGTTGCACTATGTGGAGACCGGCGACGGCGAGCCTGTACTGCTGCTCCACCAGACGCCCCGCTCCTGGACGGAATACCTCGACGTGCTCCCCCTCGTCGGTTCCCGGTACCGGGCGATCGCCATGGACACCCTCGGCTACGGGGCGTCCGCGAAGCCCGAGGGGCCGCACACCATCGAGCGCTTCGCGGACGGCGTCGCCGACCTGATCGAGGCGCTCGGCCTGGACCGCTTCCACCTGGTCGGGCACCACACCGGCGGGGTGGTCGCCGTCGAGGTGGCGGCCCGCTTCCAGGACCGCGTGGCGAGCCTGCTCCTTTCGGCGACGTCGTTCGTCGACGACGAGAAGCGGGCGTCCCACGGGCGCGTCGACCATGTCGACCCCAAGCCCGACGGCACGCACCTGCGGCAGCTGTGGGACAACCGGCGTGGCTTCTACCAGCCGGGCGAGGAGGCGGCCCTGGGCCGGTACGTCATCGACGCGCTGACCGTCCTCGACCGTGTCGAGGAGGGCCACCAGGCGGTGCGCCGCTACGCCATGGAACCCCGCCTGCCGAAGATCACCGCGCGCACGCTCGCGGTCTGCGCCCCCGACGACCGGTTCTCCATGCCGTCCCTCGAGAAGTTCGCGGCGGAGCTCGGCTGCCCGACCCGCGTGCTGTCCGCCGGACACGCGGCGGCGCCGGAGCAGGTGCCGCAGGAGTTCGCCGACACCGTCCTGGAGTGGGCCGGCCGCGGCTGATCCGGCAGGACGGGACGGCGTGACACGGGTCCGGCTCCCCCAGGGAGCCGGACCCGCTCGGGCGGGAACCCCCGATCCGTTCAGCGGACCGCGTGGCTTGCATGCCTGCCGCGTGTTCGCGATCGTCCCGCCTTGGACTCACGTAGGTAGCTGCCTGCTGTCAGGCAGAGGACGACCACGAAGGGGACCCATGGCATTTCTGCGAAAGTCGACGGGGCCAGTGCGGACATCGCGCCTACGGGTGGCGATCGTGAGCTGCGTTCTGCTTCTTCTTCAAACGGCGGGTGTCTCCACCGCCGCAGCGGCCGACGAGGCCGCGCGTCCCGGTGGTTCATGCGCCACCCTCACCAAGCTGGTCCTGCCGAAGACCGAGATGACATCGGCGCAGCTGGTGTCTGCCGGCGACTACAGAGCTCCCGACGGGAGAACGTACCGGGACCTCCCCGAATTCTGTCGCGTGACCGCGACGGTCGCTCCGAGCCTCACGTTCGAGGTCTGGCTGCCCACCACGTCCTGGAACCGGAGACTCCAGGGAGTCGGCAACGGTGGATTCGCCGGGCAGATCAGCTATTCGGCTATGGCACCCGCCCTCGCCGCGGGGTATGCGACCGTTTCCACGGACACCGGACACTCGGCGTCCGACTCGGCGAACTCCTGGATCAGCGACCCGGCTCAGCTCGAGATGTGGGGCCGGACCTCGGTCCATCTCATGACGGTGCGAGCCAAGGAGATCCTGGCGGCGCACTACGGAGCCGGGCCCGAGTACTCCTACTTCGTGGGCGGTTCCACGGGTGGCCGGCAGGGCATGATCGAGGCCCAGTACTACCCCGAGGACTACGACGGCATCGTGTCGAACAGCCCCGGGATGGACTACAGCCACGCGATGATGGAGGTCCTGTGGACCTCGCAGCGCATCGCAGAACACCCGGACGGCGTGCTCCGGGTCGACGATCGCAAGCTGCTCAACGACGCGGTGCTGGCGGCATGCGCGGGCCGCGACGGAGTCCGGGGAGACCCGTTCCTCAACGATCCGCGGGACTGCGGATTCGACCCCGCGCGGCTGAAGTGCCGGGCCGGTGGGACCGGCGGGTGTCTGACCTCCGAGCAGATCGCGACCGCCGAACGGGTGTACGCGCCGGTCAGCAACCCGCGGACCGGTGAACAGCTGTATCCGGGCTTCTCGCTGGGCAGCGAAGCCGCCTGGCACTTCGCGGCGGAGGACCCGGCACTGACGTCCTATCCGCAGGCGTTGCTCGGGCGAGCCGTTTTCAACGACGCGAACTGGGACTGGCACACCTTCGACTTCGACAAGGACGCCGCACTGGTCGAGAAGAAACTGGCCGCCAAGACCGACGCGACGAACCCGGACCTCTCGCGGTTCGCGGCTCGCGGCGGCAAGCTCATCATGACCCAGGGATGGAGCGATGATTTCCAGGCGGCAGAACGGCCCGTCGAGTACTACAACCGGGTGCTGCTCGACAAGGGCGGCCCCCACGTCCGCTCGACCCTCCGGGATGTCCAGGAGTTCTACCGGCTGTTCATGATTCCGGGCGGTGGGCATGTGTCGGGAGGCCCGGGCCCCAACGCCTTCGACGCGTTGGCCACTGTCAGGACCTGGGTCGAACAGGGGAATGCTCCGAAGAAGATGGTCGCCACCAAGTACGTGGCGGACCGTCCTGAGAACGAAGTCTCCATGACACGGCCCCTTTGCCCTTATCCGCAGGTGGCTCGCTATGACGGGTCCGGTGCGACCTCGGAAGCGGGCAACTTCCGGTGCGCGGACGACTGGGACGGCTTCGCCGCGGATGTGGCACGAGCGAGGCACTGAGTCAGGCCGCCCTGCGTACGCGTCATGACTCCGGCGTATCGCGAGGCCGTGATCCGCCGGCCCGCTGCCGGATCACGGCCTGGAGGTCGGGCGATGCTGTTCCGGAAGCCGCACGGATGGTCGGCCTCGCAGGGGGCGGTCGCGATCGCCGTGCTGCCGCCGGGACGCGGGGCATCAGCCGGCCGCTGCGGAACCAACGCTCTCGGTCCGCTCACCGGAACTCCGCGGCGGTCCGCGCCTCAGTCGCCGAGGACCTCGTCGTCGTACTGAGCCCGGTTGCGCGTGATCTCGTCGTGGTGGGTGCCCGCCCAGTCGATCAGGGCGGTGACCGCGCCCAGCAGCGTCGCGCCGAGACCGGTCAGTGCGTACTCGACGCGCGGCGGCACCTCGGGGTAGGCGGTGCGGGTGACCAGGCCGTCGCGGCGCAGCTGTCGCAGGGTGTGGGTGAGCATGCGCTGGGAGATGCCGGGGACGGAGCGCTGAAGGTCGGTGTAGCGCAGGGGGCCGCTCTCCAGGGTGCCGATGACGAGGACGGCCCATTTGTCGCCGGCCCGCTCGACGATCTGCCGGATCGTCTCGCCCTGCTCGGCCGGCCAGCGGGCGCAGGGCCCGGTCCGGCCGGGCGGCTGCTCCGCGTGAACGTCGGATGCCATGGTGCGCCTGCTCTCCGCGTCTCTTACACGCGTGTGCCTTTTGTACGGACTTCCATACTGACGCAGAGTGGGGTTGCGCACCAAAAGTAGGAATCGGCTGCACGGTGTCTCGTCCCGCGCACCGCCCCCACCCATCGCAGGAGGAACAGCATGATCATGCGTGCCGCGACCGTGTACCGCTTCGGCGGCCCCGAGGCAGTCGAGATCACGGAGGTTCCGGTGCCCGCCCCGGGCCCGGGACAGGTACGGATCAAGGTGACGGCGGGCGCGCTGAACCCGGTGGACGCGGCCATGCGGGCCGGCGCCTTCGGCGGGGAGGGCGAGCGCATCGGTCTGGGCTGGGACGTCGCCGGCACCGTCGAGAGCGTCGGCAGGGATGTGCGCTGGGCCCCGGGCGACCGTGTCATCGGCCTGTGCACCGGCCACCGCACCCCGCTGGGCACGCACGCCGAGTACGTCGTCCTCGACACGGACGCCATCGCGGCGGCCCCCACGGCGCTGGACGACACCCACGCTGCGGCCCTCCCCCTGAACGCACTGTCCGCGGCGCAGGCCCTGGACATGGCCGACCTCACGGCCGGGCAGAGCCTGCTGGTCACCGGCGCGGCAGGCGGCGTCGGGGCGCACACCGTGGAGCTCGCCCACCACCGCGGCCTGAAGGTGACCGCGCTCGCCTCCGCGCGCGACGAGGAGTTCCTGACCACCCGGGGCGCGGACCGCTTCCTGCCCCGCGACGAGCCCCTCCCCGCAGCCGCCTTCGACGGTGTCATCGACACCGCGCTGCTCGGGGACACGGCCCTCGCCGCGGTGAGCGCCGGCGGCGCCTACATCGGTGTCTGGCCCGGGCAGGAGCCGGCCCCGGAGCGCGACATCCGCGTCGACGCGCTGGACGTACGCGCGGACGGCGCCCAGCTCGGCGAGCTGTCCCGGCTCGCCGACCAGGGCGTCCTGTTGGCCCGCGTGTCCGGGACCTTCCCGCTCGCGGACGCCGCCGCGGCTCACGCGCGCCTGGCGGAGGGTGGCCTGCGCGGACGCCTCGTCATCACGCTCTGAACAGCTCCCACGCCGGGGCCGGGACGTGGCGGCTCAGGGCCACGGCTCGGCCCGCGAGGCCGGTACTTCATCCCCGAGCCGGACATGTGGGATCTGAACGCGTCCACCTCGGGGGCCGGGAGCCGAGGGTTCCGCACGAAGGTGTCGACGGTGTCCGGCACCTGCGGAGCACGCGTGCGGGGGCGGCACGTGTGTGGGTGCCGCCCCCGCCGATGGGTGCCGAGATTCAGTTGAGGGTCAGGAAGGAACCCGTCCCGTTGCCGTACTCGATCCAGGCGCCGGACCGGGCGTCCGCCGGGACGCCGGACCAGGCGGCGGTCACGTCGGTCGGCACGCCGGGGGTGACGCTGGCCCGCTCGGGTGTGACCGTGACCTTGCCGGTGACGGGGCTGTCCGCGGTGATGTGGTTCGCCTGATAGGTGTACGGGGTGACGGTCTCGTCGCTGGCCCCGATCGCGACCAGGGACACGTAGCGGGCGTCGGCCGTGGGATGCGGCACGCGACGACGAGGCACGGTCATCGGACCCCGGTGCAGGAGAAGACCGTCACGCCGGCCATGCAGCCGCTTTCCGACGCAGGGTGGAAGCACACCGTGGACGGACGCTGGAATCGCTGGACCTCCCCTGCCGAGGATGCGGGTGTCCGTTTCGACGCCTTCGCCGCCCAGCACCCGAGCCAGAATCTGGCGACCCTGGACCATCTGGGCGGCCACGACCCGGACCGGCCCGCCTGGGCGGTCACCGCGTCGTCGGTCTCCGGTCACGTCAGGAACGTACAAGACTGGCTGGACCGAGCGCGGCAGGCCTGTGATGCCGGCAGGAGGGGCTGAGGAGTCGCTCCCGGTTGACCGGCTCTGAGGAAGGATGCCGGATGTCCAAGTCTGCTGTTCCTGTCAACCTCGCCGACAAGTTGTCGCAGTTCAGCGAGCTGTGGTCACAGAAGAAGGTGGCTGTGCTCAACGACTACGAGGTCAAGCTGGCCAAACTGAAAGGGGAGTTCGTCTGGCACACTCACGCGGACACCGATGAACTGTTCCTGGTCATAAGCGGGCGGCTCACCATCCAGCTCAGGGATGGCGATGTGGTGCTGGAACCTGGCGAGTTGTTCGTGATTCCCAGGGGCGTCGAACACTGCCCCGTGGCGGACGAGGAGACGGCGATCCTGTTGCTCGAGCCGATGGGAACGATCAACACCGGTGACGCAGGAGGGCCGATGACCAGGGCGGCTGAGACCCTCAGCTGACAGGGAGGGCGTGGCGTCGTGGCCGCGGCCCTGAGGGGCGTCCGCCTCAGCGGATGCCCTTCTTCACAGCAGATCCGGGCGCGCGCTCACGGTGAACATTCCTCGATCTGCTTCCTGACCTGGACCCATGCGGCAGGGCGTCAGAGCTCACGATAGGGCTGTACTCCGGTCAGATCCACGGCGAGGTCCTCTCCCACTGCGTCGATCAGGATTCGCGAGGGCACGGTCCAGCTCTTGAACCGTCCACCGATCGCGGTGTAAACCGCGTCCTTCGCCTCCTGCGCCTCCATACCCGTGGAAGAGAGGAACCACGTCAGCACCGTATGGCAGAGCCCGTACCAACCGCATTCGGCACCAGTGCGGTCCATGACCACGGTCACGAGACGGGTGGCCGCCCGTTCCAGGTGCCAGCTGTGATCCTCGGCATTCGCTCCGGCGGGCGGAGTCAACTCTTCGAACCGCTCGGCCAGTTCCTCCAGCCACTCGCGCCACTCCAGCAGCGACGTGACCACATTGACGGCCGTTGACGCGGGTCTGCCGACGGAGTGGGAGGCGCAGCACCAGTGGGTGACGACACCGCCGCCACCGCCCTCACCGACCGCCCAGTGCCACCCGCAGGCCCACCGGCCGTATCGCGCGCCCAGCAGCGCCGTAACGTCGGTGGTGAAGCGATGCTTCTCCTCCCACCCGGCATCTTCAGGAGGCACCATGGACGCAATCACCCTGGTGATCTCAGATGCCTCGGCTTCGTCCCAGGCGAAGGCGACGAGAGCGGGGTCGACAGCAGACCAGGGCAGCCAAGCCGGAGCGAGCTCGTAGTCGATGGCCGTGGCGTTCCTCCAAAAACCGGCACGGCACGGCAGCTGGCGGCCGGTCGTGGCCGCCGTATCCCCACGCCTGGAGGCGGGCTCCGTCGTCCGAGCATCTGGATATTCCGGTGTGAGAGCGTAACTCGGCGCTGCGGGCCGCCGGTTACGCCCTCGCCTACCCGAGACTTCGCTCGACGGACCGGCTTTGGAGACCGTGCACCGCGAGCTCCTGCAACTGCTCGCCGGGTACGAGCCGTACCTGGCGCTCGTGGTCGTCGCGGCCTACAACGTGGTCGCAGCCAACAACGGCTTCGCGATGATCCTTGAGGCCGTGCCGGAGCGGCTGCTCGCTCCCCCGCTCAACGCCGTGCATCTCACTCTCCATCCCCCGGATGGAGCGGCAGATCGCCCCTGGTCCGCTCGGCCGCGCTGCGCGATCTGTACGAGGAGGTGTCGGGGTATCCGGTGCGGGAGGCGGGTGTTGAACCGACCGATCCGGTGCCGTACTTCGCTCTGCCGCTCCAGATCGAACACGACGGAAGGGTGCTGTCGTTCATCTCGTCGATCTCGACCTTCAACACGCCCATGGATGTGACCGTGGCGGAGCTGGCCATCGAGACCTTCCTGCCTGCCGAGGGGGCGACCGCCACCTGTCCGCACTCGCTCAGCGGTTGAGCCGCAGGGCCCCGAACTGCAGGGCCGCGAAGCCCCCCACGGTGCCCGCCTGCATCAGTCCCCACACCACGCCGGTCGTGGTCGGCGTGAGCCAGAGGGCGAGTGCGGCGATGCTGGCCACCACCCAGACGACGTTCATGTCGATCACCACCCGGGTGAGGAAGCCGGAGGGCTCGCGGCGGGAAGCGAGCCAGCCGACGTCGGCGGCGTACGCCAGGAGGAAGACGCCGAGCCAGAGCAGCAGCGTCGGGTCGACGCCCAGCAGACGGCCCAGCGGTCCGGACGCCGCTACGTAGGCGAGCCCGTTCACACCGGTGACGACGGCGTCGAGGGCGAGGAAGCGGCGCAGCATGCCGAGTGGCTCGGCGGTGCGGGCGACAGCGGAAAGGGTGGTCGCGGACATCGGAGATCAGCCTCCATCGGTTGCGTACACGCTGGTCGGGGCCGCGTCCCGTGGTGGCCTCAGCCTCCTCGGAACCCGGTGGGACCACCATGCCCGTCGACGTGGAGCGAGGCGATTACCCCGGAGGTAATACGAGGTGGATGGTTGCAGGCCGGGTGCGGGGCCGGCGGGCGGGGCGGGCGGTGGGCGCGGGAGAAGCCTGGCCGAGGTCGGTGCTCGATCCGGCGGAGATGGCTTCGGCGCCGGATCGTATGTGGCGCGCAGGAGCTTCTGGGTCGAGCCGACTGAAGGTGAGGAATGTCTGGGCGGCGGTGACGAGGATGACGTGGTGGTGCCACGCGCCTCGTTCGTTCTGATCGGCGCTCTGCTTCCATGGGAGCTTGGTGGCGGTTCGGTCAGCGACAGTTGGAGTACGAGAACGGCGTCCCCCGGAACCCGTTCATCAACGCCGGTGCCCTCGTCATCAATCCAGCTGGACCCCGATAACCTTCCCGCCAGCCTTCTCAGCCTGCCGAACGACCTCGTCCGCAGCATCCCGGTTCTGCGCGTAGTTGAAACCACAGCCGCTCCGTCCCGCGCGAGTCGCAGCACGATAGCCCGGCCGATCCCCCGTGAGCTTCCAGTAACGACAGCTGCCTTGCCTGTGAGCACCGCCATGGTCCCTCCTGCCTTGATGTCTCGTCTCTTGCGAGCACCCCTACCCACCGGGCTCGTTCGTTCAAGCAAGCCCTCTGAACCAGATCCCGAGCCACTGCGCACGCGATGGCATGAGCGCCGTCGACACTGCTGAACATCCTCACGACCAAAGATCGCCAGGTGCTGCTCGCACTCACCGACACACGCGTCGAGAAGCACGAACGAAACCACAGTCCCGTAAGTCCTTGGGCGTGTGTGCGAGTGCTGTGGCGTCCCGCTCGGCCTTGCCGGCGAGGCCCTGGTGGTGGCGGCTGCTGAACGTATGGCCCCTTCCGTAAGAGCGGTGATCTACTTCGTGCCATGACGACTGTGACGAAGCTTCAGCCTGGCCCTGTCATCGACGAGACCGTCCGGCTTCTGACCGAGCACTACGTCTTCCCCGAGACAGCCGGACAGCTTGCTGGACTGCTGCAACTGCGATACGCCGAGGGCGCCTACGCCGTTGACGACGCCGAGGAGCTTGCCCGCCTGGTCACCGCAGACCTGCAGTCCGTCAACGGCGACCGGCATCTGAGCCTGCAGTACCACGCCGAGCAGGTGCCTGAAAAACAGGGGGCGGCGGTCCTGGAGTCCATCCGCGGGGGGTTCGACACCTCGCTGGGCGGTGCGCCCCGGGTGGAACTGCTCGACGGAGGAGTCGCCGTACTGGAGCTGGCACCGATGCTGTTTCCGCTGGAGTGGGCCGCCGAACCGCTGACCGCCGCGCTCACCTTGGTCTCCCGTGCCCAGGCGCTGATCGTGGACCTCCGGGCCAACCGGGGCGGCGACCCGGACACGGTCGCCTTCATCTGCAGCCACCTGCTGGACAAGCGAACCCACCTCAACTCCATGTACTGGCGCGGGGCACCTCTCCACAGCGTCCGGTCGTCCTGGAAGAGTGGTGATCGCCGCCCACATCGGCGCCCAAATACGCCGCAGACCCGTGCATGACTCCGGAACGCCGGGCCCGCCACACCGACGCGTAGCCTCTCCGCCTGCGGGCACGAAGCCCAGAGGGCCGACGAACGGGATGCGGGGGGACGGGACCCGCGAGGTGAGGTGAACAGATTGGCACGGGACGTGCATTGGCCGGCCGCCTGGCGGTGGGCCGGACGGGAGTGGGCCGGGGTCCGGCGGTCCGTCCACAACGCGTTCGAGGAGCCCGGGCCCGAACGGGACACACTCGCCCAGTCCCTCAAAGCGGCGGGAGCGGCCATCATCGCGTGGGCCCTGACCGGATGGTGGCTCCAAGCGCCCATGGCCCTCCTCGCCCCCTGGACGGCCGTCGCCCTTGTCAGCAGCACCGTCTACCAGTCGCTGCGCATGGGAGCGCAGCAGTTCGCCGTGATCGCCGTCGGGACCGTGTGGGCGTCGGCTGCCATGACCATCACGTACGACCAGACCATGGCCGCCATGCTGCTCACTCTGCCGTTCATGACGCTGCTCGGGAACTACCGCCGATTCGGGAGCCAGGGCATCCTCGGGGCGACCACGGCCCTCTTCGTGATCACCTACGGATCAGCCAGCGCTTCGACCGTGGGCCACCGGCTGCTGGAAACACTGATCGGGGCGGTGGTGGGCATCGCGGTCAACGCCCTCGTTCTGCCACCCGTGCATCTGCGCAGCGTCCGTGACCGGCTGCGCCGCCTCGCGCGGGAATCCGCAGACCTGCTCGACACCATGGCGGACGGCCTGCGAGAGGACGACGCGTTGCAGAAGGCGGAGGACTGGCACGCCGAGGCATCCCGTCTCACCATGTCCCTCCAAGGCGTCGCCGATGCCAGGTACTGGGCCACGGAAGGGGCACGCTGGAACCCGGGCGGACGGTTACGGCGGACGGGGCCCCCTCCCCCGCCCTTCGCGGAGGACATTCGGTGGAGCGGGGTCTGCACGCGCATCCTCACCGTCGCGAGCACGCTGAACGGTATCCATGGTGACGACGCGGGCCTTCCGGCGCCGCCCTCCCGATGTGTCGCCCATCTGTCGGCCGTGCTGGAACAGGCCGCCCGCGTCTGTGCCGAGGAGGCCGGGAAGACGACCGCATCAGCCGACGGATCCGGCCGCGAGCGGGCCTTGAGCGGGGCTTGGGCCGCCCATCGCGCCCTCGCCGACACGGCCCGCCACCAGACGGGGCCGGCGTCCGCCGCCGCGGATGCACTCGTGCTGGTGACACGGCAGTTGCTCATGGACCTGGACCCATGTCCCTGAGACACCCGGCGACCCGCGTCCCCACGACGCTGACCACGGTGCACCGAGCAAGCCGACGACGGCCAGCACTTGTGAATGCCTACCCGCTGCCCCGTCCTGCGCGGACCGACCACGGCATGGAGGGTCCGCGCAGTGCGTACGCGCTGCTTCCGCGCAGCGCCGCACGTGCGGCGTTGGCGCCGGGGGCGCCGTGCACGCCGCCGCCTGGGTGGGCTGAGGCGGAGGCGAGGTACAGGCCCTTCACGGGTGTTTCCGGCCGCCCGGTGCCCACCGTCGGGCGGAACACCAACTGCTGGTGTGCGGCTGCGGTTCCACCGTTGATCGCGCCGCCGTGCAAGTTGGCGTCCATCGACTCGAGGGTCGGAGGCGCCAGCAGTCGCCGGGAGATGATGCGGGAGCGAAACCCCGGTGCCCAGCGTTCGACCTCGCTCTCCATACGGTCGGCCATGGCTTCCTGCTCGCGCCGGTCCCATAGCCCCGTCAGGCTGTCCTCGCCCGCGTCCCCCTTGATCCGGTGGGGGACGTGCGTGTACGCCCAAGCCGACTGAGTGCCGGCGGGTGAGCGCGTGGCGTCGGCGGTGGTCATCTGCCCGAAGAGGAGGAACGGGCGGTCGGGCACCTGCCCGGTCGCGATCTGGGCGGCGAAGCGGGTGAGACCGTCGACCCCGTCGGCCAGGTGGACGGTTCCCGCCGTGGACGCGTCCTCGGCGGTCCAGGGCACGGGGCCGTTCAGTGCCCAGTCGACCTTGAACGTCGCGAAGTCCCACTGGAAGCGGCACAGGTCGTTCAGCATTCGGCCGGGCAGGTGCTGTGCCTCGACCAGTCCGCCGTACAGCGCGGGCGCGGACACGTCGGCGAGGACGGCACGGGAGGCGGGTACGGCTTCGCCCCCGGCGGTGCGTACGCCGACGGCACGTCCGCCACGCACGAGGACGTTGGTCACGCGTTCTCCGCAGCGGACGACGCCGCCGTGCCGTTCCAGTCGGCTCACCATGGCCGCCGTGAGGGCACCGGCTCCCCCTACCGGCACCGGGAAGCCGTAGGTCTGCCCGAGCATGGACATCAACCACCCGTAGCCGCCGCTTCCCGCCGCCTCGGGGCCGAGGTCCGCGTGCAGTGCGTTTCCCGCGAGGAGGAGCCTGGCTCCCTCGCCACGGAACTCCTCCTCCCCGAGGCGACGCACGGGCAGCACCATCGTCCGTGCCATCCGGAGGCCGCCGGAGGCCCGGAGCCTGGCGGCAAGGCGAAGAGCGGAGCGCACAGGTGGGAAGGGTGTGAACAGGGCCCGCAGGATGTCGGGACCCAGACGGCTCCACGTTCCGTACAGATCGAGCCAGGCGGCCCCGTCGCCCGCCGCGAACCTGTCCAGCCCCGCAGCCGTGTCCTCCGCCCCGCTTTCGAGGACCGCACACCGGCCGTCCGGCAGCGGGTGCGCCAGCACACGCGGAGCACGGCTCCATTGGAGTCCTTCCTCCTGGAGCTCCAGACCGCCCAGGATCGGCGAGGCGGCAGCCAGCGGGTAGAAGGCGCTGAAAAGGTCGCTCACGTAGTCGGGATGGACGCCACGGTCACTGCGGACCGCGCCGCCCGGCTCGGTCTCCGCCTCCAGCACCTCCACGCTCCACCCCGCAGCGGCAAGGAGATTCGCGGCGACGAGGCCGTTCGGCCCCGCTCCGATGACCACCGCGTCCGGCATCGATACCTCCAGGTGGTGTGGATCTCGCGGATCCGTCATCCCCGCCGCCTTGCCGTTCAGGCAGCCGGCGGCCGGGTGTCACGGTGTGTGATGCACCGGCTCGGCATTCTTTTCGACCGTGTCCGCCAATCGCGCGAGCACGCTGCGGTGACGCACCTGGATCAGCGCGTCCGCGACTGCGTTATGGAGCTTCCCGGCCGGCCCACGCAAGGGGTGCTCATCGATGGTCACCAAGGCGTTCTCACCCCATGGCCGGACCTCCAGGGCGATCCGGGCGGTCCCCAGCCACCCGCTGTCGGCCTCCAGCTCCAGCACCCCCGGAGCCTCACAGCTCCGGACGACAGTGCTCCCCGACACAGACCACGGGCCCAGGCGAACCGTGTACGCGATGCTGGAGCCGACCTGCGGCCACACACCTTCTTCACGCCGCGAGTCCGACGTCCCCACCACCCAGTCGCCGTAGCGCTCCGCGTCTGCGAGAACCGTCCAGACCTCTTCCACGGTGCCTCTGATCAATCGATTTCGTACGGCCATCAGTCCTCCAGGTAAGGTGCACCGGCCCCTGTGCCCGATCGGTGCGGACCTTCCCACTCTTGCAAGCATCCGGTGGTACTGCCGTCTGCAGGGCGCCCGGCCGGGTATACGGGAGCACGTGAACCCTCCTCCCCCTGCGACGCCCTCGGCACCGGGCCGCCCTCCGTCCACGCTCAAAAAGGCCCTGACCACCCCGCTGCTCTACTTCTTCATCCTCGGCGACGTCCTCGGGGCGGGGGTGTACGTCCTGGTGGGCCAGGTCGCCGCCGAGTCGGGTGGCGCCGTGTGGGCTCCCCTGCTCGTGGCGTTGTGCCTGGCCCTGCTGACAGCGGCCTCCTACGCGGAGCTGGTCACCAAATATCCGCGGGCGGGTGGTGCCTCGCATTACGCCACCTTGGCTTACGGTCCGTTCGTCGGGTTCTTCGCCGGTTTCTGCATGCTCGCCGCCGGAGTCGTGTCGGTGGCCGCCCTGGCCCGCGGCTTCGGCGGCGACTACCTGTCCGAATTCGTCTCTCTCCCCGTCGTGCTGGTGACGGTCGTCTTCCTGGTCGCGCTGGCGCTGCTGAACGCGCGAGGGATCAGCGATTCGACACGGGCCAACGTCGTCGCCACGGTCATCGAGGTCGGCGGGCTGCTGCTCGTGATCGGCCTCGGAGCCTGCATCGTGCTGCGCGGCGACGGGGACGTGGGAAGGCTGACGCATTTGGGGACCGCGAGCGAGGGGCCCGTGGCAGCCCTGCTGAGCGGGGCGGTGCTCGCCTACTACTCCTTCGTAGGATTCGAGACCTCCGTCAACGTGGCCGAGGAGACCCGGAACCCCCGCCGGTCGTATCCGAGAGCGCTGTTCGGCGCACTGGTCACAGCCGGCGCTGTGTACGCCCTGGTCGGAGCAGCTGCCGCGGCAGCCGTGCCGACCGGGACGCTCGCCGGGTCGAGCGGGCCGCTCCTCGAAGTCGTCCGGGCCGCCGACGGGGTACCCACGGAACTCTTCAGCGCGATCGCCCTGGTGGCCGTCGCGAACGGGGCCCTGCTGACGGGCATCATGTCCTCACGGCTGGCCTACGGGATGGCGCGAGACGGTCTCCTGCCCACATTCCTCACGAAGGTGCTGCCCGGCCGGCGCACACCGTGGGCCGCCATCGCCGCGACCACCGGCCTCGCTCTGCTCCTGGCGCTGACCGGCGACGTCTCCACTCTCGCCTCCACCCTCGTCCTGCTTCTCCTCGTCGTCTTCTTCCTCGTCAACACCGCACTCCTGGTGCTGCGCCGCGATGCCGCTCCTCGCGAGCACTTCCGGGCGCCGACGGCCGTACCCGTGCTCGGGGCCGTGTCCTGCGTCGTTCTCGCGACCCAGATCGAGCGGGAGGTCTGGCTCAGAGGGCTCCTCGTCCTGGCTGTCGGCGCGGCACTCGGCGCCGTCGCCGCAGCACGGGCACGGCGCAGCGGTGATTGAACCGAGTGAGTCTGAAGGCGGACGATGACGCATGCCGTGCTCTCACCGCCGTTGCTTTTTCACCCGTACCGCTCATGAACCGGATCCCTTCTTACGCAGAGACTCCGGCCTGTGTACGGCACTGCGCCCGGATTTATCGCTCTCGACCTCGTACTGTGGCTCCTTTTTCGAGGCGTCGACGGTGCGCCCTGCAGCCTCGGTGCGGCCCGTGATCTTCTTCTTCACCTTTCCAGGAACGCTTTGCCCGTGACTGCTCCACGAGACCCGATCACCTTTCCCGAGCTTCTTTCCCTTCGCCACGCCCCGCACGCTCCCTCCGCCTTGTCCTCCACACCCCCACTGCACAACGGTCTGTAAACACCCCTACTGTCCCGCCGTTCGTGGCACTGCGCATTCGGAAGACGCCTCCCTTCAGGCACCTGCTCGCGCACGCCGGCCCGAGCGGTCCTGATCGCGGACAGGGCGTTCGGCCCGGCTGCGGCGAGGGCGTCGACGAGCCGGGAGACCGTTTGTCTTCGGGTCGGCGCCGTCTCAGTCGGTGGCCGGGAACAGGGGCGGCGTGGGCAGGCCCTCCGGCGTGTGTCACGATCTCCCCCAACCTGTGGGGGGTGTTGCTGAATGGCGCAGAACATCGCGCTGCGGCCGGTCGTGGATCCGGCCCTCGATGACTCGGAGCGCGCGCTGCTGGAGGAGTCCGCCGACGGACTCTTCCCAGCCACGCTGCCGCTGCCCGAGGAACCGGGGCTGGGCGGCCGTACCAAGGCGGACATCTGGACGGCCCTGGGGGTCTCCGCCGTGTGCGCGCTACTGCCGGTGACGATCCTGTGGGCGCTGATCGGCGTGTGGCCCGGCCTGGCCGTCGGGCTCGCGGCGCAGGCGGGACTGATCTGGGTCGGGGTCCGGTTCGGGTTCGAGGCGTTCATCCTGACCGTCGTGGGGGTGCACCTGCTGGCCTGGCTGCTGATCGTCGTCCTCGGCTGCGGGACCGACGAGCGGCAGCGGGTGGCCCGGCTGCGCCACGGCCGCTACTACCTGGCCGAGGACTTCGGCGACGACTCCCTGCGCGAGCTGCTGGGCCACTCGCCGCTGCGTCGGATGGAGCGCGCCCAGGCCGCCGTGACGGCGGTACTCCAGTCGCAGGTCGACCGGGAAGGGCTGCTGGACGACATCGCCAACGACGTGACGCTGCCGGCCCAGCAGTACGAGATCGCCCAGCGCCTGGCCGAGCTGACCCGGCTGGCGCGGAAGGTGCTCACCGCTGCCGGGGACGCCTCCGGCTCGCGGGTGGAGGAGGTCCTGCGGACTCAGCGGCGGGCGCTGCGGCTGTCGTCGAGCGCGCTGGAGGAGCGGGTGGAGGCACTGGAGCGGTACGCCGAGAACACCCGCGCGGCGGACGCGGCGTACCGCGAGTGGGAGGCCGTACGAGAGCTGGAGCAACTCGGCGAGGACATGCACGAGCTGGTGGTGAACACGGTGCGGGACGAGCTGGCCGTCGCCGAGATCGAGGGGCTCGCCGACCGGTCCCGGCTCCAGGACCTGCACCGGATGCTGGACGAGGCGCGGGAGGCAGGGCTGCTGGCCACGCGGTTCGACGAGCCCGCCGGCCGCCGGTCCGGCGGCAGCGGCCGGGCGTGAGGGGGAGGACGACATGACGCAGACGTCCCAGCCGAGACGTGAGTCCCACTCCGGCCGCGGCAAGAAGACCTTCGACCGGATCCCGGGCGGGTTCTATCTGGTCGGCGCCCTGGTGATCCTCTTCGAGGTGGTAGCGCTCGGCGCGGTGGGCCTGGCCCTGGCCGTCGGCGACCCGAGCGACGACGGGGCATCCCCGGACAAGGAATCCCGGCGGGTCGAGGTCACCTACATCGCGACGGGCGACCACCCCTCGGTGGACCTCACCGTCGGGGAGGCGAACGGCAACCACGAGCCCCACGGGGTCGTCATCCTGCCGTACCGCAAGACCGTCGAGCTGGCGGCGGGCGCCGACTTCTATCTGGACGTCAGCAGCCGCGAGGACCAGGAAGGGGGCACTCTCACGTGCACCGTGCTGGTCGGCGGCAAGGTGGTCCAGCAGGCGCACAGCACACCGGACTCCTCGTCCGCCACCTGCGCGGGCAGCACCGCGGACGCCCCGCAGCGGGGCATCCCCGTGCCCACTCTCACCCCCGGCGCCTCCCCGCTGCCCGAGGAGCGGCGGCTCACCGGGACCGTCAAGGTGCCGGACTACCCGGGCGAGGGCTCGCCGGTCATCGGCACCGTCACGGACTCCTCCCTGGAGTACGCGGAGCTGGGCGGCACGTGGGACCGGAGCAAGACGTCGGATCCGGTCTTCGACGGCTTCACCCGCAAGCAGGAGGGGCGCCAGCGCGCACTCGTGAAGTCCACGCAGGTCGACGAGGACATCATGGCCGCGGCCGGCGGCACCGGGGAGCTGCGGGGCGTGGCGGGCGCGGTGATGGACGAGCGGCGGCGCTACGAGTACCCCCGCGACCAGGCGATCCTGGTCGATGTCGCCTCGCAGCCGCTGAAGGTCGACGGGCATGACGCCTGGCTGCTGGTCAGCGAGATCCACTTCCACAAACGCGGGGTGCCGTCCACGATGGACCTGAACGCGGTCCTCGTGGTCGACACCGGGCGGGTCCGCCCCTCGGTGCTGTGGGTCGTACTGCCGGAGACGAACAAGAAGGTCTGGCCGGACCTGAACACTCTGGTCGCATCCGTCCAGCTCCGCTGACCTGCACCGGTACGGGACGGGCCCCGGGCGCGCGAGCGTCCCGGGCCCGTCCCGTGGAGCGCGACGCCGGCCGGGCACGGCATCGAGTCGGCGGCGGCCAGGTCGACGAGCGTGCCCGACGAACGGGTGCGGTGCCTCGGTTGACCCGGTCCGTGGCTCGCTCCCGTACATCGACCATACGGCCGTCCATCACGGCGATGTCCATCGCATCGCCGATCGCTGAACCGGTCGAGCCCGGCGGGGGTCACGCGTCGGCTGAATTCCCTCGATACCGGCCCGCCGGGACCTCGGCGGCCAACGCGACCACAACGGCGTCGCTGCGGCACGGCCCTTGGGCACTGGCTCAGCGGCCCAGAGCCTTGCTCAGCTGGCTCTTGGTCATCGATGAGCGTCCCTCGATGTTCTTCTTCTTGGCCTCCGCGTAAAGCTGGTCCTTCGTCGGACCTCCGGAACCGCTGTGGGAGCGCTGGCCGCCACGCTGAGGAGCGGACTTGGGGTCCCGCGTGGAAGTCTTGCTCGCCGACTTCGCCTCTCCTGAGCGGGCCCGTTCCTTGTTGACCGTGCGGGCTGCGATCTCCTCAGCCCGCTTCTCAGAAGTGCCGTGCTTCTTGGCACCTTCCTTGATGTGCTCGTACTGACGCTCACGCTTGGGACTGGATCCGGCGGGCATGGCACTCTCCTCTTCCTGGGCAGCAGCAGGCTTCCCACGTGCAGCACATGGACGGCTACCCCCATGACACGCGCAAAACCTGGCGCTCGCGATCCGGGAGAGCACTGCGCACCCCATATCCAGTCAGCGGACGTCTGCCGCAGGTCAGCCTGCGAGGACGAAAAACGTCGTCGGGTTCCTACGACGCCGACGCTCGGGGCAGCGTCACCACCACCGCTGAGATCCTCCACCACCTCGACGCCTGGTGGACCGGCGCCCCGAGGCCCTGCCCCCGCACTTCCTGTCCGGCAGCCCTACGGCCCGCCGGATAGAGCTCGTGCGCCGAGCACTTAGAACCACCGGCGGCCCTTCCCCGCCGTGGCGAACGAGAATCGATGCTTCATCGGCCTGAACCCGATCGGTCTCGAAGCCCTCGAACACGGCCCGAACCTCCCGCCCTCGTGTGTATACGCTCCACGGCACCTGCCGGTCGAACCCTGAGTGCTGAACCGAGACAGCCTTCCTCCTGCCCCGCGGATGCCGTGGACACAACTACCCGATCCGCCAGCAGTGTTCCTGCGCAGGCCCTGACCATCGCCCGCCCGGCACTGCTCGGCAGCCGCTACCAGTTGGTGATGTAGAAGCAGGACCACTGACCGAGGCTGCCGCTGTACTGGAAGGCCCACTTGATGTTCGTCCGCGTCTCCTTGCCGTACCCGCCGTCAGTGCCGATGTCTTCCTGCCCCTGCGCGTAGACAAGGGCGTTCCTGGTGTTGGTGCCGAAGATCCCGTCGGTGCTCAGACTGCGGCCGTAGCACTTGTTCAGCGTGATCTGCAGAGCCTTGACCTCGCGGCCGCTGGCTCCCTGGTACATCTGGCAGTCCACGTTGTTGTTGTAGGCGGGAATGCTCGCGTGATAGCCGGAGTTGGAGATCGTCCTGCCGACGGTGTCGTTGCAGTAGCCGGCGTAGGCGGAAGCGGGTGTCGCGGTGACCATCCCGATGCCGGCGGCGCAGAGCGCGACTGCCGCAGCGGAGGCACCGGCCTGAGTGCGCAGTGCGCGGAGCTTCTTCATACTTCCCCCTGGGTTCCTTGGCGTGGACGCTTCCCGTGAAGGCGTCCGCAATGCGAGGTACGGACATGGAAGGTGGAGCGGAAACTGCGGCCTTTCGAGGGCGCGAGCCCCGGTCGCGTGTCCTGACCGGTCTCTGCGCCTGGTGAGGCCAACTGTCGCCTGTCCGGCCGGCGCCCGGCCACTCCCTTGCGGCTGAACGCAAAAGCGCAGGTCGAGGGGGGAGAACGAGCTGCTCCGCTTCCCTGCCGCGGTCCGGCCGTGCCGACGGTCGCGCGGAGCCGTGCTTCCTCAATGTCTGCCGCGCTGCACAGGCGCTTGGACAGCCGAGGCATTCATACGTGGTGATGGCCGACGTGTTGCCGTCAGCGAATTGGTGTAGCAGTGAGGACCGGGCCCCAGGTACGGAAAACGCACGGCGCAGATCTCCATCTTGACGTCCGAGAGAGAGTCGGACAGCGTGTCACCATGGAGACCAAGGCCCCACCGTCCGAACAATTCATTTACGCCGTGCGTGAGTTCGCGGTGGACGGACCGGCCGAGCCCTCCTCCCTGCTCGCCGTGGTCCCGCGCCATCCTTACCGTTCGGGCATGACGGTGCTCCTTCGAGGCGAGCGCCTCCACGGCTTCCAGAGGTGCTGAACGTGCCGCGTACTGACCTCGGCGACCTGGGCACGGCGTGGTTCCGCCGCCACCCCGTCGCCGGTGCCCGGATCCGGCTGCTGTGCCTGCCGCACGCCGGCGGGTCCGCCGTGCTCTTCCGCACCTGGCAGAAACGGCTGCCCCTGGATGTCGAAGTGGTCGCCGTGCAGTACCCGGGGCGGCAGGACCGCCTCGCCGAGCCGTGCGTGACGGACATGGACGAGCTCGTCGGCCACATCACCACGGCGGTGCGGCCGCTCCTCGATCTGCCGCTGGCGGTCTTCGGGCACAGCATGGGCAGCTCGGCGGCGTACGAGACGGCCAAGGCACTCGAACAGAAGCACGGCTTCGTGGTCGACCATCTCTTCGTCTCGGGCCGGGGTGCCCCGTACTCCGTCAGCGGCCGGTTCCGCGGTCCGCTGGACGACAAGACGCTGATCGGCTACGCACGAGGGCTGGGCGGGCGGCACGCGGCGGCGTACGACGAGCCGATCCTGGCGCCGTTGATCATGCCCGCGCTGCGCGGCGACTTCCAGCTGCTGCGCGACTACCGGCCCTTGGACCCGGTGGAGCTGAGCACACCGGTCACGGCGTTCGGAGGTGAGTCGGACCCGGTGTGCACTCGGGAGGAACTGCTGTCCTGGGCCCGGACGACCTCACACGAACTGGACGTACGGACCTTCCCCGGGGGCCACTTCTACCTCATGGAGCAGGAGGAGGACCTGCTGGCGCAGGTATCGGAGCGTCTGACGGCGGGCCACCGCCCCGGAACGGTACCGGCGCTCGCTCCCGACACCTGACCGGGAGGGCCGCTCCGGGAGCCGGCCCCACCACTCCCCCTCCTCCGGCGCGGAGTTCCGCGCCGCGGGACTCCGCACCGGGGCACCTCAGGGCCGGCCAGGCGCGGGGGCCGGTTCCGGGGCGGGCTTGTGGAGCGCTTCCGGCTCCTGGCCTGCGGGCTTCTTCCGTCCGGGTGTGTGGTTGAACAGCAGGTTCAGCACGAACGCCGCGACGGTGGCGCTGGTGATGGCGCTGCCGCCGATGATCTGCACCCAGGTCGGGAAGGCGTGGTAGAAGGACGGCGCCACCACCGGGAGCATGCCGACACCGATGGCGACGGCGACGATGAGCAAGTTGCTGGTGCCCTCGAACTCCACCTTGCGCAGGGTACTGATGCCGACGGCGGTGACCGTGGCGAACATGACGAGCCCGGCGCCGCCGATGACCGGGCCCGGCAGGGAGGCGACGATCTCTCCGAGCTTCGGGATGAGGGCGAGGACCACGAGGATCGCTCCGGCGACGGCGGCGACGTAACGGCTGCGCACCTTGGTCATGCCGACCAGGCCGACGTTCTGCGCGAACACCGTGTCCAGGAAGCCGTTCATGACACCGCCGAGGACACCCGAGAGGCCGTCCGCGGCGAGGCCCCGCGCCAGGTCCTTGCGGGACAGCGGGCGGCCGGTCATCTCACCGACGGCCAGCATGTCGGCGGTGGACTCGGTGAAGATCACGAGCATGACCACACACATGGAGATGACGGCCGCGACAGGGAAGTGCGGGGCGCCGAAGTGGAAGGGGGAGGCCAGGCCGAACCAGTCGGCCCCGCCCACGGACGAGAAGTCGGTCAGGCCCATGGGTACGGCGACCAGCGTGCCGACGAGCAGTCCGAGCAGGACTCCCAGCTGGGAGAGGAAGCCGCTGGTGAAGCGGTTGACGAGGACGATGATCAGCACGATGCCGCCGGCCAGGGCCAGGTGGCCGGGGGCCGCGTAGTCCTTCGCGGTGGGATCCTGGCCCGCGATCAGCCCGGCCGCGACGCCTATCAGGGAGAGTCCGATCACGGTGATGACGGATCCGCTGACCAGGGGCGGGAAGAAGCGCACCGCCCGTGCGAACGGGATCGCGACCAGCAGTCCGAAGACACCGGCGGCGATCATGGAGCCGTACACCGCCTGGAGGCCGTACTCGCCGGCTATGAGGATCATCGGGGTGACGGCGGCGAAGGTGGCTCCCGCGACGACCGGCAGTCGCACCCCGAGGAACTTGCCGACACCGAGCGCCTGAATCAGGGTGATCAGCCCGGCCACGAGCAGGTCGGCGTTGATGAGCAGGCCGATGGTGGAGGTGTCGAGCCCGGCGGCGGCGCCGAAGACGAGCGGCACGGTGACGCAGCCGGTGTACATCACCAGCACGTGCTGGAGGCCGAGCAGCCCCAGGCGGGCGGGCGGCAGGACCTCGTCGACCGGGTGCCGGGCCGGTGCGGTGGTGGCGGACGCGGATGCGTCGGGGGACTGGGACACGGCGGGCCTCCGGGAGGCGAAGCGGAGCTGGGGAACGGGGAAGGAACACGAGCGGGACGGCCCGGGCCCACCGGCCCGGGCAGCGGGTCAACTTTTTGTTGACGCCGTTTCACTCGCGTTTCCCCGGACGCACAGCGGTGTTGCTTTTGCTGTCGCCGGTCCTGCAAAGGTCTTCCGCACCCCCGGACATCCACCGGACACCGGCGGCTCCCCCGAGGGGCCTCAGGGAGTGGCGGCCGAGACCACGTAGACGACGGGTGCGGCCGGATCGGTCATGTTGACGGTGATGTTCTGGGTCGGGCGCGGGTCCTTGTTCTTGTGGACCGTGCCCGCCCAGTCGACCCCGGGCCCGAAGTACCAGCCGGTGATCTTGATGTCCCGCTCGCCGATGGTGACCACGCCGGTCTCCAGGGCGGCCCGGCCGGTGCCCATGCCGCTCAGGAAGCGGTCGAGCCCGGCGGATGTCGTACGGAACTTCACGTACATCCGGCTGGCTTTCCAGTTGTTCGTCTCGTAGTACTGGACCCCGACCGCGTTGCCCGGGATGGGCAGCTCGAAGATCCGGCGCTGCATCCCGGACGGCCAGTCCTCACGCAGCCCCTGGGCCGCGGCCTCGGCCTCCTTGTCCTTGCCTGAACGACGGCTCTGGCCTGCGGAGATCACCAGATAGCCGGCCGGGATGCCGATGAGCAGCACGATGATGGTCAGCGTGATCAGGCGCCGGCGAATCACTCTGCGCCGGTCCTGCGGAGGCGTTCCCCCGCCGTCGCCGGGCGCGCCCGTGGGGCCCGTGGAGTCAGAGGAGCCCGAAGAGCCGGACGAAGGGGGCTGGCGCGGCACGATGTGGTGCTCGGCTGCGGTCATGGTCGGTGGTCCCTCGAAGCTGCGGTTCGGAGTGCGGGTGGCCGGGTGCCGCCTGGCGGCAGCGGGTCAGTCGACGGCCCGGGGGCTGCGCGTGCTGCGGATGGTGCTCGCGGCCTGGTCGTAGAACTGCGCGTACCGCTCGTAGCGCTCGACCCGGCGGCGGTTGGTCCGGCGGAACCTCCGGGCGACCAGACGGGCCAGGTCGGCGGCGCCGACCATGCCGGCCTCGGGGCCGAGCTGGGCCTTGGCGATGCGGGCCTCGGGGCGGTAGCCGCGGCCCGTGAGGTGGCGCTTGAAGGCGTCCCTGGCCGGGCCGATCAGCAGGTCGTCGGCCGCGCTGACGCCGCCGCCGATGACGAAGCACGAGGGGTCCAGGGCGGCGGCGAGGTTGGCGATGCCGACCCCGAGCCACTGGCCGATGTCCTGGAGGAGCTCGACGCACATCGCGTCGCCCTCGCGGGCCAGCTCGGTGATGAGCGGCCCGGTGATCTCGGGGATGTTGCCCTTGACCCGCTCGATGATGCCGTGCGCCACCGGGGAGTCCGCCGCGGCCAGCTCCCGGGCCTCGCGCACCAGGGCGTTGCCCGAGCTGTACTGCTCCCAGCAGCCGCGGTTGCCGCACGGGCAGCGGTGCCCGCCGGGCACGACCTGCATGTGCCCGAACTCACCCGCGACGCCGTACTTGCCGCGTTTGACGTGCCCGTCCTCCAGGATCGCGCCGCCGATGCCCGTCCCCAGCGTGATCATGACCAGGTGGTCCTCGCCGCGCCCGGCGCCGAAGCGCCATTCCGCCCAGGCCGCCGTGTTGGCGTCGTTGTCGACCATCACGGGGACCACGAGGCGGGAGGCGATGGCGTCACGGAGGGGTTCGTCGCGCCAGGCGAGGTGCGGGGCGAACAGCACCTTGGAGCGGTCCGCGTCGACCCAGCCGGCCGCGCCGATGCCCACCGCGTGCACATCGTGCCGGTCGGAGAGGTCGAGGACCAGCTCGACGATGGTGTCCTCGACGACCTTGGGGCTCTTGGACTTGTCCGGCGTCTCGGTGCGCAGGGTCTCCAGGATGTTGCCGTCGGCGTCGACGACCCCGGCCATCACCTTCGTGCCGCCGATGTCGATGCCGACGGTGGGCACCCGGGGCGCCGTGAGGTGCGAGCGCCGCTCCCTGGTGCCGACGGTCCGCAGGACCGTGGCGCGGGCGGAGCCGCGGTGTGTGAAGTCGCGGTACGTGCTCATCGTCCCTGCGCAGGTCGGGGGGCCGGGCGGTCGTCGGTCCGGCGGCGGACGGCGTCCGCCGTGCACGATTCTGCCACTCCCGCGCCCCCGGAACCGGTCTCCGGGTCAGGGGCGCGGGGGACAAACCATGACTTATGGGGCGTCGTCCCCGACCGGACGGCCGCCGAGGTGGTCCGGCGACGGGGCCCGTTCGAGCTCGTGGCTGAGCTCGTCGAGCTCGCTCCCACCGGCCATCTGACGGGTCAGTTCGTCCAGGGTGACGTCGTGCTTGGTGTGGCTGCCGGACATCGCGCCACGCTTCAGCAGCACGAAGCGGTCACCCACGAGATAGGCGTGATGAGGATTGTGCGTGATGAGGACCACGCCCAGCCCGGCGTCCCTGGCGGCGGCGACGTACTTGAGCACGACCCCCGACTGCTTGACGCCGAGCGCCGCGGTCGGCTCGTCCAGGACGAGGACCTTGGCGCCGAAGTACACGGCGCGGGCGATGGCCACGCACTGGCGCTCACCGCCGGAGAGGGTGCCGATGGGCTGGTCCACGTCGCGCAGGTCGATGCCCATGCGCAGCAGCTCCGCACGGGTCGTCTCCCGCATCAGCCGCACGTCGAGCCGCTTGAACGGGCCGGCGCCCTTCGTCGGTTCCGAGCCGAGGAAGAAGTTGCGCCAGACCGGCATGAGCGGGACGACGGCCAGGTCCTGGTAGACGGTGGCGATGCCCCGGTCGAGCGCGTCGCGCGGATTGGCGAGCGTGGTCTCCTCGCCCTCGATCAGGAAGGTTCCGGCGTCGTGCCGGTGCAGCCCCGCGATGATCTTGATGAGGGTGGACTTGCCGGCGCCGTTGTCGCCGAGGACACAGGAGATCTCCCCCGCGTGGACCTCCAGCGAGACGTTCTCCAGGGCCTTGATGTTGCCGTAGTACTTGCTGACGCCGTCGAGCTCGACGAGCGCCGGACCGGCCGTGTCCCTGGGGGCCGGAGCCTGGGTGGCCGTCATTTCGTCGCCTCCGCGCGCTTGCGTACCCATGCGTTGAGCAGGGTGGCCAGGAGCAGCATCGCTCCGAGGAAGAACTTGAACCAGTCGGGGTTCCACTCCGCGTACACGATGCCCTTGCTGGTCATGCCGAAGATGATCGCGCCGACCGCCGAGCCGATCGCGGAGCCGTAGCCGCCGGTGATCAGGCAGCCGCCGATGACGGCGGCGATGATGTAGATCAGCTCGTTGCCGACGCCCTCGCCCGACTGCACCACGTCGTAACTGAAGAGCAGGTGCTGCCCGGAGACCCAGGCGGCGAAGGCGACGCCGAGGTAGAGGCCGATCCTGGTGCGGATGACCGGGACACCGACCGCGCGGGCCGCGTCGGCCTCGCCGCCGACGGCGAAGATCCAGTTGCCGAAGCGGGTGCGGATCAGGATCCAGGTGGCTACCGCGACCAGCGCGGCCCACCACAGGATGGTGACCTTCAGCTCGACGTCACCGATGGTGAGGTACGAGGCGAAGACCTTGCGGGCGGACTCGAAGCCCTCCATGTTGCCGATGGTCTTGGTCGACACGGTGCCGCTGATCAGCTTGGTGAAGCCGAGGTTCAGGCCCGTCAGCATCAGGAACGTGCCGAGCGTGATGATGAAGCTGGGCAGCTTGGTGCGGGTCAGCATGAAGCCGTTGAACGCGCCGAAACCCAGCGTGACCAGCAGCGACACGAAGACGCCGACCCAGACGTTGGCGGTCATCTGGTAGCTGAACATCGAGGAGATCAGCGCGGAGCTGGTCACCATCACACCGGCGGAGAGGTCGAACTCACCGCCGATCATCAGCAGCGCCACCGGCGCCGCCATGATCCCGATCGTGGAGGCCGCGTAGAGCACCGTGCCCAGGCTGGATGCCTGGAGGAAGCTGTCGGCGGCGATCGCGAAGAAGAGGAAGACGGCCACTGCCCCGACGACGGAGCCCAGCTCGGGGCGGCCGAGCAGCTTGCGGAGCGGGGAGGTTCGCAGCAGGCGTTCGTCGGTGCGGGGCGCCACCGGTTGCCCGGTCGCCGTCATCGGGTCCCCCGCTGCGTGTACTCGGCGAGCGCTTCGGCGTCGTCGGCGGTGATGACCTGCGGTCCGGTCAGGACGGGCAGCCCGCCGCCGAGCACGTTCTGGTTGTAGCGGTAGAGCCAGAGCAGGTCGACGGCCTCGTACCCCTGGAGGTAGGGCTGCTGGTCGACGGCGAAGCCGAGGGTCTTGTTCTGGAGCTGGGTGGCGACGCTCGCGTTGAGGTCGAAGGTGTCGATCTCGGCCTCGCTGCCCGCGGTCTGCTTGGCCTTGACCGCCGCGGCGGCGAAGGGGGCGCCGAGGGTGACGACCGCGTCGATGCTCTTGTCCGAGTCGAGCTTGGCCTCGATGGACGCCTGGACGTCGGGCATGTTGGTGCCGTCGACGTAGAGGTTCTGCATCGTCCCTTCGAAGGTCTTCTTCGCCCCGGCGCAGCGCTGCTCGTGGCCGACGTTGCCCTGCTCGTGCAGGACGCAGAGCACCTTCTTGCGCTTCCGCTCGTTCAGCTCGTCGCCGACGGCCTCGCCCGCGATGGACTCGTCCTGGCCGATGTGGGTGAGCGCGCCGAATGCCTTGGACTCGGCGGAGCCGGAGTTCACCGTGATGACGGGGATGCCGGCCTTGACGGCCTTGGCCACGACGGCCTTCATCGAGTCGGGCTTGGCGAGCGAGACGATCAGGCCGTCGACCTTCTTGTCGATCGCGGTCTGGACGAGCTCGGCCTGCTGCTGGCCCTCGTCGTTGTGCGAGTACAGGAAGTTGATGTTGTCCTTCTGGGCCGCCTGCTTGGCGCCCTTCTGGACGATGTCCCAGAAGGTGTCGCCATCACCCGAGTGGGTGACCATGGCGAACGTCCAGCGGGGCGTGTTCACCGCGGACCGGCCCTCGGCGGCCTGCTGGGCGGCGCGCTCCTCCGCCCGCTTGCCGCCGGTGCTGCTGCATCCCGCGAGGGAGGCCGCCAGTACCGCTGCCAGCACGGCGCCCATCGCGCGTACCCCTGTCCGAACCCTTGCCACGACGCCGTGCCCTTCTAGTGCTGCTCGTTGTGCTGCCTGGTGAGGCCGGGGCGAGCGGACTCGCCGCCCGGCGGGCCAAGTATCCCCGAGCCCGGTCCCGTCATGCCCGGCAGGGGCGCGGGCCGCGCCCTTCCGTCGTTCTCACCACCTAGCATGACCGCGTCAACACTTTTGTCCGAACATACGGACCGGAGTCCCGCCGTCCGGATTTCTCAGGGCCGCACGAGCAGCTGGAACTCGAAGGCGTACCGCGAGGCCCGGTAGACGTGCGAGCCGAATTCGACCGCCCGGCCGCCGTCGTCGAAGGTGATCCGCTCCATCGTGAGCAGCGGGGCCCCCGGGGGCTCGGCGAGCAGCTCGCCCTCCTCCGCGGTCGCGGCCCTGGCCCCCACGGACTGGCGGGCGCTGTGCAGGGTGATCCCCGAGGCGCGCATCATCCGGTACAGGCCGGTCGTCTCCAGCCGCTCGGTGCCGAGGTCGAGCAGCTGGAGCGGGAGGTGGTTACGCAGGAGCGCCATGGGCTCGTCGTGCGCGTACCGCACACGCTCCACCAGATGGACGTCGGCGCCCTCCTCGACACCGAGCGCGGCGGCGACCTCGGGCGAGGCGGGTTCGAGCGTGTTGCGCAGGACCCGGGTGGCGGGGTGCCGGCCGGCCGCCTCCAGATCGTCGTAGAGGCTGCTCAGTTCCAGCGGCCGCTTGATGCGGCTGTGCACGACCTGGGTGCCGACGCCCCTGCGGCGCACCATCAGCCCCTTGTCGACCAGCGACTGGATGGCCTGGCGGACGGTGGGCCGGGAGAGTCCGAGCCGCGCGGCGAGCTCCAGTTCGTTGCCCAGGAGGCTGCCGGGGGCCAGCCGCCCCTGCTCGATGGCCGCCTCCAGCTGCTGGGCCAGCTGGTAGTAGAGCGGAACGGGACTGGTGCGGTCCACGCCCAGCCCCAGGGCGGCGGAGTCGGCGGCGGGTTTGGGCACGGCAGGGAGCGTACCGCGTACCGGCGCGCCGCACCCTGCACTTTGTCAGGACATATAGTTGACAGTGCGCCGGGAGGGCGGCACGTTGGGTCCATGCGCATCGGACTCATCGGCACGGGCCGGATCGGTTCCTTCCACGCGAGCGTCCTGGCACGCCATCCCGGAGTCGAATCCCTGGTGGTGACCGATCCCGACGCCGCCCGCGCCTCCCAGGTCGCGGCGCGGACGGGAGCCGTCGCCCTCGCCTCCGCCGACGAGGTCCTCGCCGCCGGGGCGGACGCGGTGGTGATCGCCTCGGCGACCTCGGCGCACGCGGAGCTCATCGGCCGTGCGGCGCGGGCCGGTCTGCCCGTCTTCTGCGAGAAGCCGATCGCGCTGGACCTGCCGGGCACGCTCGGCGCGCTGCGCGAGGTCGAGCGGGCGGGCGGTGTGCTCCAGCTCGGTTTCATGCGCCGGTTCGACGCCGGTTACGCCGCGGCGCGCGCCGCCGTGCGCGGCGGAGCGCTGGGCCGGCTGCACACCGTACGGGCGACGACGTCCGACCCCGCTCCCCCGCCGGCCGCCTATCTGCCGCTCTCCGGCGGGCTGTTCAGGGACTGCCTGGTGCACGACTTCGACATCCTGCGCTGGGTGACGGGCCGTGAGGTGAGCGAGGTGTACGCCACCGGATCGGACGCCGGCCCCGCGATCTTCCGGGCGGCCGGGGACGTGGACACGGCCGCCGCGCTGCTGACCCTGGACGACGGCACGCTCGCCACGGCGACGGCGACCCGGTGCAACGGGGCTGGTTACGACGTCCGCATGGAGCTCGCGGGCGAGCGGGACCAGATCGCCGTGGGCCTCGACGACCGTACGCCGCTCACCTCCGCCGAACCGCAGGGCCCGCCCGCCCCGGCCAAGCCCTGGCCCGGTTTCCTGGAGCGGTTCGCCCCGGCCTACGAGGCCGAACTGGACGCGTTCCTCGGCGTCGTGCGCGGCGAGCGGGAAAACCCGTGCGACGGCCGGGAGGCGCTGCACGCACTGCGCATCGCCGAGGCGTGCGAGCTGTCGCGGGCGGAGCGCCGCCCGGTGCGGCTCACGGAGATCGCCGAGGCCTGACCGCCGCGCGCCGGACGGAGCGTCAGGCCGGCCGGGCGGAGAGCACCGTCCCCTGCGCCACCGCGCACAGGGTCTCGGCCCCCTCGTCGTCGGCGGTGAACAGCTCGCAGCGCACCACCGCCTGCCTGCGGCCGGTGTGGACCACCTCGGCCCGGGCGGTGAGGGTGCTGCCGCTCGCCGGGCGGACGTACTGGATGGAGAAGCCGCCGGTCAGGACCGCCGGACCGAGCGTCGTCCCGGCGGCGAAGGTGAGCGCGTTGTCGGCGGCGTAGGAGAGCACACCGCCGTGCAGGAAGCCGTTCTGCTGGGTCAGCTCCTCGCGTACGCCGACTTCGAGTACGGCCGCGCCGTCACCGAACTCCGTGATCCGCGCTCCGACGAGCCTGCTGAAGGGCTGGCTGTCGAGGACCTGCTGCGCCTGGCCGATGGAGAGTTCAGTCATGGTGCCCATCCCACCTCACCAGCGCACCGGCAGATGCCGGACGCCCCGCAGCAGCAGGCCGGGCAGCCAGTCGGGCTCGCCGCCGTCCGGGTCCCGCTCCAGGCCGGGGCACCGCTCCAGCAGCGCCCGGACCGCGATGCGGCCCTCCATGCGGGCCAGGGGCGCGCCCAGGCAGAAGTGGATGCCATGGCCGAACGCCAGATGGCCCCGGGCCTCGCGCCGGATGTCGAAGGTGTCCGGGGCCGGGTAGCGGCCGGGATCACGGTCCCCCGAGCCGAGGGCGACGAGCACGGCCTCGCCCCGGGGGATGACGGTGGAGCCGATGGCCACGGACTCACGGGCAAAGCGGAAGGTCGCCGTCCCCACGGGCCCGTCGTAGCGGAGCATCTCCTCGACCGCACCGTCGATCAGCTCCGGCCGGGCGCGGAGCAGGGCCAGTTGCTCCGGGTGGTCGAGCAGCGCGCGTACGCCGTTGGCGATCAGGTTCACGGTCGTCTCGTGGCCCGCCACCAGGAGCAGGAAGGCCATGCCGATGAGTTCGTCCGGGGAGAGCCGGTCGCCGTCGTCGTCCCGTGCCTGGATCAGGGCGCTCATCAGGTCGTCGCCCGGGGCGCAGCGCTTGTCCTCGATCAGCTCGACGAGATAGGCGCCCATCCTGTGCACCGCGTCGTTCTCCTCCTCCTGCGAGACGGGGGCGACGATCGCGTTGGACAGCAGGCGGAAGGCCTCCCGGTCGATGTCGGGTACGCCGAGGAGCTCGCAGATCACCGTCATCGGCAGCGGGAAGGCGAACGCGTCGACGAGGTCGGCGCTCCCCGACGGCACCATCGCGTCGAGGAGGCTCCCGGTGATCTCCTCGACGCGCGGGCGGAGCGCCTCGATCCGCCGGGCGGTGAACTCGCGTGCGACGAGTTTGCGCAGCCGGGTGTGGTGCGGGGCGTCCATCTCCAGCATGTTGGCGTTGATCGGGTTGCTCTGCGCCGACCAGAGGCCGTTCGTCCGCCAGTCCTTGCTGAACCGCTGGTCGGCGAGGGCGGCGCGTGCCTCCTCGTAGCCGACGACCATCCAGATCCGCTCGAAGTCGTCGGTGCGGACCGCGTGCACGGGTCCCTCGGCGCGCATCTTCGCGTAGTACGGATACGGATTCGCGCTGAAGTCCTCCGCTCCGCGCAGATCGATCACGGACATGGTCCCGCCCCCATTCCTCCGGCTGACCGGTTCAGCCTAGGGGGCCCCTCATGTCCCGTCCTCGTCCTCGTGGAGGAGACCGGGGTCATGCGGAGGCAGGACGGTCCGGACCCGGCTCGGCATCGGCACGGCGGCGTCCCCACGCGGTGCCCGCCAGCACCAGCACCGCGCCCACCACTCCCAGGACGCCGAGGCGCTCACCCCCGATCGCGATGCCGACCGCGGCGGCCCAGAGCGGTTCCGTGCCGAGGAGCAGACTGACCCGGGAGGGCGAGGTGCGGCGCACGGACCACATCTGCACGAAGAAGGCGAACAGGGTGCAGAAGACGGAGAGGAAGATCAGCCCGGCCCACTCGGCGGCGCCGAAGCCCGCCGCCACCGTCCAGGGCGCGGGCCCGGTGCCGGGGGCGGCGGCGAGGACGGCGAAGACCGCGACGGCGCTGCCGAGCTGCACCGTGGTCAGGGAGAGCGAGTCCGCGTCCTGGACGGCCTTGATGCGGGCCATCGCCAGGACGTGGACCGTGCGCGCGAGGGCCGCGAGCAGCATCAGGAGGTCGCCGCCGGAGGGGCTGGTGAATCCGCCGCCCTGTGTCAGGAGTACCACGCCGAGGACGGAGAGCCCGGCGGCGGCGAGGAAGGCCCCAGACGGCCGGACCCGGGTCACTGCGGCCTCGGCCAGGGGGGTGAAGATCATCGTGAGGCTGATGATGAGTCCGGCGTTGGTCGCCGAGGTGTGCACGACACCGTACGTCTCCAGCAGGAAGATCCCGCTCAGTACGAGCCCCAGCAGGCCCGCGCCCCGCCACTGCGCACCGCTCAGCGCCCGGAGCCCGCGCCACCCCGCGACGGCCAGGGCGGGCAGGACGATCGCGAAGCGGAGCACCAGGACGGCGATCACGGTGTGCGTGGTGGTGATGCCCTTGGCCGCGAGATAGCTGGCGCCCCAGACGGCCGCGACGAGCAGCAGCGGCAGATCGGCGACCCACGCGCGGCGGGGCGGGGCGAGGGCGGGCACGGCGGCAGCGGACATCGGGTGCTCCTGGTTCTCCACAAAGGGAACGATGTGGAGACCTCGCCGGCTCACACGGGGAGCGGTCACGGTACCGAACGGACACCCCCCTCGGGAACCTCTGTCCGCAGGGTGGGCCGGCCGTCCGCCCCCAGGGGTCGTCCCGGCCCGAAGCGGTCCTTCCACCGTGCCGGCTCCTCCTAGAATGTCGGTCTTGGGACGCTCGGGAACACGGAGTTGGCACATGGGTGGAGCGCGGCTGGACGGACGGATCGAGCGGGGGAACCAGACCAGGCAACTGGTGCTGGGGCGCGCGGTCCAGGTCGCCTCGACCGAAGGGCTGGAGGGGCTGTCGCTCGGCCGGCTGGCGACGGAGCTGAAGCTGAGCAAGAGCGGGGTGTTCGCCCTGTTCGGCTCCAAGGAGGAGTTGCAGCTCGCCACGGTGCGCGCCGCCGTGACGGTGTTCGTGGAGCACGTGCTGACACCGACGAGGGCGGCGGCGCCGGGTCTGGGCCGCGTCTGGCGGATGTGCGAGAGCTGGCTCTCCTATTCGCAGCGCCGGGTGTTCAGCGGCGGCTGCTTCTTCTACGCGACGATCGCCGAGTTCGACTCCAGGGAGGGCAAGGTGCACGACGCCCTGGCCTCCACTCAGACCGGCTGGGTCACCTTCGTGGAGGAGACCATCGAGGAGGCCCGGGTGCGGGGCGAACTCGCGGCGGACACGGATGTCTCGCAACTGGCGTTCGAACTCATCGCGTTCATGGAGCTGGCCAACGCGGAGTCCGTGCTGCACAACAACAACCCCGGCTACACCAAGGCGGCCCGGGCCATCCTGGGGCGGCTGCGCGCCGCGTCCACCGGCCGCTCCGAACTGCCCCCGGCTCCCTGAGGGCACAGGTGCCCGGGGCGTCCGGAGCCCGGTCACTCGCCGACGGTTCCGAACCGGGCGGGCCCCGCGGTCCGGTAGGTGTGGATCGCGATGCCGCTGCCGGTGGTCCGCTCGCCGGTCGGTTCGAAGGCCGTCGGCTGTCCGCCCTCCGGGAAGAGCCGCCTGCCGCTGCCCAGGCAGACCGGGAAGACGAGCAGGTTGAGCTCGTCGATCAGGCCGTGCTCCAGGAGTGACCGGGCCAGGGTGCCGCTGCCGTGGATCTGCAGCTCGCCCTCCGCCGTCCGCTCCTTGAGCAGGGCCACCTCGGCGGGCACATCGCCCCGGACGACGGTGGTGTTCTCCCACTCCGGGTGCGTCAGGGTGGTGGAGACGACGTGCTTGGGCAGCGTGTTGAGGCGCGAGGCGATCGGGTCCTCAGGATCGGTGACCCTGGGCCAGTAGGACGAGAAGATGTCGTACGTACGCCGCCCGAGGAGAAAGGCTCCCGCGCGGTCGAAGACCTCGGTCATGAAGGCCCCCATGCCCTCGTCCGCGTACGGCGCCACCCAGCCGCCGTGGCGGAACCCGCCGGAGGTGTCCTCCTCGGGCCCGCCGGGGGCCTGCGTCACGCCGTCGAGGGACACGAACGTGGTGAGGGTCAGCTTCGTCATGGTCCCGCTCCTCCGCATCGCCGCCGTGACTCCCGGCAGCCCTGTGGTTCCACCCTTCCGATCCCACCTTCCGGCGGATTCCGCCGGTGCGCCCGGTGGACCGCGCGGCCGTGCCGCGTCGCGCCCCGTCCGGCGGCGCGTCCTACGCTGGCGGGGACGGCACACGCGACGAAACGGGAGACCATGCACCGGACACCGACCCCCGTCCGCAACCTCCACGACGGCAGCACCGTCCCCGCGGTGGGCCTCGGCACCTGGCCGCTCGACGACGAGGCCGCCGAGCAGGCCGTCGCCGGGGCGCTGGAGCTCGGCTACCGGCTCGTGGACACGGCGCTGAACTACGGGAACGAGACCGGCACCGGCCGAGGGATCGCCCGCTCAGGGGTGCCCCGGCAGGAGCTCTTCGTCACGACGAAGGTGCCCGGCCGGCACCACGGCTACGAGGAGACGCTCGCCTCCTTCGAGGAGTCCCGGAGCAATCTGGGCCTGGATTACGTCGACCTGTATCTCATCCACTGGCCGCTGCCCCGGGTGGACAAGTACGTCGACACCTGGAGGGCTCTGATCAAGCTCCGCGAGGACGGGCTCGTACGCTCCATCGGTGTCTCCAACTTCACGGCGGAGCACCTGGACCGGCTGGAGCGTGAGACGGGTGTGCTGCCCGTGGTGAACCAGATCGAGATGCATCCACTGCTCCCGCAGGAGGAGCTGCGCGCGGTGCACACGGCCAAGGGCATCGTCACGGAGAGCTGGAGTCCGCTGGCCCGGGGGCGTCAGGTGCTCGAGGCCCCGGAGGTCGTCGCCGCGGCCGAGGCGCACGGGGTGACGCCGGGCCAGGTCGTCCTGCGGTGGCACACCCAGCTGGGTGCCGTGCCGATCCCGAAGTCCGCCGATCCGGGGCGGCAGCGGGAGAATCTCGACCTGTTCGGCTTCGCACTGACGCAGCAGGAGATGGACCGGATCGGGGCACGGCCGCCGCACCGCTTCGGCGGGGACCCCGACACGCACGAGGAGTTCTGACGGCGGCCGTCGGACCCGGCGGTTACCACGGGGCCGGTGGTTCTCACCGGTTGCGCGGGGTGACCTCCGACATCCGGGACCAGTCGTCCCCGGGCACCTCGACGTTGATGATCTCCGGCACCTCGCTGACGAGCTCGGACATGGTCTCGATCGCCGCCTTGAAGTGCTCGGAGTTCACATGCTCCACGCCCGCCTCCTGCGAGGCGAACGCTTCGAGCAGCACGAACTGGTCCGGGTTCTCGACGCTGTAGGACCAGTCGAAGAAGAGGTTCCCCGGCTCCTGGCGGGTGGCGAGGGTGAAATCCTCGACGGCCGGCATCCAGTTGTCGCGCTCGGCGGTACGCACGGTGAACTTGACGGCGATGAAGATCATGGTGACTCCCTGGTCGGGACGGCAGCGTTCCGGCCAGGGTCCCATATGCCCACAGGCCGGACGGGAACCGGCACACCCGGCAGCGCCGAGGGCTGTCCGGTCAGCCTCCGAGCGCCTCATGACGGTTCGCCAGCCGCGCCGCGCCCTGCTCGGTGAGTGAGCCGAAGAGCCGCAGCCGGGAGATCCCGCCGTCCGGGAAGATGTCGATGCGCACATGCGTGCCGCGCACGGGATCGGGCAGGACGAAGCGGTGGTTGGTGTCGGGCTGGAGCCGGGTGCGGGGCAGGAGTTCGGCGGGTTCGCCGCCCTCCCCGTCGCTCACCGAGATCTGTGCCCAGCCCGCCGCGTTGCCCTTGAGGTAGGCGGTGTCGATCTCGACGGCCCGGATCTCCGACTGCTCCACCAGCCGGTAGCGGATCCAGTCGTTGCCCTTGTCGCGGCGGCGGCGGGTCTCCCAGCCGTCGTCCATCTTGCGGGAGCGGCCGGGGGCGATGGTGTTGGTGGCCGGGGAGTAGAAGCGGTCGGAGGCGTCCTCGACCTCGCCGCCGTTCTCCAGGGCCACGAGGTCGAACGTGCCGAGTGCGGCCAGCCAGGCGGGGTCGGGGACGACCTCTCCGTGGACCCGCAGGCGCGCTATGCCACCGTCGGGGTGCTGGTTGACCCGCAGATGGGTGAAGCGCTGCCCGGCGTCCACCGCGAAGCCGTTGGCCGCGTGACCGCCGACGGCCGTGCGGGGCACGAGGGTCGTCCACTTCACGTCGGGCGCGAGGAGGTCCTCGGGGGACGGGGAGCCGGGCAGCGAGGCCGCCTCGACGGAGACCGACTGCGGGTAGTTGCCGCGGAAGTGGGCGGTGTCGACGACCAGTCCGCGGATTACACCGGGCGCTCCGAGGCGTACGAGCGCCCAGTCGTGGTCCTCGTCCGCGGGGTGCGGCTCGTCGCCGCTCACGCCCCGCCGGCGGCGGGTCTCCCAGCCGTCCATGATCTTGCCCTTGTGCCCGAAGTGCTCCGGGTCGAACTCCGCGGGCCCGGGCTTCAGGAGGTTCTCGCGCTCGGCGAAGAACTCGTCGTTGGCGGCGATGACACCGGCGCCGAGACGCCGGTCGGCGAGGTCGACGAGGTGGGTGAAGGGGAAGTCGGCGGTGCGGTAGTCGGCGTACGGGTCGCCGCCCGCGTACGGGCTCGCGTCACCGGTGAAGTGCGGGGTCGCCGTCATGGTCAGTGGTTCCTTTCGAGGAGGCGGCCGGTGGGCTCGGCGAGTACGCCGTCGGCCGCGATCCGTGTGCCGCGCAGCCAGGTGGACTTCACCACGCCGTGCAGGGTCTTCCCGGCGTAGGCGGTGACCTGGTTGCGGTGGAAGAGTCCGGCGGGGTCGACGGTGAAGGTCTCGTCGGGCGCGAGGACCGCGAAGTCGGCGTCCCGTCCGGCCTCGATGGCGCCCTTGCGGGTGAGCCCGGCGAGCTCCGCCGGCGCGGCGGACATCCAGCGGGCGACGTCGTCGAGGGTGTGACCGCGCCGGCGGGCCTCGGTCCAGATGGCGGGCAGGCCCAGCTGGAGGGAGGAGATGCCGCCCCAGGCGGAGGCGAAGTCGGGGGTCTTGAGGTCGGTCGTGCAGGGCGAGTGGTCGGAGACGACGCAGTCGATCGTCCCGTCGGCGAGCCCGGCCCAGAGCGTGTCCTGGTTGGCGGACTCGCGGATCGGCGGGCAGCACTTGAACTCGGTCGCCCCGTCCGGGACCTCCTCGGCGGTGAGCGTGAGGAAGTGCGGGCACGACTCGACGGAGATCCGGACGCCCTCGCGCCTGGCGGCGGCGATCAGCGGCAGGGCGTCGCCGGAGGAGAGGTGCAGGACGTGGACGCGCGCGTTCAGCCGCCTGGCGTAGGCGATGAGGCCCTCGATCGCCTGGTTCTCGGCGTCGCGGGGCCGGGAGGCGAGGAAGTCGGCGTACTTCCCGCCGCTGCGCTGGGGCGCGGACGCCAGCTCGTGAGGGTCCTCGGCGTGCACGATCAGCAGCCCGCCGAAGCCCGCGACCTCGGCCATGGAGCGGGCCAGCTGCTCCTGGTCCAGCTCGGGGAACTCCTCGACGCCCGAGGGCGAGAGGAAGCACTTGAAGCCGAAGACCCCGGCCTCGTACAGCGGACGCAGGTCCTTGGTGTTGGAGGGGATCGCACCGCCCCAGAAGCCGGTGTCGATGTGCGCCTTGGGGGCGGCCACCTGCTGCTTGACGCGCAGGTTCTCGACGGTGGTCGTCGGCGGGAGGGAGTTGAGCGGCATGTCGAGCAGGGTCGTGATGCCGCCGGCGGCCGCGGCGCGGGTGGCGGTCCAGAAGCCCTCCCACTCGGTGCGGCCGGGGTCGTTCACATGGACGTGCGTGTCGACGAGGCCCGGCAGCAGGACGTCGTCGCCGAAGTCCTCGACCCGGGCACCGCCGGGCACCTCGGCGTCGTACGGCAGGACCGCCTCGATCGCTCCGTCGGCGACGAGGACCGCGGCGGCACGGGTCCCCTCCGGGGTGACGACGCGCGTCGAGCGCAGCACCAGCTTCAAGTCCACACCGGGCACCTGTGCTCCTCAGGGCAGATTTCAACGAACTGTTGAAGGAGTCTTCACTCGGGGAGGCGACCCGTCAAGGGCTCACCTCCCCCATGGAACCCCCGGAGGATCATGGAAGGCAAGGATTGTAGATTTCCACGAAGTAAAAGTTCATTTTCGTCAGGCGGAACGTAGAATGGGCCAGGAGCGACCTCACCGGGCACCGGGCCGAGCGCGGGCCGGACCGTCGACACCAGGACAAAGCAGGTCCTGACCGGCAAGGACGCCGCACCGGGAGCAGTGGGCCGATCGGGAACAGCCCGGTAGGCTGCTGCCTTGCCTCCGCTTCGAAAGGACCGTTGACGTGCCGCCGTCCCACGCCAGCACTTCCGACTCCAAGCCCGCCGGTCCCAGTGGCGGCGTCCAGTCCCTCGAGCGCGCCTTCGATCTGCTGGAGCGCATGGCGGACGCCGGGGGCGAGGTCGGGCTCAGCGAACTCTCCGCGAGCAGCGGACTGCCGCTGCCGACGATCCACCGCCTGATGCGCACCCTGGTGGTGTGCGGCTACGTCCGCCAGCAGCCCAACCGGCGTTACGCGCTCGGCCCCCGCCTGATCCGCCTCGGCGAGTCCGCCTCCCGACTGCTGGGCACCTGGGCGCGGCCGTATCTCCAGCGGCTGGTCGAGGAGACGGGCGAGACGGCGAACATGGCGCTGCTCGACGGCGACGAGATCGTGTACGTCGCCCAGGTGCCGTCCAAGCACTCGATGCGGATGTTCACCGAGGTCGGCCGCCGGGTGCTGCCCCACTCCACGGGCGTCGGCAAGGCCCTCCTCGCGAACACCCCGGCCGACGAGGTGCGCGCGCTGCTCGCCCGTACGGGCATGCCCGCGGCCACCGAGAAGACGATCACCACGCCGGACGGCTTCCTCGACGCGCTGGAACAGGTGCGCAGGGCGGGCTACGCGGTGGACGACAACGAGCAGGAGATCGGGGTCCGCTGCCTCGCGGTCTCGGTGCCCGACTCCCCCACCTCGGCCGCCATCTCCATCTCGGGGCCGGCGGGCCGGGTGACCGAGACGGCGACGGAGCGGATCGTGCCGATCCTCCAGCAGATCGCGAAGGAACTCTCCGAGGCGCTGGCGAGCAGCGGCCCGGCGGCCTGAGACACGCGAACGCGCGGGGCCGGCCGAGGGGCGCACCACCTCGGCGGCCCCTCGAACGCCTCCAGGCCCTCCGTCCGGGTCGGGCCGGGGCACGCGAGGCCGGGCCCGATCCGGCCGAGAGGCACCCAGGGAGAGCCTCAGGACCAAGGGAGAGCCCTCAGGACCTCGGGGGCTCCCCGAACAGCTCGATCGCGATCCTGACCTCGCGGAGGCCCGGGGCCAGCGCGCTGACCGAGCCGATCGCCCCGGCGACCAGCAGCAGGGAGCGCCGCAGCCGGGGGATCTCGGGCATGCCGCCGGCCGCCATGGCGTCCAGCGCCGCGAGCTCGTCCTCGGCTATGCCCCGGTCGGGGAACTCGACGGGGTGACCGGCCAGTTCCCGGCGGAGCCGGGAGACCGCCGTACGCAGCTCCGCCACTCTCGGGTCCTCACCGCTGCCGGCCAACCGCTCCTGCCCCACGCTTCGCAACAAAGCACTCCCCCTCGCACGTCATTGTGCCGGTGTGTCGAATGACCCCGGGGCGGCGGTCAAACGCCTGGGGTCGTCCGCCAGTTAACGCCATGAAAGGCGGCGCGCGCCACCGTGCGGACACAGAACGAGAGTACCTCCGGGGGGTGACAGTCCTTCCGCCGGTACGCGCCCGGCAGTGGTATCCAGGGCGCATGGCTCAATCGGAACGAAACCCCGTGGTCGCCGGGCTTCTGCTCGCCGCAGGCGGCGGCCGTCGCCTCGGCGGCAGGCCGAAGGCGCTCCTGGAGCACCGCGGCCGCCCCCTGGTCGAACACGCGGCGCGGACCCTGCGCGACGGCGGCTGCGGCCCCGTCCATGTCGTCCTGGGCGCCGCGGCGGACAAGGTGCGGGCGCGGGCGGAACTGCCGGGGTGCACGGTGACCGTGAACCCGCTGTGGGAGGAGGGCATGGGCTCCTCGCTCCGGGCCGGCCTCGGCGCCCTCGCCGGTTCGGACGCGGACGCGGTTCTCGTGCTCCTGGTCGACCAGCCGGGCATCGGAGCGGTGGCGGTGGCGCGGGTCCGCTCGGCGTACCGCTCCCGGGCGACCCTCGCGGCGGCCTCGTACGCCGGCGAACGCGGCCACCCCGTGCTGTTCGGCGCCGACCGCTGGGCGGACATCGCGGCGGGCGCGGTCGGCGACCAGGGGGCGCGGGCGTATCTGCGGGCGCACCGCGACGCGATCACGCTCGTCGAGTGTTCCGATGCGGCTCAGGCGTACGACATCGACACGGCGGAGGACCTGACGCACCTGGAGTGACGGCCGGAGGAGGCGGCCCGGGTGGGCGGAGCTCCCCAGGGGAAGACGGACCGTGCCGGGGCGGCACGGCGCGCCACCACGGCCGTACGTGCCTCGACCCGGAGAATCTCGATATCAACAAACCATTGAACTTCCACCATGAGGAAACTAATATCCACTGATCAGAAGCCCATGGTTCCGCTTCCGGTCCCCGGAGGCGCCCCGTGGCCGTATCTCGGAGCCCTGGCACCCCGTGCCGTCCCGGGCGACCCGGCGGCCACGGGATGCCACCGCACCACCCGCTGAAGGAGTGACAGCTCATGTCCGCACCAGCGCCGTCCCCGCTGGCCATCGTCGATGCCGAGCCCCTGCCGAGGCAGGACGAGGTCCTGACCGATGCGGCCCTCGCGTTCGTGGCCGAGCTGCACCGGCGGTTCACGCCCCGGCGTGACGAGCTGCTCGCCCGTCGCGGCGAGCGCCGGGCCGAGATCGCCCGCACCTCCACGCTGGACTTCCTGCCGGAGACGGAGGCGGTCCGGGTGGACGACACCTGGAAGGTCGCCCCGGCCCCGGCCGCGCTGGACGACCGCCGGGTGGAGATCACCGGTCCGACCGACCGCAAGATGACCATCAACGCCCTGAACTCGGGCGCCAAGGTCTGGCTCGCCGACTTCGAGGACGCGTCCGCCCCCACGTGGGAGAACGTGATCACCGGCCAGCTCAACCTGATCGACGCCTACACCCGGAACATCGACTTCACCGACCCCAAGTCGGGCAAGTCGTACGCCCTCAAGCCCGCCGAGGAGCTCGCGACGGTCGTCACGCGCCCGCGCGGCTGGCACCTGAACGAGCGCCATCTCCAGCTGGACGGCACCCCGGTGCCCGGCGCGCTGGTCGACTTCGGCCTCTACTTCTTCCACAACGCGCAGCGCCTGATCGACCTCGGCAAGGGCCCGTACTTCTACCTCCCGAAGACGGAGTCGCACCTGGAGGCCCGCCTCTGGAACGACATCTTCGTCTTCGCCCAGGACTACGCCGGCATCCCGCAGGGAACGGTCCGCGCGACCGTCCTGATCGAGACCATCACCGCCGCGTACGAGATGGAGGAGATCCTCTACGAGCTCCGCGACCACGCCTCCGGGCTGAACGCGGGCCGCTGGGACTACCTCTTCTCCATCGTCAAGAACTTCCGCGACGGCGGCTCGAAGTTCGTCCTGCCGGACCGCAACCTGGTCACGATGACCGCCCCGTTCATGCGGGCGTACACCGAACTCCTCGTCCGCACCTGCCACAAGCGCGGCGCGCACGCCATCGGCGGCATGGCGGCCTTCATCCCCTCGCGGCGCGACGCCGAGGTCAACAAGGTCGCCTTCGAGAAGGTCAAGGCCGACAAGGACCGCGAGGCCAACGACGGCTTCGACGGCTCCTGGGTCGCACACCCCGACCTGGTCCCGATCGCGATGGCCTCCTTCGACGCGGTCCTCGGCGAGAAGCCGAACCAGAAGGACCGTCTGCGCGAGGACGTCTCGGTGGCGCCGGGCGACCTGATCGCCATCGACACGCTGGACGCGAAGCCCTCGTACGACGGACTGCGCAACGCGGTCGCTGTCGGCATCCGCTACATCGAGGCGTGGCTGCGGGGCATGGGCGCGGTTGCCATCTTCAACCTGATGGAGGACGCGGCCACCGCCGAGATCTCGCGCTCGCAGATCTGGCAGTGGATCAACGCGGACGTGGTCTTCGAGAACGGCGAGCACGCCACCGCGGACCTCGCCCGCAAGGTCGCGGCCGAGGAACTGACGGCGATCCGCGCCGAGATCGGCGACGAGGCGTTCGAGTCCGGCAAGTGGCAGCAGGCCCACGACCTGCTGCTCCAGGTCTCGCTGGACCAGGACTACGCGGACTTCCTGACGCTGCCGGCGTACGAGCAGCTGGGCTGACCTCCGAGGACCCGAGCGCCGCATCCCCGCGCCTCAACGCGCGGGGGTGCGGCGCTTCCCGCACGCGGGGAGGTCCGCGGCGACCGCGCGGGCCGCGCACACGGCCGCCCGTACGAGCAGGACGTTCACGGCGGCCCCCAGACCGCAGGCGAGAGCGAGGCCTCCGGCGTCGCCCACTCCCCCGCCGGTGTCACCGACGAGCGCGACGAGGGGCGTGAGGACGAACACGTACAGCACGTTCAGCCCGGGCTGGGATAGCAGGAAGAGCAACGACTCGGCGCGCGACGGGGCTTGGGCTCCCACGATCAGCCCACCGGCCGCCATGACGACGACGTAGGCGGCGGCCGCGATCCGGGCGCCGCGAGGGGTGAAGCGGGTACGGCTCATCATGCCGGGCCTCTCGGTAGGCAGGTGGACCGGTCCATTATTGAACACGTTCGAAACTCTGCGCACCCCTGCCTCATTCGCCGTACTGGCGTGCGATTCCGGGCCGATGGCCGTTATGATCACGCACGGCAAGGCTGTAGCGCAGAGGTCGTCGCGCCCACGCATCGAGCTGGAGGACGCCGGTTCGAATCCGGTCGGTCTTGCCACCTGTTCTTGGAGGATCGCGCCGGCGCTGGGCGGGGGTGGGCGCGAACGGTCCGCTTCCGGCCCGGGGCCCGGCGTGGGACTGGGGAGTTGTGTTGTCGCAGCCGATGCCCGTGCGCTGCCCCGCGATCGAGCACCCGGACGTTCCGCTCGTCGATGTGGCCGCGTTGAACCCGCTGGTGGAGCGGCTCGGGGGTGAGCAGGCGGTCGGGTCCGACGAGGTGTTCCCGGTCGGGACACTGCGGGCCGACGGGCGCGTCGATCTCTGCAAGCAGGGTCTCGGTGCGGCCGGCGCCGCCCTGCTGATGCCCGCCCTCGCCCGGTCGCCGCACGCCGGCCACGTCCTGCTCGGCACCAACTCCCTGGGCGACGAGGGCGCTTGCTCGGTGGCCGACGCTCTGCGCGACGTACCCGGACACGGGCTGCGGACGGTCTATCTCGGCTGCAACCGCATCGGGGCCGAGGGTGCCGCCGCGCTCGCGGGCGCGCTGAGCGGGGACTCCACCGTCAGGGCGCTGTGGCTGAAGCGGAATCCGCTGGGTGACACGGGCGTCCGGGCACTCGCGCCGATGCTGGCCCGCACCACCTCGCTGCGCACCCTGGACCTCGTCAACACCGGGGTCACCACCGCCGGTCTGGAGGCGCTGCTCGACGCGCTGACCTCGCGGGAACAGCCGCTGGAGCGGCTCTTCCTCGGCGGCAACGGGCTCGGCCAGGACGCCGCTCCGCTCCTCGCCGCGCTGATCCGGGACGCGGGGGTGCGGGAGCTGTACGTGTCGGCCAACCACCTCGGCGACGCGGGGGCCGCCGTGCTCGCCGCCTCGGCCGGTCCGGAGCGCCCCGTGCGGCTCGGGCTCGGCGGCAACGGGATCGGGCCCGCCGGGGCCGGCGCCCTGGCCGACGCGCTGGACGGGATCGAGGCGCTCGACCTCGGGCGGCCGATGTCGGAGCGCAGCCTCGGGGCGGCGGGGAACGCGACCGGCGACGCGGGCGCCCATGCGCTGACCCTGGCCCTGCCCGGGAGCCCCCTGCGGCGCCTCGAACTGGCCCACACCGGGCTGACGGGGCGGGGCGCGAAGGCCCTGCTGGGAGCGGTCGGCGCGGACTGCCGGCTGGAGTACGTGGGGCTCGGGCCCGGGCTCCCCCGCAAGGTGAAGCGTTCCTTCGCCACCCGGCTGCGCCCGGACCACGGCGCCCACCCGGACCTGCGCGCGATCCGGAGCGTCTACCGGTGAGGCTCCGCCCGGAGGACCGGTTCCTCAGCGCGGAGGAGGCCTCCAGCCTGTGGCAGGTCCGGCGGTACGCCGTGCCCCGCACGATGATCGAGCGGTCCGCGGAGCGGCGGCTCGCCGGTGACTGGCGGGGCGCGCTCGCCGCGGCCGACGTCGACGTGGACTTCGATCCCGCCGGGGTGGCCTCCGTGTACGGCACGGCCGTGGCGGAGGCCCTCGTGGCCGACCTGCTCCATCTCGTGCCCGACCTGGTGCGCTGGCATCTGCCCCGGGTCCTGGGCGGGCGCTCGACGCTCGCCCCCGGCCGGACCGTCGTACTCGCCGGATACGCCGGACACCTGGACGGGTCCGGTCTGCCCCACGCGCCGTACCTCCACCTGCGCACACCAGCGATGGTGGAGGGCCCCCAGCGGCTCTCGCTGCGTTTCGGGGCGGTGCCCGGCGAGTCCTCCCCCGGTCTGTTCCGCGGCGGTACCGAGGACTGGCGCTCGGTCCGGTATCTGTGGGACTCCCGGCGTACGGACGGTCTGCGGGCGGCCGTGGGCGCCGGTGGCCGGATTCCCTTCTTCCACGACGACGGGACCCCGCTGACGCGGCAGGAGCTCGCCGCGTCCGGTGACGGGGACGCCGCCGCCCGGGCGGAGCGGGTGACACTGCTCTACGAGCGGGGCGAGATCGATGAGGCGTTCGCCGCGGCGGGGATCGAGTGGGATCCGACGCCGCCGGCCTCCGAACGGTCGCTGTACCGGACGGACCCCGGGGAGGTCCTCCGCGCGACCGCCATCGACATTCCCCGGCTCGAGTCGGCCGTGCGCCGGGCGACGGCCGCCGTGGGCAGCGAGCGCTTCCTGGCCGCCGGCCACTGGCGCAGGTACATCCTGCTGGAGCTCACCGACCACAGCGCCGGCGGGCGGCTCCGCGCCACGGTCGTGGAGGCGAAGCCCAGCGCTCCCGGCGCCTTGCTGCCCCGGGCGGCCTGGCGGCGTCTCCTCGACCTCGACCTGCTGCGGGCGGGCGTCGTACCGCCGCAGTGGCTGCACCCGTTGGTGGCGCGGGCCCTGTTCCCTTCCCTCGAAGGCCCCTTCGGGCCGCCCGGTCCTTCGCTGCCGGGTCCGGTGCGCGTGCGGTGCCGCGGCGAGTGGCACGAGGTCGTCTTCCGTGACGGCGCCCTGCGCTCCCCGCACACGGAGGAGGAGCGGCTGCGGGAGAGTGCCATGCGGGCGTTCGGCGGCGCGGTCGCGGGCTGCTTCGCGGTGGAGCACTCCTGCACGACGGGTCAGGGGCGCCTCCCGAAGGCGCTCCGGGCACAGCGCAAGGAGCTGTTCCTGCACATCCAGCACGGGAACACCGCCGGAGTCCTGGAGCTGCTGGACGCCGGGGTCGACCTCCGGGTGCGCAACGCCAGGCGACGGGGGCTGCTGCACATGCTGCCGCTGCTCGACCACGAGGCACTTCTGCCACGACTGCTGGCGGCGAAGCTCGACCTGGAGGCCCGGGACCATCTCGGCCGGACCCCGCTGAGCGTCGCGGTGAGCGAGAGGGGCTCCGTGACGCTCGTACGCGCGCTGATCGACGCGGGTGCCAGGATCGACGTGACGGACGCGGAGGGACTCTCCCTCGACCAGCTGATCCACCGGTACAAGCGCGAGGACCTCGCGTTCCTCCGGGAGCGGCTGGCCGCGGAGCACCCTGGCATCGGCGTCGACTGGTACGAGCGGTGGTTCAGGAACAAGGACGGGGAGGGCGAGCAGCAGTGAGCACGACCACGGGGGACCGGCCCCCGCCCTCCGGCCCCCTGGAGGCGGCCGACGAGCTCAACCGGCGCCTGCGCGTCACCCGCACCGAGCCCGCGGAGAGCCCGCAGCTCGACGCGCTCGCCCTGGCGGTGACGGCCAATCAGCCGGTCCTGTTGTGGGGCGAGCCGGGCATCGGCAAGTCCGCCGGGATGGAGCAGCTCGCCGCCGGTCTGGGGCTCGAACTGGAGACGGTCATCGCGAGCGTCCACGAGCCGTCGGACTTCGCCGGGCTGCCGGTCGTCGGCGACGATCCCGCCGTGACGGGTGTGCCGATGGCGCCGCCGGACTGGGCGGTCAGGCTCGCCCGGGCCGGCCGCGGGCTGCTGTTCTTCGACGAGCTGTCGTCGGCGCCCCCGGCCGTGCAGGCCGCGCTGCTGCGGGTCGTGCTGGAACGGCGGGTGGGCAGCCTGCGGCTGCCGGAGAGCGTGCGCATCGTCGCGGCGGCCAACCCTCCGTCGAGCGCGGCGGACGGCTGGCACCTCAGCCCGCCGCTCGCCAACCGCTTCGTCCATCTCCGGTGGACGCACGACCCTCGTACCGTCGCCCGCGGCATGGCGGGGACCTGGCCGGCCCTGGGGGTGCCGGTGGTCGACCCGGCCAAGGTCTCCGGCGCCGCGGCGCGGGCCCGGGGCGCCGTCTCCGGGTTCCTGACGGCACGTCCGGGGCTGGTCCACCACCTCCCGGCCGACGCGGAGAGCCGGGGCCGCGCGTGGCCCTCCCCGAGGACCTGGGACATGGCCCTGCGGCTGCTGGCCGCCGGCTACGCGGCGGGTACCGGGCGGGAGGCGGTCGCGGCAGCGCTCACCGGTGCCGTCGGGGACGGTGCGGGCATCGAGCTGCTGTCGTACCTGGACCATCTCGACCTGCCCGACCCGGACCGTGTGCTCGCGGACCCGGACGCGTTCGCGCTGCCCGAGCGCGGCGACCGGCAGCTCGCCTTCCTGATCGCGGTCGTCGCCGCCGTGCAGGGCGAGCTGACCCGGAAGCGCTGGGAGGCGGGGTGGGCGGTGCTGGCCAAGGCCGTGGACGCGGGGGTGCCCGACGTGGCGGCCCGGGCGGCGGTCGATCTGGCGGCCATGCGCAGCCTGGACTGGCCGGTGCCGCCGGGCATCGACGGCTTCCTGGACCTGCTGCGGCAGTCCGGCGCCCTTCCGCAGGGTGGCTGAGCTGGACACCACCAAGCTGCTCGCGGCGCGGTACCGGGCGGCGACGGACCGTCCGTACCTCGCCTCGGCGTTGTACGCCCTGACGGTGGTGCCCAGCGACGAGGTGCCGACCATGGGCGTGGACCGTCACTGGCGCTGCTACGTCTCGCCCGGCTTCGTCGACCGGACCCCGGTGGCGGAGCTGGCGGCGGTCTGGGTGCACGAGGTCGCGCATCTGCTGCGCGACCATCACGGCCGCGCGGATCTGCTGCCGGCGGCGGACCGGCGTGACCGGCACCGGGTCAACGTCGCCCAGGACTGCGAGATCAACGACGACCTGGTCGCCGATGGGCTGCCGCTGCCCGCCGGGCGGCTGGAGCCACGCCTCTTCGGTCTCCCGGAGGGGCAGCTCTTCGAGGCGTATCTGACGGCGCTGCCGCCCTCCGCCTGGATCCACGACTGCGGGTCGGGCGCCCATGGCGAGCCGTCCCCCTGGGAGCCGGACGCGGCCGCGGGGCCGCCGGGGGTCGGCGGTGTGGAGGCGGAGTCGCTGCGCCACCACACCGCGGAGGCCATGCGCGCCCATGTGCGGTCCAGGGGAACCCTGCCGGGTGGCTGGAAGCGGTGGGCTGACGAGGTCCTCGAACCCACGGTCGACTGGCGGCAGGTGCTCGCGGGGGCCGTACGGGAGGCTGCCGCCTGGGCGGCCGGGGCGGTGGACTACACCTACCGCCGCCCCGCACGCCGGAGCGCGGCCCTGCGCGGCGTCGTGCTGCCCAGCCTGCGCCGGCCGCTGCCCAGGGTGGCGGTCGTCATCGACACCTCGGGCTCGATGGGTGACGAGGAGATCGCCGCCGCGCTCGCCGAGGTGACCGGAGTGCTGCGGGAGGTGGGCATCCGGGGCAACCGGGTCACCGTCCTGGCCTGCGACGCCGATGTCCGGGCCGTCTCCCGGGTGACGTCCGCCGAGCAGATCGCGCTCGCCGGCGGCGGTGGCACCGACATGCGCGTGGGCATCGCGGCGGCGCTGGCCGTGCGCGAACGCCCCTCCGTCGTGGTCGTCCTGACGGACGGCCTCACCCCGTGGCCGGACGAGATCCCGTCCTGCCGGGTCGTCGCCGCCCTCGTCGGCCCGTCCGCGCCCGCCGCTCCCCCGTGGGTCGAGACGGTACGCGTCACGGGCTGAGCCCCGGTGCGCCGCTCCCGTGTCGCCGGAGCGGCGCACCGGCCGTGCGGCCGTGCGGTCGTGCGGCCGTCGGGGCTCACCCGCCGGACGGGATGTCCACGTAGTCCTTGAAGAGCAGCGACACGGTGTGCCGGTCGGACGGCCAGTTCGGCACCACGAGGGTCTCGTCCACCCCGCCGGTCCCGCGCATCGTCTGCGTGACCGGGATCGACCCCCTGCCCCGCTCGTCGGCCGGGAGGGACAGGTCGGTCGCCGTCAGGAACGGTACGCGGTCGAAGGGCGGCAGTGCCGCGTCCAGGTGACTGACCCCGTCGCACCCCTTGTCGAAGGCGAACAGGCCGAGGATCTGCCGGAGTTGCGGGGACACGGCAGGGTTGAGCACATCGGTCCCGCCGATCCGGAGCCGGTCGTCGTCGGCCGTGCCGGCCCGCCACTCGCGTGCGCGGACCACGGTGAGCGCCGTCTGTCCCGGGCACGCGTCGATGGAGTCCGCGACCCCGCCCGGCGGGGAGACGAGCAGCCGGACGAAACGGTCGTCGCGCTCGAAGGGTTCGAAGTAGAAGTGGTTGGTGCGCTCGCCGGAGCGGACGAGGGCGAGCTCGTAGTGCCCGCGTCCGCCGACCGCGAGCGGGCCGAAGGCGCCGTCCGCGCCCGTCTTCACCACGTGCTGCGGCAGAAGACCCGCACGGGCTCCGGTGGCGGGGTCCAGCCGCCATACCTCCAGCCGGCCCGGGAGGCCCTTGTTCTGCGGGAAGTGCACGGCGCGCCCCTCGATCACGACGGAGGCGGGCGGCTCGGGCAGGACGCGCGTGGTGAGCGGCGCCCTGCCCCGGAGGAACGTGTAGATGTGGCCGAAGCTCTCGGCGGAGGTGGCGCTCTCCGTGTGGCCGGCCTGCGGTTCGTGGACGTTGACCGCGCCGCCGATCGACCCGTTCGGCTGGAGGCTGCTCCAGATGGCCAGGGTGGGCACCCCGCCGGGCTGCGCGGCGGCGGTACGGCCGTCCAGGTTCACGTACTTCGCGACCTCCGCCGCCCGCTCCGGCACGGAGAGGTACGCCTGCGCGACCCGTGTCCCGCGCGAGTGCGCCAGGAGGTCGACCTGGGAAGCGCCGGTACGTGCCCGGACGGAGTCGACCAGTGCCTCGAGTCCGGCGATCGCGTGGTCGTCGGTGGCGATGGAGGTGTCGTACTCATGGACGTACAGCAGGTCGTCGCGGTAGCCGTTGCTGGAGAACCGCTTGGCCTGCGCCTGCCACTGCTGGGCCGAGCCCTCCTGCCCGTGGACGAAGATCACGGGGTTGACCGTGGCGCGTGGCACGGCCGCGGCCCGGGTCGGGGCCGACGGGGCGGCGAGTGCTGCGACGAGTGCCAGAAACAGAGCGAGCAGCGTGGCCCGGCCCGTCAGGGCCGGCTGTGAACCGGTCATCGTGTCCTCCGAGTTGCCGTCGTCGCAGGGGAAGCTACGGCCGGTGCCGAAAGTCCCGCCAGTCGCGGGACCGAGGCTGAGACGGCGGTCTCAGCTCGCGCGGGGCGAGGTCCCGCGGGTTTGCTGGAGCACGGCGCGGGCAGTGCGTTCGGCCAGGGCGAGGTCCGGTCTGCGGCTGCTCAACAGCTCGGCGTACAGGGTGGATTCGACGACCCTGACATAGAGGTACGCCAGATCGTCGATGCCCGAGCGGGGCCACAGGCGGTCTCTCTCCCCCGCCTCCAGCAGGATGCTCCGCTGGGCCAGTACGGCCCGCCGGTGGACACGGCCGCCGGTCAGCAGGCGCCGCGCCGTCTCGGGTTCGTCCCGCAGGAAGTCCTCGAAGGGGGCGGAGCCGCGCAGCGCTCCGACGAAGTACCGGGTGATCTCCAGGACCCCGTCCACGCCCGCGCGGGTGCGCCGCAGCCGTGCCCGTTCCAGCAGGTGGTCGGCCAGCTCCCAGAGCACGTCGGCCAGGAGCGCGTCGCGGCTTCCCACCACGCGGTACAGGGTCGCCCGGCTGATCGCGAGGTCCTGCGCGAGCGCGTCCATGTCCACGGTGCCGTGCCGCAGGAAGAACCGGCAGGCTCCGCGCACGACATGGCCCCGGGTGACGACACGCCGGGAAGGCCGCGCGTCCCGCATGCCGACCGCCTCCTCCGACGACTCCGGCGCAGCCGCCGGGGGCCGGTACCTTAGCGCGCCGGCGCTCCCGGGGGCGATACTGATCGTGACGGTCGCCCCGCCGCGCACCGGCTCCGCACGGGACCGGTGGGACGCACTTGAGTCGATGCCTCCGAGGGGAGCCGTTCATGACCACGGCGAAGGACCTGTTCATCATCACCCTGGACCCGCGGCCCGAGCACGCCGTGGGGCAGGGTGACCTGTCGCTCGCGCTCGCGGGAGCCGAGCTGATCGATCTCATCGGCGCGGGGGCCGTCACCGTGGACGGTGACCGGATCGTGCCGGGCGAGCCCCGGACGCCGGACGACGCGCTCCTCGGCGACGCCGCGGCCGGGCTCACCCGGCAGCCGCCCCACGAGCGGATCGACGACTGGCTGTGGCGCCGGGGCGAGGGCCTCTCGGCCGTGTACCAGGCCGGCCTGGAGAAGGACGGCGAGCTGACGCGGAAGCGCAGCGGCCGCTCGCCCTTCGGTCCGGAGCGGGTCGAACCGGCCGATACGCCCGGCCGGCGCCGGGCGGCCGGACGCCGGGAGTCGGGCGAACCCGTGCTGGCCGCCCTCGCCTCGGCCGTGGGCATCGACGACGGCAACTCCGGCGAGGAGAGCGGCTTCGACGACGAGGCGGTCGCGACGGTGGTGGCCGCCGTACACGACGCTGTGATGGAGCTGGAGGCCGTGCGCCAGCGGCGGAACATCGAGAACTCCGCCTTCGCCAACCTCTGGCGCGGCCCGTGACCGGCCGGGCCTCCGGTCAGCCGCCCAGCACCACCGTGCGCTGGGCCGAGAAGTCACCCCACTTCCCGTCGGGCAGCTTGGGCCGGATCTTGAGCGAGTAGCGGGTGCCCGGCGGGTCGCTCAGGGTGAGCCGGTACGTCGCGCGGCCCTTGGGCGGCGTACCGCCCCAGACGATCGTGGTGGTCTGCTTCCCGTTCAGGAACAGCTGGTACGCGGGAATGGTGCCGCCGGTGTCCGGCTGGTCCCAGGAGAGGTCGACCAGGAACTCCGTGCCCTCGGCCGTCAGCTTCGTCCGCAGCCCGGTGGGCGCCGTGCTCGCGGGGTCGCCGGGGGCTGACGGAGTGGTGAGGTCGAGGGCGTTGCTGTCCGGTGAGGAGCGGTCGGCCGCGTCGCGGGCGCGGACGGTGAAGGTGTAGACGGTGCCGGGCCGCAGCCCGCCGATACGGGCCGTGGTGCGTGTGCCGGGGACGCTGTGGATCCTGGAGTCCTCCTGGTAGATGTCGTACGAGGTCACGCCCACGTCGTCCGTGGAGCCGCCCCAGGACAGGGAGACCGTCCGGCCGCTGTCCGCCGTGCCCCGCAGTTTCGTGGGCCCGGTCGGGGGTTCCTCGTCGGCGGGTGCGGCGGCGGGAGTGGTGACGGGGACGGCGGCGCTCGGCGCGGAGACGTTTCCCGCGGCGTCGCGGGCCCGGACGGTGAAGGAGTAGGCCGTGGAGGCGGTGAGGCCGTCGATGTCGGTCATCAGCTTCGCCGCGTCGACCGAGGCGGCCTTCTTCCCCTCCCGGTAGACGTCGTAGCCGGCGATCCCCTCGTTGTCCGAGGCGCGCTCCCACATGACGTGTACGGAGGTGGCGCTGCCCGCCTGTGCCGTCACCCCCTCGGGGACCGTCGGTTTTCCGGTGTCCGCCTCCGCGGAACCCCCGCAGGCGGTGAGTGCGGCGAGGAGCAGGGCGGCGGAGCAGGTCAACGCGGTGCGTGCGTGGGGGCGTTGCACGGTGATGCCTTCCATCCGACAGCAATGGTCCAGACCTATATGCCATGCGGGTGGGGCCCGCCACAAGGGGGCGGATCGGAACGTTCCGCAATGTCCGCGATGAGTTCCGGGCGCGGGAGCGGTCTGAAGGGTATGGACACACGAAACGGCACCGCGCCCGGACTCGATCTCGAACCGGTGGCACGGCGGGTCCGGGAGCTGCTCGGCTCCGTGGACGACCGGCAGCTGGCCGGCCCGACGCCCTGCCCCCGCTACTCGGTGCGGGAGCTGCTCGGCCATCTGCTGGGGCTGACCGTCGCCTTCCGCGACGCGGGGCGCAAGGAACTGGGCCCGACGACCGGTACCTCCCCCGGCTCGGCGCTCCCGGTGCTGCCCGGCGACTGGCGCGGGACGATGCCTGAGCTGCTGGACGAGCTGGTGGCGGCCTGGCGCTCCCCGGACGCCCTGGAGGGCATGACCCAGGCGGGCGGGGTCGATCTGCCGGGCCGGATCGCCGGGGCGGTCGCGAGGAACGAGCTGCTCGTGCACGGCTGGGACCTGGCCAGGGCGACCGGGCAGGAGTTCCGGGCGGACGAGGAGAGTCTGCGCGCGTCGGAGGTGCTGCTCGCCCCGGGCGACGACGACAGGTCGGGCCCGGACGCGATCTTCGGCCCGCCGGTCCCCGTCCCGCCCGGGGCGCCGCTGCTCGACCGGGTGATCGCGCTGAGCGGACGGCGGCCCGACTGGCGGCCGGGCACGGGGCCCGGGGCGCCGGGGGGCGGCACCTCGGGGATCAGCTCGTGAAGAACTCCGTCACGCGGGACGCGATCTGACCGGGGTCCCGCTCGTGCGGCCGGTGGCCGCCGCCCAGGGTGACCAGCCGGCAGTCCGGGATCAGGGAGGCCATGTCGGCCAGGCGTCCCTGGTCCATGGTGCTCTCCGGGCCGCCGGCGAGGATCAGGGTGGGGGCGACGATCTGGCCGAGCTGCTCCTCCAGGCCCGGGTCCGGGTCGTTGATCTGCGCCATGACGGCGGGCACGGCGTTCTCGTCGTAGTCGACCGGGCCTTCCGGGACGAACTGGGCGGGCTCGTCGGGCCGGAACGGCGGCGGTGTCTCGACCAGCACCAGCCGCTCCACCCGGTCCGGGTGCTCCTCGGCGAGCATGCAGGCGACGACTCCGCCCATCCCGTGGCCGACGACGCCGACCCGGTCGATCTCGCAGGCCTCCAGGAACTCCGCGACGTCGTCCCTCATCAGCTCGAAGTCGTACTCGTCCGGCCAGTCGCTCTCGCCGTGGCCGCGCAGGTCGATGGCGTACACCCGCCAGTCCTCGCCGAGCAGGCTCCCGGCCGCCTCCCAGTTCGCCGACGAGCCGCCGAGGCCGTGCAGCAGCACGACGGGAGAGCCGAGCGACTCCCCCCAGGTCCGGTACGCCAGCCGCACGTCGCCGACATCCACAACAGACTGATCTTCCATGTCCCGAACGCTACAGGCGCCGGACGGCTGCCGGACCCGGCCCCCCGGCCTGGCACGCTTGGTGCGTGAAGCACAGATGTCTCGTCCTCGCCGCCGTCGCGGCCCTCGTCCTGACCGGCTGCTCCGGTGAGGGCTCCGACACCTCCGAGAAGGGGCTCGACGACCCCGCGAAGAAGGACATCGCGATGCGGCTGGTGTCCAGCGCCGAGAACTCCACACTGGACTGGAAGGCCCAGTACGGCTACATCGAGGACATCGGCGACGGCCGCGGCTGGACCGCCGGGATCATCGGGTTCTGCTCCGGCACCGGCGACCTGCTGAAGGTCGTGGAGCGCTATACGGCGAAGCGCCCGGGGAACGCGCTCGCCGGGTTCCTCCCGGCGCTGCGCGCGGTGAACGGCACGGATTCGCACGAAGGGCTGGGCAGCGCCTTCACCGGTGCCTGGAAGAAGGCGGCGGCGGACCCGGCGTTCCGGTCGGCGCAGGACGCGGAGCGCGACTCGGCGTACTTCGATCCGGCGGTCGAGCGGGCCGAGGCCGACGGGCTGAGCGCGCTCGGCCAGTTCATCTACTACGACGCCTATGTGATGCACGGTTACGCCGACACCCCGGGCACCGTCGGCTTCCGTACGATCCGCGCCCAGGCCGTCGCCGAGACGGACCCGCCGTCCGAGGGCGGCGACGAGGAGGCGTATCTGAACGCCTTCCTGGACGCCCGGGTGGCCGCGATCCGCGAGGAGCCCTCCCACAGCGACACCAGCCGGGTGGAAACGGCGCAACGCGTCTTCGTGCGCGAGGGGAAACTGCGGCTGGAGACACCTCTGGCATGGAGGGTGTACGGCGAGAGCTTCCGCATCGACGGGGGCTGAACCCCGCCGCGGCGGGGAAGAGATCTCCGGGAGGACTGGTGCACCACCCCCACACCGGCACCGCTCGCCGCCACACGGCCCGGCAAAGGCGCCTCGCCCGTACCGCCTCGACGATCATCGGGCTCGCGCTCGCCGCGGCGCCCCTCACCGCACAGGCCGGCGTCCCCACGGTGCCGGCCGCTCACCTCCAGGAGGCAGCCACGTCCGGGCTCGACGACCCCGTGAAGAAGGACATCGCGATGCAGCTGGTGTCCAGCGCCGAGAACTCCACACTGGACTGGGAAGCCCAGTACGCCTACATCGAGGACATCGGCGACGGCCGCGGCTACACCGCCGGGATCGTCGGCTTCTGCTCCGGGACGAGCGACATGCTGGAGCTGGTCCGGCGCCACACCGAGCGCGAACCGGGCAACGTACTCGCGACGTACCTGCCCGCGCTGCGGGAGGTGGACGGCACCGACTCCCACGAGGGGCTCGACCCCGGTTTCACCCGGGACTGGGTGAAGGCTGCCTCCGGCGCGTCGTTCCGGAAGGCACAGCGCGACGAGCGCGACCGGGTGTACTTCGATCCGGCGGTGCGCGCCGCCAGGAAGGACGGTCTCGGCACGCTCGGCCAGTTCGTGTACTACGACGCGGCCGTCATGCACGGCGAGGGCGACGACGCCGACAGCTTCGGCGGCATCCGGCGGGCGGCGCTGGAGAAGGCCCGGCCGCCGTCGTTCGGCGGCGACGAGGCCGCCTTTCTGAACGCGTTCCTGGACGTGCGGGTCCGCGCCATGAAGCGGGAGGAGGCCCACTCGGACACCAGCCGCGTGGACACGGCCCAGCGGGTCTTCCTGCGCGAGCGGAACATGGACCTGGACCCGCCGCTGGAGTGGAAGGTCTACGGCGACAGCTTCCACATCGGCTGACCGCCCGGCCGCACACGGGTGCGCGTACGCGCTCCCCGTGAAGGGGCGGCGTACGCGCACCGGCCGTTCAGTGGGCGACGGGCACCGCCATGGGGTCCTTCGGCAGCTCGTCGGCCGGGGCCCCGGCCTCCGGGTCCTCGTCCGGCCTCCGGCCCCAGTGGTTGAAGGCCAGGTTGAGCACGATCGCCACCACGCAGCCCGTGGAGATGCCCGAGTCCAGGACGACGAGCAGGTCCTCGGGGAAGGCGTGGTAGAAGTCCGGCGCGGCGATCGGGATGAGGCCGACGCCGACGGCCGCCGCGACGATCAGGGCGTTCTCGCCCTTCTCCAGGGCGGCGGTGGCGAGCGTCTGAATGCCGCTCGCGGCGACGGAACCGAAGAGGACGATGCCGGCGCCGCCGAGCACCGGCAGCGGTACGAGGGCGATGACGGACGCGGCCACGGGGACGAGACCCAGCAGGACGAGGATGACGCCGCCCGCGGCGACGACGAACCGGCTGCGGACCTTGGTCATGGCGACCAGTCCGATGTTCTGGGCGAAGGCGCTGCACATGAAGCCGTTGAACAGCGGGCTGATGGCGCTGCCCAGGGTGTCGGCGCGGAGCCCGCCCTCGATGGTCCGCTCGTCGGCGGGGCGTCCGACGATCTTGCCGAGGGCCAGCATGTCGGCGGTGGACTCGGTCATGCAGACGAGCATCACGATGCACATCGAGATGATGGCGGCGACCTCGAACTGCGGTGCGCCGAAGTGGAACGGCGTCGGGAAGCCGACCAGGTCGGCGTCGCCCAGTGCCCCGAAGTCGGTGATGCCGGCGGGGATCGCGATCAGGGTGCCGACGACGAGGCCCAGCAGGATCGCGATCTGCTGGAGGAAGCCCCGCAGCAGTTTCCGCAGGGCCAGGACGATGACGAGGGTGACGGCGGCCATCACGATGTTCGTCGTCGAACCGTAGTCGTCGGCGGTCGCGTTGCCGCCCTGGGCCCAGTTGAAGGCGACCGGCAGCAGCGAGACACCGATCAGGGTGATCACCGTGCCGGTGACGACGGGCGGGAAGAACCGCACCAGTTTGCAGAAGTACGGGGCGAGGACGAAGCCGAGCAGACCGGCGACGATGATCGCTCCGAAGATGACGGCGATGCCGTCGTGGCCGCGGTCCTTGCCTATCGCGATCATCGGGGTGACACCGGCGAACGAGACGCCGTTGACGAACGGCAGCCGGGCGCCTATGCGCCAGAAGCCGAGCGTCTGGAGCAGGGTGGCTATCCCCGCGGTGAAGAGGCTCGCCCCCATGAGGAAGGCGGTCTCCTTGGCGCTGAGGCCCACGGCGGGGCCGACGATCATGGGCGGGGCCACCACACCCGCGTACATCGCGGCCACGTGCTGGAGGCCGCTGGTGAACATCCTGAGGGGCGGGAGCGTCTCGTCGACCGGATGCTTCTCTTCCGGTCCGCTTCCCTCCGGCGTGCTTCCTTCGACTGCTTTTCCGTCGACTGCGTTCTTGCGAAACCTGGGCGTAGCTGCCACGGCTTCCTCCGGTCGGGTACACGTCGGGCGACGTGGGTGTCAGGGAGGTGGTGCTGAGTGGTGCGTTGGTGCAGGTCGTGCAGCTGGTGCGGGCAGCGTGGAGCTCACCTGCGCGGGTGCGCGTACAGGGCGTACGCGCACCCGGGCAGGCTGCTGCGGACCCTGCGGGTCCACTGCGGCCGGCCGAGGGCCGTCCCCCTCGGCCGGCCTGTCATGGGGGGTGCGGAGCGTCAGGCTCCTGCGGCGATCTGCGCCAGGCGCCGGGCCTCGTCGCGGGTGGCGCGGGCGATGGCGTCCTCGTCGGCCGTGATGAGCCGGCTGTCCTCGACGACGGGCCTGCCGTCGACGAGGGAGAGGGTGACCGGGGCCGCCGCGCCGAAGACCAGGGCGGTCACCGGGTCGGCGATGGAGGCGTGGGCGAGGGTGTCCAGCTTCCACAGCACCAGGTCGGCGAGCTTGCCCGGCTCCAGGGAGCCGATCTGGTCGGCACGGCCGAGGACGCTCGCTCCGCCGTACGTGCCGAGGCGCAGCGCCTGACGCGCGTTCAGGGCCTTCTCGCGGTGGGCGCCGAGGCGGTTGATGAGGAGGGCGTTGCGCAGCTCGGTGTGGAGTTCGCCGGACTCGTTGGACGCGGTGCCGTCGACGCCGAGCCCGACCGGGACTCCGGCGGCGAGCATGTCGGGGACGCGTGCGATGCCCGCGGCGAGGCGGGCGTTGGAGGACGGGCAGTGCGCGACGCCGGTGCCGGTGCGGGCGAAGGCGGCGATGTCGGAGTCGTTCATGTGGACGCAGTGGGCCATCCACACGTCGTCGCCGAGCCAGCCCGTGGACTCGAAGTAGTCGGTCGGGCCCATCCCGAACAGTTCCTTGCAGAACTGCTCCTCCTCGACGGTCTCCGAGCCGTGGGTGTGCAGCCGTACGCCGCGGCGGCGAGCCAGCTCAGCGCCCTGGCGCAGCAGTTCGGTGGAAACGGAGAAGGGCGAGCAGGGTGCGACGGCGATCTGTGTCATCGCGTCGAACGAGGCGTCGTGGTGTGCGTCGATGGTCGCCTCGGTCGCGGCGAGCGCCCCGTCGAGCGTCTCCACCGCGAAGTCCGGGGGCAGTCCGCCGTCCTTCTCGCTGCGGTCCATGGAGCCCCGGGCGAGGGTGAAGCGTACGCCCATGTCACGGGCGGCCCCGATGATCGCGCCGGACAGGTCGCCGGAGCCGCGCGGGAAGACGTAGTGGTGGTCCATCGCGGTGGTGACCCCGCCGCGGGCCATCATCGCGAGGGAGCCCTGCGCTGCCGCCCGGACCATCGGCTCGTCGATGCGCGCCCAGGTCGGGTAGAGCGCGACCAGCCAGTCGAAGAGGTTGTGGTCGGTGGCGAGGCCCCGGGTGATCCACTGGTAGAAGTGGTGGTGGGTGTTGACGAGGCCAGGCGTGACGAGGTGGCCGGTGCCGTCGACGCGCCGGACGACGCCTTCGAGGTTCTCCGGTGCTCTGCCCGCGCCGACGGACTCGATGCGGTTGCCCGCCACGACGACGTGCCCCGAGGCGTACTCGGTGTCGTGGGCGTCGACGGTGGCGATCGCGCAGTTCTCGATGACGGTGCGCTGGGTGGTCCTGGGATCCGCCGAAGCTGCCATGGTGCTTCCCTCTTCTGTCTCGGGCGATGTGGGCACGGCAGGACCCTAGGAGGATTTGAGTGCCACAGCGTTGCGGCTGTGGGTGCCGAGATGATGGAAGAACAGGTTGAGCAGGACCGCGACGAGCGCTCCCGCACTGATCCCGGAGCCGAGCACGGTCTGCGCCCAGGACGGGAATCCGGCGTAGAAGCCGGGGGCCGCGAGGGGGACGATGCCCGCGCCGAGGGCCACCGCCACGAGGACGATGTTGGAGCTGTCGTCGAGTCCGGCCTCGGCCAGGGTCCGGATGCCGCTCACCGCGATCGAGCCGAACAGGACGATGCCGGCTCCGCCGAGCACGGGCATCGGGACGAGCGAGACGACGGCCCCGAGCACGGGGAAGGCGCCCAGGACCAGCAGGGCTCCGCCCGCCGCGGCGACGACGTGGCGGCTGCGCACCCCGGTCAGCGTCACGACGCCGACGTTCTGGGCGAAGGCACTGGTCGGGAAACCGCCGAAGACCGGTCCGAGCAGGGTGGCGATTCCGTCGGTGCGCAGACCCCTGGTGATGGTGGCGCCGTCGGTGCGCCGCTCGCAGATCTCGCCGAGCGCCAGCATGCCGGCGGAGGACTCCGTCATCAGCACGAGCATCACGATGCAGAGCGAGAGGATCGCGGCGGGCTGGAACTCGGGCGCGCCGAAGGAGAAGGGCGTGGGCAGGGCGGCGACGGGAGCGGAGCCGAGCGCGGAGAAGTCGGCGAGTCCGAACGGGACGGCGGCCAGCGTGCCGGCGAACATGCCCGCGAGCAGGGCCGTCTGCTTGACGAAGCCGCGTCCGAAGCGCTGGATCAGCAGGATGACGACAAGGGTGAAGGCGGCGAGCGCCAGGTACTTCATGGCGCCGAAGTCGTCGGCGGTCGCATCGCCTCCCTGCGCCCAGCCGACCGGCACGGGCATCAGGGTGACGCCGATGAGGGTGATGACGACGCCGGTGACGAGCGGCGGGAAGAAGCGGAGCAGCCGTCCGAAGAAGGGTCCCACGGCGAGGCAGAAGACGCCCGCGACGATCACCGCCCCGTAGATGGCGGGGAGTTGGTGGCCGGGCGCGGTGTTCTCGGCGATGGCGAGCATCGGGGCGATGCCCGCGGAGGACGCGGCGTTGACGAACGGCAGCCGGTTCCCCGCGAAGCGCCCGGCGCCGAGGGTCTGGAGGAGGGTGGCAAGTCCGGCGATCAGGAGGCTCGCGGCGATCAGACGGGTCATGCCGGCCGTGTCGAGTCCGACGGCCTGTCCGATGATGAGCGGAGGGGTGACGACGCCCGCGTACATGGCGGCGATGTGCTGGAGTGCGGCGGGGACGAGCCGCGAGGGCGGGAGCTTTTCGTCCACCGGATGAACTGCCGTGCCGGCAGCGGTCGGTGGGGTTGTACATGGGCCTTTCGCCGGCCCCGTTGCAGGCTGTGCCATGGATTTTCCCTCCGGGATGACCGGCCCCCGTGCCCGCTGGGGACGGGGGCCGGTTCAGCACCGCGTCAGAGGTTGGTCATGTCGACCGGGATCTTCGGCTCGACGCCGTCGCGCAGTACGGTCGCCTCGATGAGGCCGTACGGGCGGTCGGCCGCGAAGTAGACCTCGTTGTCGTTCTTGAGGCCGAAGGGCTCCAAGTCCACGAGGAAATGGTGGTTGTTGGGCAGCGAGAAGCGGATCTCGTCGATCTCGCTCCGGCTGTTGATGATGCGCGAACCCATCTGGTAGAGGGTCTGCTGGAGCGAGAGCGAGTACGTCTCGGCGAAGGCTTCGAGCATGTGCTTGCGCGCCTGCTCGTAGGACTTCTCCCAGTTCGGCATGCGCTGCTCGTCGTCGGTCCAGTTGTAACGCCACCGGGCGGAGACGTCCGTCGCCAGGATGCGGTCGTACGCCTCCTTGAGCGTCGTGTACTTGTCCTTGACGTAGCCCCAGAACTCGGAGTTGGTGGAGTTCATCACCGTGAGGTCCTTGAGACCGGAGACGACCTCCCACTTCTCGCCGTCGTAGGTGATCTGGGTGGTGCGCGTCTCCTGGCCCTTGCGGACGAAGGAATGCTTGACCTCGTCGGCGCCGATGAACCTGGAGTTGCCGTCGGAGGTCGCGATGCGCTCCCAGGCGTACTCCTCGATCCTGATGCGGGCCACCTTGATCGGCTCCTGCGAGGTCACGAAGTGCCGGGCCAGGTGGATGCCGAACTGCTCGGCGGACTCTATGCCGTGTTCCTTGGCGAAGGCGTACACCGTGTTCTTGGTGGTGTCGGTCGGCAGGACGTTGGCGTTGGAGCCGGAGTAGTGGACGTCGTCCATGTCGCCGGAGAGGGCGACCGAGACATTGAGGTCCTTGATGTGGTGGGTGTCGCCGTCCCGCGTGATCCTGACGACGCGGTTCTCTGCTTTGCCGTACTGGTTCTGGCCGAGAATCGTGGGCATTGTCTGCTAGCTCCCTCGGTAAACGGAGTAGCCGAACGGGTTGAGCAGCAGCGGTACGTGATAGTGCTCGCCCGGGGTGACGGCGAACGCGATCGCCACCTCCGGGAAGAACGCGCCGCTGTCCCTTACGCGGGGGGCGTCCTGCTGCGCCTCGGCTTGCTTCTTGCTGGTGAAGTACGACTCGGTGTCGAAGACGAGCCGTACGTGGGTGGTGCCTTCCGGCAGGGCCGGCAGGTCCTTGCAGCGCCCGTCCGCGTCGGTCGCGGAACCGCCGAGCGTCACGTAGTCCGCGTCCGCACTGCCGCGTGCGGCGAGGGACACGGTGACGGCTGCCGCGGGGCGGCCGATGCTGGTGTCCAGGATGTGGGTGGACACCGATGCGGTGGTGTCGGTGCTCAAGACCGTCACGCTCCTTGCTCTGGAGAGTCCTGTACGAGCCGGGTCAGCCGGATCCGGTTGATCTTGCCCAGTTCGGTGCGCACGATCTCGCGCTCCTGCTCGGGCGAGTTCCCGGTCCGGGCCTTCACCGCGTCGCGCATCTGCTCACCGGTGGCTCCGGTGGCGCAGATCAGGAAGACGTGTCCGAACCGCTCCTGGTAGGCCAGGTTGAGTTCGAGCATCTCGGCCCTGAGCTCCTCGGACGCACCGGCCATCCCCCGCTGCTCACGGGCGGAGGCCGGGTCCCCGGGCTTGGGGCGGCCGATCGGCGGGTGGCCGGCCATCGCTTCGGCCAGGTCCTGCGCGGAGAGCTCCGCCATGGCGGCGTCACTCGCCGAGAGGAGGGCTTCCGTGCCGGCGTACGGCCGATGGGCGAGAACGAGGCTTCCCCACTTCGCACTGGCACACACCTCGTGCAGCGCTGCTGCGGCCTCGTCGGCCGCCAGGGTGTTGAACCGGGCGAGGCCCGGTGTGGAGCTCGAAGTCACGGGAGCCTCCGTGGCTGTTTTCGCTGTGCGTTGTCGGGCTGCGGATAGCTAACGCCCTTCACAACACGACGTCAACAGTTTGTTGAAATTCCACGAACAGAGAATGCCGCCGACCGGTCCCCCGGGCGACGGCATTGGACCGCTTACGCGGGGCTATTCACCCTTGGCGGCATTGTCCCTGTTCAGGTAGTTGTACACGGTGAAGCGGCTGACCCCGAGGGCTCCGGCCACGGTCTCCACCCCGTGCCGCACGGCGAAGGCGCCACGCGCCTCCAGGGACCGCACCACACCCTGCTTGGCCTTGCGGTCCAGGTCGGACAGCGGCATTCCGTGCCGCCGCTCCATGGCGGCCAGGATGTGGTCGAGCGACTCGGAGAGCTGCGGGAGCCGCACCGCCATGACGTCCGTGCCCTCCCACGCCAGCACGACGTCGTCGGCCGCGGCCTGCTCGGGGCTCAGCAGCTCGGCCCCCATGGCGTCGACGAGCGGCTTCACGGCCGCGACCAGGGGGTGATCGGTCGGTTCGGTCACGGGGTGTCCTCCCCGATCACGTTGAGCTGGAGGGACACCCGGGTGGCGCCGGAGGCCAGGGCCTTGCGCAGCAGGGAGTCCACGGCGGTGAGGACCTGGTCCGCGCCCCCTTCGGCCGTGTTCCCGAAGGGGCCCACGTCCACGGCGTCCAGATCGGCGGTCTGGATCACCTCGCGGGCCACCACCGCGTGGGCGGGTGCCTCGTCGAGATCGAAGGGCTCGGTGGTGAATTCCACCCTCAAGCGCACGTTGCCTCCCTCATGTCCCGCCGCGCCCGTCGGCTCGCACGGCTCGCCCCGACCCTATGGCACGGGCCCCCGGAGCCTTGGGCCCGCGCCTCACCCTCCGGCCTGGATGTCCCCCCGGGTGGACGACGCGATGGGGTCCCCGTGCGCGAAGTCCCCGGGCGGGATCCCCGGGTGGTGCCCGTCCCTGACCAGCGGTGCGGTGGCGGCGGGCCCGAGTGCCAGCCGGGAGACGATCCGGTAGCGGTCACCCCGGTAGAGCGAGTGGACGTACTCCACGGGCACCCCGGCGGTGTCCGAGGTCAGGCGCTCGAAGAGCAGCGCGGGGGACAGCTCGGGGACCTCCAGGAGCTGGGCCTCCGCGCGCGTGACGACGGTGGGCTCGATCGCCTGGACCGCCTCGCGCACGTGCACCCCGTGGGTGTGGCGCAGATGCTCGTAGAGATCACCGTCCTCCAGTTCCTCCGCCGACAGGCCCGGGACCAGGGCGGCCCTGATGTGCAGGTGCTCGATGGCCATCGGCGCACCGTCGACCAGGCGCAGCCGCGCGACGTACACGATGTCCTCGGCGGGCGACATCCGCAGCCTGCGGCCCACCCGGGCGCCGGCCGGGAGCGTCGTGAACTCCAGCAGCCTGCTCGACCACGCCCCGGCGGCCTGCGGCAGGCTCAGGGAGAGGTCGGCGGAGACCAGCTCCTGGGTGATCTTCTCCGGCGCCACGAACATCCCGCGCCCGTGCTCCCGTACGAGCAGCCCGGCCGCCACCAGCTCGTCGACGGCGGCGCGCAGGGTGGGCCGGGACACGTCGAGCAGGGCGCACAGGGCCCGTTCGGACGGGATGGCGTCCCCGGGGCTCCGGCTCTCGATCAGCTCGAGGACCGCGTCACGCGCCCGCTCCCGCTTGAGCACCGTCCCCGGTACGTCGGCTTTCATGCTCTTCCCTCCGCGCGTTCTGCTCCCTTTACCAGTTGAGCAATCGATGTCTACTGGTCAGGGAGATTCTAGCCACCTCGCACGGCATGAACAGGGGGACGGCGGATCCGGATCGGCCAATATCCCTTTATACAGAGGGGCTTGACGACCCCATTGGTCTATGCCACCTTCATCCACCACTAAGAGGTGAGCTGTCCAGTGGACTTCACTGGTCAGGTGGTCAGGTCTCTGCTCCCGTTGAGGTGAACCGTGAAGTACCGCTTGCTTGCCGGTGTGTCCGCGCTCGTGACGGCCGCCGCTCTCACTGCCTGCAGCTCCGGCGCCGACGACGCCGAAGGGGCCGGGGGCGTGACGACGGTCGATGTCTGGCTGATGCGGGACAGCGTCTCCGCCGCGTTCCAGAAGGAGTTCACCGAGGGATTCGAGGCCGCGCACCCGGACATCGACGTGAAGATCCAGATCCAGGAGTGGGACGGCATCGGCCAGAAGATCACCGCCGCACTGGCCAGCCACGACGCCCCGGACGTGATCGAGGCGGGCAACACGCAGGTCGCGCAGTTCGCCGAGAGCGGCGGGCTGCTGGACCTCAGCGACAGGAAGGACGAACTGAACGGCGGCGACTGGCTGAAGGGCCTGGCGGAGCCGGGTTCGTACGACGGCAAGCAGTACGGCATCCCGTACTACGCCGCCAACCGGGTCGTGATCTACCGCAAGGACCTCTTCGAGAAGGCCGGCGTCGATCCCGCGAAGATCACCACGCGCGAGGAGTGGATCGCCGCCACCACGAAGCTGAACAAGGGCGGCACCCAGGGCATCTACCTGCCGGGCCAGCTCTGGTACGCGCTGGCGGGCTTCGTCTGGGACGAGGGCGGGGACCTCGCCACCGAGTCCGGCGGGCGGTGGAAGGGCGCGCTCGACACACCCGAGGCGCAGCGGGGCATGGCCTTCTACGCGCAGCTCCAGGCGCTCGGGAAGGGCCCCAGGGACTCCGACGAGGACGATCCGCCGCAGGCCGAGGTGATGGCGCAGGGGCAGGTGGCCCAGGTCATCTCCACCCCGGGCGGTGCCAACGTGGTCGTCGAGAAGAACCCCGGGCTGAAGGGGAAGCTGGGCTTCTTCCCGATCCCGGGGAAGACGGCGGGCACCCCGGGCGCGGTGTTCACCGGCGGTTCCGATCTGGTCGTGCCCGCGGCGGCCGGGCATCCGGACGCGGCGGTGACGTTCATCAGGGAACTGACGGGCGACGCCTGGCAGAAGAAGCTCGCGGTGGCCATGAGCTACGTGCCCAACCGGACCACCCTCGCCTCGGCGGTGGCGGGTGACCCCGGCGCCTCGGCGATGGCGGTCGGCGCGGCCAACGGGCACGCGACGCCGAACACCCCGGGCTGGGCGGCCGTGGAGGCCGAGAACCCCATCAAGGACTACATGACGGCCGTCCTCACCGGCGGTGACGCCGCCGAGGAGGCGGCCAAGGCCTCCGCGGACATCACCCGGGCCATGACCGCGGGCTCCTGACCGTCCGGTCCGCCTCCCCTCACCCCCTCACCCCCTCACCCCCTCACCCCCTCGCCCCGTCACCCGTCACCCGTCACCCGTCACCGAGAGGAGGCCCGCCGTGCCGGCTGTACGCGAACGGCCCGCTCCACGCGTCACCCGTCCCCCGAAGGCACCTCCGGGGCGGCGGCCCGGACGGACCTCGCACCGCTTCTGGCCGTACGCCCTGATCGCCCCCGCGATCGGCGGGATGCTCTATCTGCTGGTCTACCCGCTGGTGCGGGCGGTGGTGATCTCCCTCCAGGACTTCCGGCTCCGCCAGCTGATCAGCGGGGACGCCGAGTTCGTCGGCCTGCGGAACTACCGGACGCTCCTGTCCGACCAGCGCTTCTGGGAGGTCACCGGCCGCACCTTCGTCTTCATGGCCGTCAACGTCGTGCTGATCATGGTCATCTCGACCCTCGTGGCCCTGATGACGGAGCGGCTCGGGCGCGTCGGGCGGACCGTCGTGCTCTGCTCCCTGGTGCTGGCCTGGGCGATGCCGGTCGTCGCGGCCACGACGGTCTTCCAGTGGTTGTTCCACTCGGAGTTCGGCATCGTCAACCAGACGCTCACCGGCCTCGGATTCGGGTCCTTCGACCGCTACCCGTGGTTCGCGAACGGCACGGCGTCCTTCACGATCCTGGTCCTGCTCATCGTCTGGCAGTCCGTGCCGTTCGCCGCGGTCACCCTGTACTCCGCCCTGACCACCGTCCCCGCCGAGCTGTACGAGTCGGCGCGGCTCGACGGGGCCTCGGGTCCCCGCATCTTCCGCTCGCTGACGTTCCCGATGCTGCGGCCGATCTTCATGCTGGTCCTCTCCCTGGAGGTGATCTGGACCTTCAAGGCGTTCGTCCAGATCTGGGTGATGACCCGCGGCGGCCCCGGCGACGCCACCACCATCCTGCCCGTGTACGCCGTCCAGACGGCGCTCTCCGGCCAGCGCTACGACCTGGGCTCCGCCGCGTCGATGATCACCGTGGTCCTGATGTCCGGGGTGCTGGTCGCCTACTTCCGTCAGATGTTCCGTCAGGAGGACGACCTCCGATGACTCCGCTGCGCACCCGTCTCCGGCGGGTCCCGCTGAACGCCGCCGCCGTCGTGACCGTGACGGTCTGTCTGTTCCCGGTCTACTGGATGGTCTCGACCGCCTTCAAACCCTCCCGGGACATCCAGTCCTCCGAGCCCCGGCTGGTGCCCTACACCTGGACGCTCGACCACTTCCGCAAGGCCGTGCAGGCGGACGGCTTCGAGCTGTTCTGGCGCAACAGTGTCCTGGTCACGCTGGGCGCGGTGCTGCTCTCCCTCGTCGTGGCGCTGGGGTCCTCGTACGCCGTGGCACGCCTGCGGTGGAAGGGCCGGCGGCAGTTCCTGCTGCTGGTGTTCGTGGCGCAGATGGCGCCCTGGGAATCGCTGATCATCCCGGTGTACATCATCTCGCGCGACACGGACATGCTGGACCGCCTGCCCACCCTGACCCTCGTCTACTTCATGATCACGCTGCCGTTCACGATCGTGGTCCTGCGGGGGTTCCTGGCCACGATCCCGCCCGAACTGGAGGAGGCCGCCCAGGTCGACGGCTGCACCCGCACCGGCGCGTTCACCAGGGTGGCGCTGCCGCTGCTCGCCCCCGGCCTGATGGCGACGTCGCTGTTCGGATTCATCACCGCGTGGAACGAGTTCGCCTACGCCAACTTCCTGATCATCAAGCAGCAGGACAACCGCACCCTCCCCGTCTGGCTCTCCTCGTTCCAGAACACCTTCGGCACGGACTGGGGCGCCACCATGGCCGCCTCGACGCTCTTCGCCCTGCCCGCGCTCGTGATCTTCCTGCTGCTCCAGCGCCATGTGACCTCCGGCTTCGCGGCCGGCGCGGTCAAGGGCTGAGCCCGCCGGGCGCCCCGCGAACCCGTCCGCGCGAACCGCCCGACCCACCGAACCCGGAGGCCCCCGTGCCCGCATCACGCCCCGAGCTCTCCCTCGTCCCCCGCCCCCGCAAGCTCTCGCCGCGCCCCGGCCGCTTCACCCTCGGCCAGGACACCTCCGTACGGGCCCTTCCGGGCGCGGAGGCGGCGGCCGGGCTGCTGCGGACGCTCCTCGGTCCGACGACCGGGCTCCCCCTTCCCCCGTCACCGGAGGGCCGCGTCGTCCTGGCACTCGACCCGCAGCTCGGCGGGCTGGGCGACGAGGGATACGGCCTCACCGTCGGGCCGGACGCCCTGCTGCTGCGGGCCGCCCGGCCGGACGGTCTGCTCCGGGGCATCCAGACCATCAGGCAGTTGCTGCCGCCCGGGGCGCTGTCGGGCGGCAGGAGCGAGGGGCCCTGGGAGCTGCCGTGCGTCGAGATCAGCGACGTGCCCGAACACCCCTGGCGCGGCGCGATGCTCGATGTCGCCCGGCACTTCCAGCCCGTCTCCTACCTGCGCCGCTACGTGGACCTGATGGCGCTGCACAAGCTCAACGTCCTCCATCTGCACCTCACGGACGACCAGGGCTGGCGCATGCCGGTCGACGCCTTCCCCCGGCTGACCTCGGTCGGCGGACACCGGGCGCAGTCGCTGTCCGACGGCGTGCCGCACTCGGGGGCGTACACCAAGGCGGAACTGCGCGAGCTGGTCCGTTACGCGCGGGAGAGGGGGGTGACCGTCATGCCGGAGATCGAGATGCCGGGGCATGTGCGCGCCGCCCTCGCGGCCTACCCTTCGCTCGGAAACCGGCCCGAGCGCCGGCTCGACGTCTGGACCAGGTGGGGTGTCTGCGACACCGTGCTCGGCGTCCACGAGGAGGTCTTCGACTTCTGCCGGACCGTGCTGGAGGAGGTCATGGAGGTCTTCCCCTCCCCGTACGTCCACGTCGGCGGCGACGAGTGCCCCACCGTCGAGTGGGAGAGCAGCCCGGCGGCCCTGGAGCGCGCGGCGGCCGAGGGGCTCCCCGGGCCCGGTGCTCTGCACGGCTGGTTCATGGCCAGGATCGGCTCGTTCCTCGTGGAGCGGGGCCGCAGGCCGGCCGGCTGGGCCGAGACCGGCGGCGGACTTCCCCCGGAATTCACGGTGATGACGTGGCGCGACCCCGCGCACGCGCTCACGGCGGCCCGGCGCGGCCACCAGGTCGTGACCACGCACCACCGTGCGACGTACCTGGACTACGCCCAGTCCACGGACCCGGACGAACCGCCCGGCCAGCAGGGCGTGCTCGTCCCCCTGCACGCGGTCCACGCCGGCGAACCGGTGCCCCGGGGCTCGGGTCCCGAGGAGGCCTCCCGTGTCCTGGGCACCCAGGCCCAGTTGTGGACCGAGTACGTGACGACGCCGGAGCAGATCGAGTACCTGGCCTACCCCCGGCTGTGCGCACTGGCGGACCGTGCCTGGTCCGGCGGGCGCAGCGACTGGACCGGCTTCGTCGAGCGACTGCGCCACCACACCAAACGGCTGGACGCCCTCGGCGTCCGGTACCGGCCTCTCACCGCGCGGTCCCTGGCGACCGTGCTCCAGGGGCCCTAGGTACAGCGCGACCCCTCGGTAACTCATCCCCCACCGTTCCGGAGAGGAACACCGCCATGAGGACATTCCGCAGGAGCCGTATCCGCGCGGCGTCGGCCGCCGCCATGACCCTGGCCCTGGGCTGCACGGCCCTCGCCGCCCTGCCCGCGACCGCCGGTGCCGCGGCGGCGGGCGGGCTCGTCGTCCAGTACCGCACGAGCGCGTCCGGGGCGACGGCCGACCAGAGCGAGCCGTGGCTGAAGGTCCGCAACACGGGCAGCGCGAGCGTGCCGCTGTCGGACGTCAAGGTGCGGTACTACTTCAAGGCCGACTCCGCCTCGGCCGCGTACCGTTTCGCCTGCTCCTGGGCGGTGAAGGGCTGCGCGAACATCACCGGGACGTTCGGGACCCTGCCGACCCCGACCGCCACCGCCGACCGGTATCTGGAGATCGCCTTCACCGCGGGCGCGGGCAGCCTCGCCCCGGGTGCGGACACCGGGGACATGCAGCTGCGTTTCCACCGTGCGGACTGGCAGTCGCTGAGGCAGAGCGACGACTACTCGTTCGGCGCGGAGCGGAGCAGCTACGCCGACTGGTCCCGGGTCACCGCCCGGCTGGGCGGGGTCACGGCCTGGGGCGAGGCTCCGGGCGGCGAGGGACCGACCGATCCGACCGATCCCCCCACCGACCCGCCGGCCGACGGAGCCACGCTGTTCGACGACTTCAACTACTCCGGTCACACGGACCCGAGGATCGCGGCGAACGGCTGGAGCGTCCGGTCGAACTCCGGCGGCCCGGGTGTCCCTGGCGCGGTCTGGGCTCCCGAGAACGTCACCTTCGGCAGCCAGAGCGGCAACTCGGTGATGAACCTGGAGACGTCGACCGCCGGCACGGGCGCCTCGACGGTGCAGACGGAGATCCTCACGAAGTCCATGAAGTTCCGCAACGGCACCTACGCGGCGCGGGTGAAGTTCAGCGACGCCCCGAGGTCGGGCCCGGACGGCGACCACCTCGTCCAGACCTTCTTCACGATCAACGACCTGAAGGCGCCGATGGCGGACGACTACGCGGAGTACGACTTCGAGTACCTGCCCAACGGCGGCTGGGGCGAGCCGTCCAACATCCTCTACACGACGTCCTGGGAGACCTACCGGCCCGACCCCTGGGAGGCCGTCAACCAGCACAGCGAGGCGCGCGTGAGCTACGCCGGGTGGCACGACCTGGTGGTGACGATCGACGGCAACGCCATCACGTACTACGTGGACGGGCAGCCCTTCGGCACGCACGGCGGGGCCTACCTCCCCGAGCGGCCCATGTCGATCAACTTCAACCAGTGGCTGATCGATCTGGCGGGTCAGACCAGCACCACTCCCCGCTCGTACGACCAGCAGGTGGACTACGTGCTGCACGTGAAGGACCAGGTCCTCTCGCCCGCCCAGGTGTCGGCTCTGGTGAGCGGGTACCGGGCGGCGGGCACGACGTTCAAGGACACGGTGCCGGCCGTCTGACCAGGCACGGGTGAGCGTGAGCGGGGTGGAGGGCGAGCCGGCCTCCACCCCGCTTCCGTGTGTCCGGGATTCGGTTCGCCTCTTGACAGCCTCACCACCCGCCAGGCAATCTTCCGTTAAGCAGAAACTAACTTCCGCGATACGGAAGGAGCGCACGATGGGTTACTCGGACCAGCGCTTCGATGTGAACCTCTCCATCCTCTTCACCGAACTCCCGCTCCTGGAGCGCCCGGCGGCGGCAGCCGCCGCGGGCTTCACCGCGGTCGAGCTCTGGTGGCCCTGGATCGAGACCCCCACCCCCGCGCAGGCCGAGCTCGACGCCCTGAAGAAGGCGCTCGACGACGCGGGCACCCAGCTGGTGGGGCTGAACTTCTACGCGGGCGAGCTCCCCGGCCCGGACCGGGGGGCCCTCTCGCTGCCCGGCGAGGAGTCGGAGCGCTTCCGCGCGAACATCGACGTGGCGGCGGACTTCGCGGCCTCGGTCGGCTGCACGGCGCTCAACGCGCTGTACGGCAACCGCGTCGAGGGCGTCGACCCGGCCGTCCAGGACGAACTCGCCCTGGAGAACCTCGTCCTGGCCGCCCGCGCCGCCCACCGGGTCGGCGCGACCCTCCTGATCGAGACCCTCAACGACACGGAGTCGCCGCACTATCCGCTGGTCAGCGCACCTGCGGGCGTCGAGGTCGTCGACCGCGTCAACGAGGCGACGGGACTGGGCAACGCCACGTTCCTGCTGGACCTCTACCACCTGTCGATGAACGGCGAGGACCTCAGCCAGGTGATCAAGGCGTACGCCGCGAAGACCGGCCACGTCCAGATCGCCGACAACCCGGGGCGCGGCGCGCCCGGCACCGGCTCGCTCCCGCTGGAGCGGCTCCTCGACGAGCTGGCCGAGGCCGGTTACGAGGGCCGGGTCGGCCTGGAGTACAAGCCGGGCGACCGGCCGAGCGCCGAGGCGTTCGACTGGCTCCCCGCCGAGCACCGGCCGGCCCGCTGAGGGCCCCCGCCCCACGTACACACGCTTACCGGAAGGCACCCTCATGAGCAGCAACCTCCCCAAGGTCGCCTGGATCGGGCTCGGCATCATGGGCTCCCCCATGTCCGAGAACCTGGTCAAGGCCGGTTACCAGGTGACCGGTTACACCCTGGAGCAGGACAAGATCGACCGGCTCGTCGCGGCGGGCGGCCGGGGTGCCGCCTCGATCGCGGAGGCGGTGCGCGACGCCGACGTCGTCATCACGATGGTCCCGGCGTCCCCGCAGGTCGAGGCCATCGCCTACGGTCCCGACGGCATCCTGGAGAACGCCCGCAAGGGCGCCCTGCTGATCGACATGTCCTCGATCACCCCGCAGACCTCCGTCGACCTCGCCGCGAGCGCGAAGGAGAAGGGCATCCGCGTGCTGGACGCCCCCGTGTCCGGCGGTGAGGCCGGTGCGATCGAGGCCGTCCTGTCCATCATGGTCGGCGGCGAGCAGACCGACTTCGACGCCGCGAGGCCGCTGCTCGACGCGCTCGGGAAGACCATCGTGCTCTGCGGTCCGCACGGCTCCGGCCAGACGGTGAAGGCCGCCAACCAGCTGATCGTCGCGGTCAACATCCAGGCCTGCGCCGAGGCCGTCGTCTTCCTGGAGAAGTCCGGGGTCGACCTGGCCGCCGCGCTCGACGTACTGAACGGCGGGCTCGCCGGCTCCACGGTCCTGACCCGCAAGAAGGACAACTTCCTCAAGCGGGACTTCGCTCCGGGCTTCCGGATCGACCTGCACCACAAGGACATGGGCATCGTGACGGACGCCGCCCGCAACGTCGGCGCCGCGCTGCCGGTCGGCGGGGTCGTGGCCCAGCTGGTCGCGTCCCTGCGCGCGCAGGGCGACGGCGGACTCGACCACTCGGCGCTGCTGCGCTCCGTCGAGCGGCTCTCCGGCCCCCAGGTCTGACACCCCCGGCCCTCCAGGGCCCCCGAACTCCGGGTCGCGGCGGCGCTGACACCTGTCCTGTCGCGCCCAGGCGCCGCCGCGACCCGGAACCCACTCCTCCAATTTCAACAAACTGTTGACGCGCCGATCCCGGCGAACCTACGCTCCTGAGGCCGTCAGCAGCCCCGTACGGAAGGCCTCCATGTCCCAGCGTGTGCTCACGACCGAGTCAGGCGCCCCGGTCGCCGACAACCAGAACTCCGCCACGGCCGGCGCCGGCGGGCCGATCCTCCTCCAGGACCAGCACCTGCTGGAGAAGCTCGCCCGCTTCAACCGTGAGCGCATCCCGGAGCGCGTCGTCCACGCCCGCGGCTCCGGGGCGTACGGCTACTTCGAGGTGACGGACGACGTCACCGGCTTCACCCGCGCCGACTTCCTCTCCGAGGTGGGCCGCCGCACCGAGACGTTCATCCGCTTCTCCACGGTCGCCGACTCACTGGGCGGCGCGGACGCGGTGCGCGACCCCCGCGGATTCGCCCTCAAGTTCTATACGAACGAGGGCAACTACGACCTCGTGGGCAACAACACCCCGGTGTTCTTCATCAAGGACCCGATCAAGTTCCCCGACTTCATCCACTCCCAGAAGCGCGACCCCTTCACGGGCCGCCAGGAGCCGGACAACGTCTGGGACTTCTGGGCGAACTCCCCCGAGTCGACGCACCAGATCACCTGGCTGATGGGTGACCGCGGGATTCCCGCGTCCTACCGCCACATGAACGGCTTCGGCTCGCACACCTACCAGTGGACGAACGCAAAGGGCGAGGCCTTCTTCGTCAAGTACCACTTCAAGACGAACCAGGGCGTGCGCTCCCTCTCCGCCGCACAGGCCGCCGAACAGGTCGGCAAGGACGCCAACTCCCACCAGACGGACCTGCTCCAGGCCATCGAGCGCGGCATGAACCCGTCCTGGACGCTCCACGTGCAGATCATGCCGGCCGCCGAGGCGGCGGAGTACCGCTTCAACCCGTTCGACGTGACGAAGGTGTGGCCGCACAGCGACTACCCGCTCCAGCGGGTCGGCCGCCTGGTGCTGGACCGCAACCCGGACAACGTCTTCGCCGAGGTCGAGCAGGCGGCGTTCTCGCCGAACAACTTCGTGCCCGGCATCGGCCCGTCCCCGGACAAGATGCTCCAGGGCCGCCTGTTCGCCTACGCCGACGCGCAGCGCTACCGGCTGGGCATCAACCACACCCAGCTCCCGGTCAACGCGCCTAGGGCGGCCACCGCCGACAACTACGGGCGCGACGGTCTGCACGCGACGCGCTACGGCTCGCGCCAGGACAAGAACTACGAGCCCAACTCGTACGCGGGCCCCGCCCAGACGGGCCAGGCACTGGCCGCGCCGCTCCAGGTGCACGGCTGGACGGGTACGCACGAGGCGCCGGCCCACACGAAGGACGACGACTTCTTCCAGGCGGGCGAGCTCTACCGGCTGATGTCGGCCGACGAGAAGGACCGTCTGATCGCCAACATCGCGGGCGGCCTCTCGCAGGTCACCCGTGACGACGTGATCGAGAAGAACCTCGCCCACTTCCACGCCGCGGACGCCGACTACGGCAAGCGCGTGGAGGAGGCCGTCCGCGCCCTGCGCGAGGACTGAGCCTCTCCCAGGCCCTGCCCGCACCGACGCGTCCACCCGGATGAGGGGTTGCACGCGGTGCGGGCAGGACGAGGCCGCGGCGGTGGCGCGATGCCAGTGCGGTGGTACGCGGGCGGGCGGCCCGGTCACCTGACCTGAAGGCCCGGGCGCTCCCCTTCGCTCTACCGCCGCGGCCCTGTTTTCCCTGAACCAGGGCGTGGAGTGCGGATACGGTCCCGTACTCCACGCCCTTTTCACGCGCTGCCCTTTGACGCGCGCTACGGGTGCGCGGACCGGAGTCACCGTGCGGGGAAGCGAGCACCCCAGGACCGGGATCTCGTCGAGGCGCTGAGCCCTTTGGATGCCTGGAGTCGACGCTGGGCCGAAGAAATGGGCCCCGCGACGACAGAGGAGTTGGAATGATCACCGTGTGACCGCCTCCTGCGGCCATGAGCGAAGGGAGCGGCACATGGGGCGTCACGGAAGGCTCCGCAAGGAGACGGCAGTCGTGACCGCGACTGTGCGCGAGTGGAGCGATGAGGAGGGGTGGGGCGTCCTCGACTCACCCGAGACTCCCGGAGGGTGCTTCGGCCACTACTCCGACATTCAGGCGCCCGGCTTCCGCGCGCTGTCACCGGGGCAGAAGGTCGATCTCACCTGGGAAGCACCCGGCTTCAAGCAGGACGGCTACGACTACCGCGCGGTGAGCATCACTCCCCAGGTTGCCTGACTTCGCCGGCCGCACAGACGCCACCGCCGCTACGGTCGCGTCCGCGCCGGCAGGTGTCGTGGGACCTGGGCCGAGCCTGTCGATGCGGCGGTCCGGAGCAAGGTGTCCGCGAGGAGCAGCGCGTCGTCGGCATCCAGGTAGTCGAAACGGATGCGGTTGCCACCGTGCCGGCTCCGACAATGTCCGCAGGTGGGCACCGACTCGATCAGCGTCACCTGGCCGGTCGCGGAGATCACCCGCTCCAGTTCCCGGGCGAACCGCTCGTGGTCGTGCCAGTCCCCCAGGTCGAGGCCACGCAGAACCGCATCGTCACCGCCGAGACCGCGGTACAGCTGCGTGGCCGCGCCCGTATCGAACACGCCGATGTCGATGAGGGCCCGCTCCCCCATGGTCTGGATGTCCAGGCGCCGCTCGACGCCGATGCTCGCCAGCGCGCGATCCAGCTGCAATGCCGCGTTCTGCACCTCGGTGAGACGGGCCTCGAGCAGCCGCCCAAGAGACCGGACTTCCTGTTCCGAGGGAAGGAGGAGAAGCAGCTCGTGGCCGGGGCAGGACAGAGGCTGTTCAAAACGTGCCACCTCTGCGGCGATGCCTTCGGCGAGTAGGTGGGCCCGCACGTTTCCGCGCGTCCAGGGGTGGGCGGCCGAGGGGGTCAACCGTAGGCGGCAGCCACCCGGCGCGCCGCCTTCCTCCAGCTCGAAGCCGAGACCGGCGTACACCAGGACCAGCTTCAGTGCGCGAGTCGTGGCCGCCGCGGTCGTCAGCGAATTCGTCATCGGATTGTCCTCGTAGGGGTAGGTCCAGCACCTGTCAGTGGTTCACTCGCTCCAGTCGCATCCCGCAAGGCCCTGACTCGGCGACTTCCGTACGGAGCCACGGGCAGCGATCTGAGCGGGCGGAGGGCATTCGGTCGGCGCGCTCAGAGTTCTTCGATGCCGACGAGTACGCGACCGATCAAGTTCGGGTCGGCCCGTGCGTACCCGGACGCACGGAGGTCAGCCGTTGCACACCGGCCCGGGGACGACGCCGAAGCGTCACGGTCGCCACCCGGGCTCGCGGACGCGAGGGCGATCTCCGCCCACACCACCTTGCCCGGCAGGCCACGGGCCGGGTAGCAACCCCAGTCCCGGCTCATCGCCGCCACGATGAAGATCCCGCGCCCACCCGCCGCATCGACGCCGACCTCCTTCAGAACGGGCGGCCTCACATCGCGGTCCCACACCGAAAGCCTGACGACGCCCGGCAGGGCTTCCAGCAGCAGCTCGAAGGTCTGCACGGTGCTCTGCGACGCAAGCGGAAGCGCGGGTGCCTGGCCTTCCTCCGAGTGCCGCACGGCGTTGGTCGCCAGCTCGGACACCAGGAGCTTCGCCGTCTCGACGATGTCGGAGGAGACGCCCCAGCCCGAAAGAACATCGGCAGTGTGCAGCCGTGCCAGAGCGACGGCATTGGGCGTATCCGCCAACGCGAGTCGGCTCCTCCGGGAGTGTTCGTGGGGCATGGCAAACCTCCAGAGTTGAGCAATTTGATCGATCGGCCACTGAGCGATCACTCATCGTGATGAGAGGAGGGGTCGCCGCTTGGGTCGTTCGGATAGCGTGTGAACGACTCGTGCCCATAGTGAAATCGATGGGCAGTCCCACCGGGAGGCCCTGCGTGGGGCCCCGCTTGTTGGCCCCACGCGCCCCATTGAGTCCGGCCCGACCTCATTGTTCGGTCCACGCTCGACAATGCATCACAGCGAGAGAGGAGAAACATATGGGGCAACGGCCGAACGAACTGACGCCCGATGCCGGTCCGTGGCACCGCTGGGGATATGAGCTACGTCAGTTCCGCGAGGCCCGCGGACTCGCTCAGCAAGTCCTCGCACGAAAGGCGCTGATCGACCGCTCCCATATTGCGCGCTTCGAGCGTGCTGAGCGTCCCGTTCCACGCTCCGCCGCCGTGCGCCTCGACGAGGCCCTGGACGCCGCTGGCGCGCTGGCGCGGGGTTGGGACAGGGCAGAACTCGAAGCCCGGAGGAACCGGGCCGCTTCGGTGTCCAAAGTCGAGGGATTCGTTCATGGGGCCACGCCAAGGGGGCATGGGGCCATCCCGCCGGAGCCCCTGGCTCTGGGTCCCTTCGAACAGGCAGGCTTAGGCGAGGGCGACACGGACCTGGTCGTCGTACCAGCTCGTATCAACGGAAGGATCCTCTTCGTGCCCGTGCCCCGCCGCGTTGTTCTTGCCTCCGGGCTTGCCGGCCTGGCCTCAGCGGCTCTTCCCGTGAGAGCGGCAGCCGCTGACGAACTCGCCGACATGGGTTCTCCCCTGGAGCACTTCTCCCAGCTTCGTCGAGTCATGATCCAGACGGACAACCTAATCGGCCCTCGGCACCTGCTACCCGCGTTGCAACAGCACCTCGTCTCTCTCGCCTCCCGACGCCGAGCCGCTCGTGGCACTGACGCCATCAGGCTCCTCGCTCTGGAGACGCGGTACGAGGAACTGGCGGGCTGGTTCGCCCACGACATCGGTGACGACCGCGCCGCCGACGGCTACACCGCCAAGGCTCTCGACGCCTCACACATCACCGGCGACGCCGCTCTGACCGCTTACATCCTCGGGCGCAAGGCTCAACTCGCGGTCGACACTGGGTACGCAGCCGACGCACTCGGGCTCGCAGCCGCCGCCCGGCGTACTGCTCCTTCCGGAAGCCGCCTCGAAGTGATCGCGGTCCTTCACGAAGCTCATGCTCATGCCGTGCTGGGCGAAGGCGACGAAGCGCAGAGGGCCTACGACGCCGCGTTCATGCTTCTTGACCGCGCGGACGCCGACTCAGTGTGGGGCTCCTGGCTCGATACGGCATACATCGATACCGCCCGCGCCCGCTCCCTTGCCACCCTGGGCGACTACGACCAGGCGGCGATCGGCTTCGACAACGCCATCGCAGGGCTTCCGGCCGTCTACCGACGGGACCGCGGGGTCTACCTGGCCCGTGCTGCTCGTGCGCACTCGGGAGCGGGCAACGTGACCCTGGCTGCTCGAATCGGCGTACAGGCCGTGGGGATCGCCGCCGAGACCGGCTCCGCGCGCATCTACAACCAGCTCGACCGGCTCGATGTGGCCTTGGCCCCCGCAGCTGGAGAGGACGGCGTCGACGAGTTCCGAGCCGCGCTCGACCGCATCGTCCTGCACCCTGCCTGACCCATCGGCGCCTGAATCCGGGAGACTCCCATGGCACGCCCGTACGTCCTGCTGTCCGCAGCGGTATCGATCGACGGCCACCTCGACACCCGCCCGGGCGAGGACCGGCTCATGCTGTCCAACAAGGCGGACTTCGACCGGGTCGATTCCGTACGAGCCGGCGTCGACGCCATTCTCGTCGGCGCCGGGACCCTGCGAGCGGACAACCCCCGTCTGCTGGTCAACTCGGCACAGCGCAGGGCGGACCGGCTGGCTTCCGGTCAGTCGGAGTACCCCCTGAAGGTCACCGTCACGGCCACGGGAGACCTTGACCCGGGCTGGAAGTTCTGGCACCACGGCGGAGACAAGCTCGTCCTGGCCGCCGGCGACGCGGCCACCAGCAAGGCCCAAGCCAACCTCGGCGACCTGGCGACGGTCCATACCGTGCCCACAGAGGCAGTGTGGTCAGGTGCTCTCGATGCCCTAGGAGATGTGTATGGCGTCAAGCGGCTCATGGTGGAGGGCGGCGGCACAGTCCACACCCAACTCCTGTCGGCGGGACTGGCCGACGAACTGCAACTCGTAGTCGCCCCGCTGCTCGTCGGCCAGCCGGACGCGGTACGCATGCTCGGCCCGGCTGCCTACCCCGGCGGCCCTGCCGCGCGCCTGCGGCTGCTGGAGACACGCCAGATCGACGACGTGGTACTCCTGAGGTACGCCCCCAAGGACACCTCGACGGAGCCACGATGAGTACGACGCCGCCCTCAATCGGCACCCCGGGCACAGGCCGCGAGCCGAACGACGCCGACGGCGGATGGCTCGCCCGAGCCTGCGAGCTGGCCACCCTGTGCCCGCCCTCGAAAACCGCGTTCAGCGTGGGTGCGGTGATCGTCGCCGCCGACGGAACCGAGCTCTCACGCGGCTACTCCCGGGAGAACGATCCGCACGACCACGCCGAGGAAGGCGCTCTCGCCAAGCTGCCGCCCCAAGATCCTCGCCTAGCAACCGCCACGATCTACAGTTCCCTGGAACCGTGCGCGAGGAGGGCATCCCGCCCTCGCCCGTGCGCCCAGCTCGTGAAGGAGTCCGGCTTGCGGCGCGTCGTCACGGCCTGGAACGAGCCAGACACCTTCGTCGCCGGCGCGAACGGAACCGAGACACTCGAAGACGCCGGCGTAACGGTCGTGACGATGGCCGAGTACACGGGTGCCGCACAGGCCCCCAATCTGCACCTGCTTTGAGAACCAGTCGTGACAGCGCACCCATCTCGTGCGGGTGGTTCTCATCGATCCCTACTGTCAACTGCTGCCAAGCGAATGGTCGGAACCAGTTCGTCCGGAGCCGCCGATATCGAAGTCCACGGCCCACCGCAGGTTCCTGATCTGGTCCGGCACAGGGCGTCAGGAGCCGGATGGTGTACGACGCCAGAGGGCGCTGATCAGGCAGAGCAACATCCTGCGACACGGTAGAGCACCCCCCGGCAAGGATTCGATCCCACTCCTAAAGCGGGTGCCGCAGGTTCGAATCACCCCAGGGCACAGGCCCGAAGAGCACCTACGGGCCTCCGCAGGTGCTCTCCGGGAACACGACCGCAGCCCCTCCGGGCTCAGGCCTCCGCGAACGGCCGGATCGCCGTCGGGGCGTGGCCCGGCTCGGAGGCCACGTCCTCGAACTCGTTGACGGACGCGATGTCCGAGCCGCTCATCGAGATGTTGGTGACGCGCTCCAGGACCGCCTCGACCACCACCGGCACCCGGTGCTCCGCCGCGAGCTTCTTGGCCTCCTCGAAGGCGGGCAGAAGCTGGTCGGGCTCGGTGACGCGGATCGCCTTGCAGCCGAGGCCCTCGACGACCTTGACGTGGTCGACGCCGTAGACGCCCAGCTCCGGGGAGTTGAGGTTCTCGAACTCCAGGTTGACCTGGAAGTCGATGTCGAAGTTGCGCTGCGCCTGCCGGATGAGCCCCAGGTAGGAGTTGTTCACCAGCACGTGGACGTACGGGATGCGGTGCTGCGCGCCCACCGCGAGCTCCTCCAGCATGAACTGGAAGTCGTAGTCGCCGGAGAGGGCGACGACCGAGCCGTCCGGGTCGGCGGTGGCGACGCCCAGCGCGGCCGGGATGGTCCAGCCCAGTGGCCCCGCCTGGCCGCAGTTGATCCAGTGGCGCGGCCGGTAGACGTGCAGCATCTGCGCGCCCGCGATCTGGGAGAGGCCGATGGTGGTGACGTACCGGGTCTCGGGGCCGAACGCCCGGTTCATCTCCTCGTACACCCGCTGCGGCTTCAGCGGCACGTTGTCGAAGTGCGTGCGGCGCTGGAGGGTGGCCCTGCGCTCCTGGGTGGACGCGGCCCACCGCGCGCGGTCCTTCAGCTTCCCCGCCGCCTTCAGCTCGCGCGCCACCTCGACGAAGAGCTCCAGGGCCGCCTTCGCGTCCGAGGCGATGCCGAGGTCCGGGGCGAAGATCTTGCCGAGCTGGGTGGGCTCGATGTCGACGTGGACGAAGGTGCGGCCCTTGGTGTAGACGTCCAGCTTGCCGGTGTGGCGGTTGGCCCAGCGGTTGCCGATGCCGAGGACGAAGTCGGACTCCAGGAAGTTCGCGTTGCCGTAGCGGTGCGAGGTCTGGAGGCCGACCATGCCCGCGTTGAGCTCGTGGTCGTCCGGGAGGATGCCCCAGCCCATCAGGGTGGGGACGACCGGGACGCCGGTCAGCTCGGCGAACTCCACCAGGAGGTGCGACGCGTCGGCGTTGATGATGCCGCCGCCGGCGACGAGCAGGGGGCGCTCGGACGCGTTCAGCATCTCGACGGCCCGCTCGATCTGCTTGCGGCTCGCGGCGGGCTTGTGGACGGGCAGCGGCTCGTAGAGCTCGGGGTCGAACTCGATCTCGGTGAGCTGCACGTCGATCGGCAGGTCGATGAGGACCGGTCCCGGCCGGCCTGTGCGCATCAGGTGGAAGGCCTGCTGGAAGACACCGGGGACCTGCGCGGCCTCCAGGACGGTGGTCGCGGCCTTGGTCACCGGGGCCGCGATCGACGCGATGTCGACGGCCTGGAAGTCCTCCTTGTGCAGGACGGCCGTCGGGGCCTGGCCGGTGATGCAGAGGATCGGGATCGAGTCGGCGATGGCGGAGTAGAGGCCGGTGATCATGTCGGTGCCCGCGGGCCCCGACGTACCGATGCAGACGCCGATGTTCCCGGCCGCGGCACGGGTGTAGCCCTCGGCCATGTGGGAGGCGCCCTCTACATGGCGGGCGAGGGTGTGGTGCACCCCGCCGGAGGCCTTGAGAGCCGCGTAGAACGGGTTGATCGCCGCACCCGGCACACCGAACGCGTTACTGACGCCTTCGCGCTTGAGGATCTCAACTGCCGCTCGGGCAGCGGTCATACGAGGCATTGAGTGCTCCTGCTCGGACCTGGTGGATTCGGGCTCTGTCGCGCCACCTGAGAGCACCAATTCCGCATTACGGAAGTTTTGTTCTGCTATACGGAATCAATTTAGGGCGACCCCGAACGGCCGTCAAGGGAGCGCGGGACGGCGGGGAGGACGCGGGGCGGAACGCGGGACGGGCACAGGGAGGGTGCGGGCGAAGATATGACCGCGAAGTGCGCCGAGTTCCTCCCCAGGGCATCGCTCTTGGTGGACGATGGGGTACGGAACGCAGTCGCCGCGGGGAGCGGCTGGAGGAGGGGGGCCATACGTGGAGTCCGTGCCCGTGCGCTGCCCGGTCTGCCGCCGGGAACACGCGTACATCACTCCGGTGTATCCCTGCCCGTGCGGCTCCCCGACCGCCCCGCCGCTGATGCGCGGCGCCCCGGCGGTGCCCATCACGCACCGCACCTGGAACGACGACTGGGTGAGCGTGCGCTGCCACTCCTGCGGGCGGCGCGACCAGTGGCCGCACCCCGAACTCTGCTGCCCCTGCGGCGCGGTGCTGCGCATACCCGTGCGCCCGGTGGCCACGCGCGGGATCACGCAGCCCGACGCCGGCCGGACCGGGCCCTCGCACATACCGCTGCCGCGGACCGCCGCCCATCCGAGGCCGTCGTTCCGGCCCTTGGTGATACGCACGGCGCGCGACGCGGTGAGCACCGCGGCGCTGTATCTACGGTGGCTGGGCTACCGCGACGTCGTCCAGCCCGAGGTGCGGCCGAGCTCCCGGATCGACCTCCGCGCCGCCGGCCTCATCGCGCAGGTCGACGCCACCACCCGGCCCACGGCCCTGCGGGACGTCGAGTGCCTCTGGCTCAACGCGCTCAACTCCTCGGTGTCCGGCGTGCTCTTCTCGCTGGCCGGCTACACCGACGAGGCCCGCTCACGCGCGGACGGCCTCGCCATCCCGCTGTTCGTCCTCGACCTCACCGGTACGCCGCAGCCGGTGAACGGCCCCGCCGACGAATTGATCAGCGCCGGTCCCTGACACCGCATGATTTCGGTCACCTGTGCCCTGCCGGACGCATATGTTCGGGGCGTTGTCAGTATGAGGACGTAGAGTGAAGGCATGGTCTTAACTCCTCGGCATCCCACCCACTCCACGCACGTATTCCTGACCCAGCCCGCCCACCCGTCCGCCGTCGAGGCGAACGAGGCGATCCGCGCACTCGTGGACGAGCGGGCCGGACAGGACTGGACCCCTGTGGAGGCCGCGGCGTACGAGGTCCTGCTCATCGAGTGGGCGGCGGCCACCCAGGGCCTGGGCTCCGGCGTCACCGAAGCCGCCTGACCGGCCACCGCCCGGCCCGGTCTACGCGCCGTACCCCTCCCGGAGTTCGACCTTGCGGACCTTGCCGCTGACGGTCATCGGGAAGGCGTCCAGAATCCGCAGCCCGCGCGGGATCTTGTAGTGCGCCAGCCGCTCGTGACAGTAGGCCTTCAGCTCCTCCAGCGTCGGAGGGTCGGCCGGGTCACGCGGAATGACACAGGCCAGGATCTCCTCGCCGTACCTCGCGTCCGGCACCCCGACCACCTGGACGTCCGCGATCTTCGGATGGCTGTAGAGGAACTCCTCGATCTCACGCGGATAGACGTTCTCGCCCCCGCGGATGATCACGTCCTTGATCCGGCCGACGATCTGGACGTAACCGTCCTCCCGCATCACCGCGAGATCACCGGTGTGCATCCAGCGTCCCGCGTCGATCACTTCGGCCGTCCGCTCGGGCTGTTCCCAGTAACCGAGCATCACGCTGTAGCCCCGGGTGCACAGTTCACCCGGCTCACCGCGCGGCAGGGTCACTCCGGTCGCCGGGTCGACGACTTTCACCTCGAGGTGCGGCATCACGCGCCCGACGGTCCCGGTGCGGCGCTCCAGGTCGTCGTCCATGCGGGTCTGGGTGGAGACCGGGGAGGTCTCCGTCATCCCGTAGCAGATGGACACCTCCTCCATGTGCATCTCGGCGACGACCCGCTTCATCACCTCGACGGGACACGGCGATCCGGCCATGATCCCGGTCCGCAGCGAGGAGAGGTCGTACGAGGCGAAGCCGGGCAGACCGAGCTCCGCGATGAACATGGTGGGCACGCCGTAGAGCGAGGTGCAGCGCTCCTGCTGGACGGCGGCCAGCACGGCGGCGGGCTCGAAGGCCGGGGCCGGGATGACGATGCAGGCACCGTGCGAGGTGATGGCGAGGTTTCCCATGACCATGCCGAAACAGCGGTACAGCTTGGGGGTACCATGCGCAACATGCGCAGCAACGGAGGGCCTGTGATCCGGGCCGACATCTACGTTCGGATCAGCCAGGATCTCACGGGCGAGGAGCAGGGCGTCGCCCGGCAGGAAGAGAGCTGCCGCCAGCTCGCGGCCGACCTCGGCATGGAGGTCCGCCACGTGTGGACGGACAACGACCTGAGCGCCACGAAGAAGAACGTCGTGCGCCCGGACTTCGAGGCCATGCTCGCCAGCAAGCCGGAGGCGATCATCTGCTGGCACACGGACCGGCTCATCCGTGTGACGAAGGACCTGGAGAAGGTGATCGAGCTTGGCGTCAACGTCCACGCGGTGATGGCCGGACACCTGGACCTGTCCACTCCGGCCGGTCGGGCTGTCGCCCGCACGGTAACGGCCTGGGCTACGTACGAGGGTGAGCAGAAGGCTGAGCGCCAGAAGCTGGCCAACCAGCAGGCCGCCCAGCAGGGCCGCCCGTACACCGCGGGCATCCGCCCCTTCGGTTACGGCGACGACCACATGACGCTCATCGCCGACGAGGCTGCGGCCATCGTTGAGGGCGCGCAGATGATCCTCGCCGGGGAGTCCCTGACGGCGGTCGCGCGCAAGTGGGACGAGGCCAAGCTCCAGTCGCCCCGTAGCAAGGTCACGGGCGCCAAGGGGTGGACTCTGCGCGGCGTGAAGAAGGTGCTCACGTCCCCGCGCTACGCCGGGATGTCCACGTACTACGGCGAGGTAATCGGCGAGGCGCAGTGGCCTCCGATCCTCGACCCCGAGGTGCACTACTCAGTGCTGGCGATCCTGAACAGCCCGGAGCGGTTCTCCGGGGGCAAGCGGACCGGCCGGACGCCGGGCACTCTGCTCGCCGGCATCGGGGGATGCGGTTACGACGGCTGCACCGACACAGTCAATGGTCGGGGCTACCGGGGCGTCCCGGTGTACGGGTGCAAGGACACGCACACGCGCACGCCCCGGAGCATCGCCGACGACCGCGCGAGCAAGGCGACTCTGGCCCGGCTGATGTTCCCCGACTTCCTCGGGCAGATCCTGGAGACTCAGAATGCCCAGGAGGGCCAGTCAGGGGCCCAGCTCCAGAGTCAGGCCAAGGAGCTCCGGGAACGCCTCGACGGGCTGGCTATGGCCTACGCAGAGGGCGCGATCAGCCTGTCCCAGATGACCGCCGGGTCTCAGGCAATCCAGAAGAAGCTCGAAACCATCGAGTCGGAGCTGGTGAGCACGGCCGGAATCCCTCCGCTCGACCCGGTGAAGGGGGTAGCCGGTCTGATTGAGGGGTGGCCGACTCTTCCGCTTCCGACGCGTCGGGCATGGGTGGACTTCTGCTGCATCGTCACCCTGAATCCGGCGAAGGGCCGGCACCTCACGTCCATGTCCGTGGACGACCACATCACCATCGAGTGGCGTGACGTGAGCGACTGACCACTACCCCCGAACGGGGGTGGATACGACGAAACCCCGGCTACCCCCTTTCGGGGGTGCCGGGGCTTTCGTGCGTCAGTTGTGGTGCCCGCTCTCCAGGCGGTCGATCTCTTCAAGGGACGCCTCGTAGTTGCCGGCCTCCTGGAGAAGTAGCAGACGCAGGTCGGCGAACTTGATCTGTGCCCAGGCGGGCAGCTCCTTCTCGCGCTCGCTGCTGAAGAGGGTCGGGTATCGCTCGATCAGGAACTCAGGGCGGGCCTGGGGCGGCTTACTGACGGGGCCACCCGGCCGGTCGAGTTGTGCGCGCCGTAGGTGAGGGGCATCTGCTCGGCGAGGTGGTCTTCCATGAGTTCGGCGACCATCTCGATCTCACGCTGCGGGAAGCTGGGGAAGGTGGCGGCATTGCTCTTGGTGCGCAGTCCGAGGAAGTGCATCAGTCTGCGGGCGTTGCACGTCACGTAGAAGCTGGTGAACAGGACCATGCGCGCCACCTCGCGGGCGATGCCGGCTGCCAGCATGTCTTCGTACGCCTCGTACGCCTCGCGGTAGGCGACGAGCGCCTACCAGGAGGCGGTGGCGTTCTTGGCCACCCGGCCGGCTGCGGCCCGGCATGCCCTCGCTGGCGGCCCCGGCATGCTCAACCGCTGGCTCGTCCAGCGCATCGGCAACAAGTTCCTCACCGCCCAGAAGCACCGCTCCGAGCACAAGTCCTGGGAGGTCAACCAGGACCAGCTCGAAGCGCAGGGGTACTGAGTTGGTGGATACGACCGCGCGACGGTCGAGCGCACGCTCCCAGCCGTCTTCGCCCCCGATGCCGCGTACGGGATGAAGAACGAGCAGGCCCCCGACGCCGACATGCCCAAGGCGCAGACCGACAAGAAGAAGGGGGTCCAGCTTCCCCGCTCACCTCGCCGACGTACGGCGGGGTTGGGACACCGCGGACCTGAGCCTCGACGAGAAGCGCTCGACCGTCATGCGCTACGGCTTGGACTGGACGTACGAGGAGATCGGCGGCCTCTTCGAGGTCCACAAGAGCACGGTACAGCGCCGGGCCGAGCGCGGTGTCGGCAAGCTCGCCGCGCACCTGAACGGCGACAAGTACATCGACGGATACGACCAGTTGGAGGATGAAGCAGCGTGAGTGAGGCCCCGCCCGCAGAGATGGCCGATGGCCGGTTCGACTTCTACGACGACGTGCGCGAGCTGTACTTCTGGCGCGACGAGCGCACGGACAGCGCGAACGTCATCTACTCCCGGCCGTACGACGCCGAGGAGGTCGCCGGCAAGGCGAAGCGCGCCCAGCTCGACGGTCTGAGGAGCGAGGCCGAGGAGGCGATCCCCTACCTCGACGAGCGGATCGACCTGAGCCTGGCGTACTTCGCCAAGGAGGCTCCCACGGCCGAGGAGACGGCCGCGCAGATCAAACTGCTCTCCGACCTCGCCGCGTACAGCGCCGGCACCCTGAAGCGGGTGATCGTCGTGCTCGGCGAGCTGACCGGACGCCCTGTGTAAGTGACGCCTGGCGGCAGCCCTTCGGGGCTGCCGCCTTGAGGCATTGAGAGAGCCCCCTGGTGCGGCAGTTATGGCGCGGATGTCCCAGGAGGCCTCCCGTCATCGCCGTCCCTGAAGCGAAACATGGCGACGGCCGCAAGTCCGAACATGGCGGCAGCCATGCCTGCCGCAGCGCCGCCTGTCACGCTGTCCCGCAGGGAAGCGCCGAGCAGCGCGAGCAACGCCCCGGATGCGAGACCGACAAGCCCGGCGGACAGGACTACGAACGCGAGGGCGATCAGCTTCTGGCGGTTGGCGCTCATTGGCGAGCCCCTTCTAGTGAAGGGGTGGCCAGGTCGAGCCAACGGCAGCCTCGACCTGGCCACCCACAATGGATGGCGGACTCCTCCCGCACCACGTCACTGGACGTGATCCTCCGGAGGAGTCGGTCAAGCTTCTGCCGCGTCAACCCGCCGCTCAGTACTTGCATGGCGCGGGCCAACTGGGCCCGCCCTCGTGCTCAATTTGGATCGCGCAGCCGCGAAGGGTACGCCCCCTCGGCTAGAGAGGGCGCGTCACGTAGTGGAGGGTTGTGACCACTGCGTTGGACCGCCAGGGGCGGTCCGCCCTCAATCGCCTGCGGAAGAACGCTAGCACGATCCGATCGTTGATCGCTCACGCGCGAACGCCCCCAACTCCTGTGCTGGGGGCGGCATTCGTCGTGCGTACTCAGTTCAGGGTCTTGCCCACCTTGTAGATCGCGGGCCGGCCCTTCGGGTCTACCTGGGCATGTCCCGCACCAACTCGCCCAAGGGATAAAGGCCCCTCGGATGCGCCCAAGGAGCCCGCTCTTCCCTAGGGGTCACTTCTGGGCGCCATCAGGAACACGCCGATCACGGCTAGGCAGATGGTCATGGTGCCGACCAGGGCCCTTGCCCCGTAGATCACGCCCGTGCGCTTGTCCGTGCCCAGCAGAATGCCGGCGCCCAAGGCGATCAGCATGGAGAGCACCAGGCTCACACAGACTGCCAGCGCGACTTTGACCATCACTTCGAGCGTCCTTCGCCTTTAAGGAGGTGCCGGACGAAGCGACGCAGACTCGACCGGCCACCTCGAACTATGGGTGGCTTGGAAGAGACGCTTGGCGGCGCATCTCTTCCGGTCGAATCCCGTTGCGCAGACAACAGAACCCGGTTTGGCGGATTCGTGGTTCCCTAAGCCCAGATGCTCATAGGGCCTCTCAGGTCTACTTGGCTCGGGAGTGGCTGCGCCTCCCTGGGCCATCGAGCGGGCCGATGTTGCGGGCCGCGCTCGAACTGAACTCAAGATAACACGCAGCGACTGCGCGCACACACGAACCCGTTCGAGGCCGCTCCGGCGGGCGACTAACGCCCACGACAGAGCCCCCCAGCCATCAGCCGGGGGGCTCTCTTGTCGCATACTCACAGTCAGCTCAGCGCCTTGCCAACCTCGTAGATCGTGGGCCGGTCCTTCGGGTCGTACCGAAGCATCTCCCGCACCAGGCTGCGCATCGGGCCAGAGATGGTGACGTCCCGGAACCGACCGCCCACGATGGCCTGACGCTGCATCGGGCGAGGCGCGTCGTCTGGGTACTCAACCGCCCGCGCCCCGGTGGCGGAGATGAGCAGCGAAGCGCCGAAGGCGTAGACGTCGGACGCCTGCGTCGGCTCGGCCCAGCCAGTATCCAGCACGCTGCGGGAGATCTCGGGGGCCTCGTAGTGCACGAGACATCCACGGAAGGGGAAGTCGAAGCCGGCGGATACGCGGCCACCTCGGGCCAGGGCGAGGTCGATGAGGTGCGTCCGCTCGGGGCCGATGATGAGGTGCGCGGGCTGGATGTCGGAGTGTGTCCAACCCTTCCCGTGCAGCTCGGCGATGACCTCTGCGCAGGCGAGGGCGACGCTCTGGTGCGGCTCCATCGTCGAGCCTGGCACTCGGCAGCCCTCCCAGAGCTGCCAGAGGCTGGGGCCTTCCCGCCAGGGCTGAACGTTCCAGGTCCCCTCCTCCCACTCGCCGAAAGCCGTGGGCTCCTCATTCAGCGCGTTGAGGATGTGCCCCTCCCTGGCGGGAGCGAGAGCCGTCCAGGGCTGGGAGCCCTCGCTCGACTCGTTGGGATACCCGAGTTTCGCCGCGTATCGGCCACGCTCGCTCTCGATGTCCCACACCGTGGAGCCGCGCCGGTTCAGAACAAGGCGCTGAGCGGTGGGCATGAACCCGTCGAGGATGACGACGGGCAGTTCTTTCGCTGGCAAGGCCATAGCTCCTTACTACAGGGGCGCGGCCGGCCCGTGATGCAGACCGGCCGCGCCCTACACCTGGGCGACGTCCTAGTAGTCGCGCCCGTCGTCCGAGTCGCACTGGGCGGCGTTGGTGCCGTCCACCGTCCAGAGGTCGTCGAAGACCATGAAGCCCGCGGCCTTCATCGTGTGCGTGGTGAGGCTGACCCGCTCCAGGGGACGGCCGCCCTGGACGGGGCCCGACGCGGGGTTGTGGTGCAGGAAGCGTCCGGCCTGGCGGTCGCAGAACTCGGCGTACGCCTTCGTGTGCAGGATGAAGGCGTGGTAGCCCTTGTCGACGTCGTCGCTGGGCATCAGGGTCACCGTGGCGGTGGCGACGTAGGCGATGGCCTGGTCCACGATCCGCTCGGCGCGCTCCAGCGTCTCGCCGTCGTGCTGCATCACGAAGTTCGTGAGGCTGCCGAACAGCGACTCGCTGACGAGGGAGCGGCCGGTCTTCGTCTCGCTCGCTACAGCAGTCATGCGTGTTCCTCTCGCTCGTGGAGTGGTGCACTGGACTTGCAGCCCACTCCGACCACTGACCGTCATGAGAGCGGCCGGGGTGGGGGCTTGAAGGCCCGTCCTGCGTGGGCGGTGGCGGGGGAGCCATGGGGGTGGTCACCATGCAGGACGGGCCGGTCTAGGGGTTCGTCGTTCGCCAGACGAAGACGAGGACGAAGCCGACCGAGGCGGCGATCGTCAGGGCGAGCAAGGGGCCGGCCGCTCGGGCTATCGCTCGCCAGATCATGAGCGCACTCCGCGTCCCACGCGGTTCCTGGACCAGTAGTTGGCGACGGCGACGCGAGCACTGAGCGCCTCGACCGAGGTCAACTCCGACAGGAGGTCGGGGACGACCTCCCAGTGCCTGTCGCAGTTCAGGGCATGTAAGCGGACCGGCCCCTCGGGGGCCCGCTGAACGATGCCGATCTGACCCGACTCTGTGTCCCTCATGACCGAGCCGATCTCGATACGGGGCTCGGCTTGCTGGTTGCTCGCCATGGCCATGAAGCTACGAGGGGTGATAGTGATCAACCAGACACGCCCCGTAGCAGTTCCCTGACTGATCGCCAGGAAGTGCTACGGGGCGTGGTAGTTAGCCAGCAACACCCAGGTGAACGGCCATATCGCGCATGTCCTGGGTGAGGGTGCGCTTGCGCCGCTCCAGGATGTCCGTCATGACGCGCCGAGCCATCGCTTGGTGCCGCAGCCACTCGGGAGAGGACTGCTTGATGGTCGAGAGCTCGTCCATGGCGTCCTGGTGGGAGCCGAGCTTCGCGTGAGCACGAGCGACATCGAGGCGGTGCCGGTCCCAATTGTTCGCGCTCGGCCGGCCGAACTTCTTCAGCCCCTTGGAGCCGACCGGCCCCTCGTCTGCCCTGCTGATCACTCCGCGGTGGTCCCCGATGAGGGAGAGATCCTCGATCGCCTTCGCCTCGGCCGTCACCGGCCCGAAGGTGGTCCAGTGCTGCCTGAAGTTGACGTGCTCCCGGCTGAGCGCGCTCGCGGCGGTCGCGGTCATGCGCCGGGCGTCCTTGGCGATGTCGGGGCGGTTGTTCCTGATCGCAGCCGAGGCTACGCGCTGAAGCAGCTCGCCCCAGAGCGCGAGCTCGCCCGGCTTGGCGCTGGACATGCGCGGCTCAACCTCCTCGGCCGTCACGGTGGCCAGGCGCTCGGCTTCGTCGAATCGGTCCTGGCGCAGGAGCAGCCAGGCCATGCCGACGACTCCCGTGGCCGCGATGTGCGTCTCGTCGGCCTCGCGGGCGTCCCTGATGCCCAGCGACAGGGCGTGGTAAGCCATGTCGTAGCGCCGGACCTGGGTGAGGTACTTCCCGGCCAGCAGGAAGGCGCTGGCGCGCACGACGATGGCGTTCTGGCGCTCGATCTCCTCCGACAGGGAGACCGCAGCCTCGGCGTCCCGAAGGATGCCCGGCAGCTTCTTGGCGACGCTGTCGTAGTGGTCGGCGTGATACAGGGCGTGGCTGTCGTCGATGTCGCGCTGGATTGAGGCCAGCACGGGCGCGTGGTCGGCTTCGACGATCACCTCGCGGAGCCCGACCGGAGGCATGAGAGCCCGGCGCAGTTCGGAGAGCTTGGGGCCGTCGCCCGCGTTGCCGTGGACAGGCTCGGGGGCCTCGGTGGCGAACAGGCTGGACGTGGTGGTGCCTAAAGCCCGCGCGAGCATGTGGATGGTCTCGACCTGAGCGTTCCCACCCTGCTCGATCTTGCGGACGACGCCCACGGACAGGCCGGCCTCTTCGGCGAGCTGTTCCTGGCTCCAGCCGGAGCGCCTACGGTGGCTTCGGACGCTCTCTTGCAGCGACGACATCGGATCACCTCCCAAGCCAGGGTATGCCCTCCCCGGACGCAGCGAAGCCCCCGCAGGAATTGGGGGGTTGGTGTCCACGCGTCGTGTACCCTAAAGCTGTATCAGTCGAAGCAGTGGTAGAACGGCACGGGCAGGCAGACCCGGTCCTGTTCGGTGTAGGCGACCATCTCCCCCACGAAATATCCGTTGTTGAGGATGTTGTGGTGGGAGAGCACGGCCCCCTTGGGGAAGCCCGTGGTGCCGGAGGTGTACTGGATGTTGATCGGGTCGTCGCAGGACAGCTCCGCTTCGCGTGCCGCCATCTGCTCATGCGTCACCGTCTGCGAGGCGGCGGTCAGTTCGTCCCAGGACGGGTCGCCGATGTAGTGGACGGACCGCAGCGCCGGGCACTCGGCGCGGACCTGGTCCACCAGCGCCCGGTAGTCGCTGGTGCGGTGGGCGAGGGAGGCGATCAGCACGGAGATCCCGGCCTGGCCCAGCACGTAACCGAGCTCGTGCGCGCGGTAGGCGGGGTTGATGTTGACCATGACGGCCCCGATCCGGGCCGTGGCGTACTGGACGAGGACCCATTCCGGGCAGTTGACCGCCCAGATCCCGACCCGGTCGCCCTTGGCCACGCCGGACGCCATCAGCCCCCGGGCGAGTTCGTCGACGTCGGCGCCGAAGCGGGCGTACGTCCAGCGGCGCCCGGACGCCACGTCGACCAGCGCCTCCCGCTCGCCGAACGCCTCGACCGCGCGGTCCAGGTTGCGCCCGATGGTGTCGCCGAGCAGGGCGGTGCCGCCGGTGCCGTGCGCGTAGGAGAGGCCGCTCACCGCAGGTCCCCCTCGTCGAACTCGGTGCCGGCGCCCCGCGCGGTGTGCTCGCGCAGTTCGATCCTGCGGATCTTCCCCGAGACGGTCTTCGGCAGTTCGGCGAACTCCAGCCTGCGGATGCGCTTGTACGGGGCGAGGACCGACCGGGAGTGCTCGAACAGCACCTTGGCGGTGTCGGGACCGGGCTCCCAGCCCGCCGCGAGCACGACGTACGCCTTCGGGACGGCGAGGCGCACCGGGTCGGGGGCGGGCACGACGGCGGCCTCGGCGACCGCTTCGTGCTCCAGCAGGGCGCTCTCCAGCTCGAACGGCGAGATCTTGTAGTCCGAGGCCTTGAACACGTCGTCCGCCCGGCCCACATAGGTGATGTAGCCGTCCTCGTCGCGCGAGCCGATGTCGCCGGTGCGGTAGTAGCCGCCCGCCATCGCCTCGGCCGTGCGTTCCGGGTCGCCGCGGTAGCCCGTCATCAGGCCGACGGGGCGGGCGGACAGGTCGAGGGCGATCTCGCCCTCCGGCGCGCCCGGTTCACCGGAGACCGGGTCCAGCAGCTCGACCTTGAATCCCGGGCTGGGCCGGCCCATCGAGCCGGCCTTGAGGAGCTGGCCCGGCGAGTTGGCCACCTGGACGGAGGTCTCCGTCTGGCCGAAGCCGTCCCGGATGGTGACGCCCCAGGCGCGCCGGACGCTCTCGATGACCTCGGGGTTGAGCGGTTCACCGGCGGCGACGACCTCGCGCGGCGGTGTACGGAGCTGGGTGAGGTCGGCCTGGATGAGCATCCGCCAGACCGTGGGCGGGGCGCAGAAGCTGGTGACGGCCGAGCGGTCCATCTCCGCCATGAGCCGGGCGGCGTCGAAGCGCGTGTAGTTGAAGATGAAGACGGTGGCCTCGGCGCTCCACGGCGCGAAGAGGTTCGACCAGGCGTGCTTGGCCCAGCCGGGCGAGGAGATGTTCAGATGGACGTCGCCGGGTTTGAGGCCGATCCAGTACATCGTGGACAGGTGCCCGACGGGGTACGAGAGATGGGTGTGCTCGACCAGCTTCGGGCTCGCGGTGGTGCCGGAGGTGAAGTACAGCATCAGCGGTTCACCGGCGTCGGTGTCGCCGTCCGGGGTGAACGTGTCGGACGCCTTGTCGGCCCCGGCGTAGGAGACCCAGCCGTCCACGTCGGCGCCGACGGCGATACGGGTGTAGTCGCCGGGCACCTCGTCGAACTTGGCGGCGTCCTCCGACCGCACGAGCACATGGCGCACCGCGCCGCGCTCGACACGGTCACGCAGGTCGACCGGGCCCAGCAGCGGGGTGGCCGGGATGACGACGGCGCGCAGCTTCATCGCGGCGAGGGCGGTCTCCCACAGCTCGGCCTGGTTGCCGAGCATCACGAGGATCCGGTCGCCCGCGGCCACTCCCTGGTCCCGCAGCCAGTTCGCCGCCTGATCGGACCGGGCAGCCATGCGGGCGAAGGAGATCTCGGTGCGCCCGCCGTCCTCCTCCACGATGTGCAGGGCGGTGCGGTCGTTGTTCTCGGCGATGGCGTCGAACCAGTCGAGCGCCCAGTTGAACCGTTCCGGCCGGGGCCAGCTGAAGCCCTCGTAGGCCGCCGCGTAGTCCTCGCGGTGCTCGATCAGAAAGTCCCGGGCCGCCCGGAACGTCTCCGTCGCACTGGTTGCCGGCATGTGCCCTCCTCGTTGCGGACCCGTCCTTTAACATCATGTGAACAGTGACCCGGATCTCACCACCCCCGGACGGGGGTGAGGTCGCGAGGCCGGACAGGGCGGTGTGTCATCGGCGTGGCGGAAGCAGGCGAGGAGACCGAGCTGCGGGCGGCTCTGCTGCGGCTGCGCCGGACCAGCGGGCTGCCGGTGGTCTTCGGCGGGCTGCTCTCGGACGCGCGCCACGCCCGGATCTCGGAGCTGAGCGGGGCGCAGACCGTGGCGCTGCGCGGGCTGATGATCTCGGCGGGCAGCGGGCTCGGCGGCAAGACGATCGCCCTGTCGCGGCCCTGCGCGGTCACGGACTACCCCTCGGCCCGGCACATCAGCCACGAGTACGACACGGCGGTCGCGGCCGAGGGCCTGCGCTCGGTCGTCGCGGTGCCCGTCGTCGTACGCCGTACGGTGCGCGGGGTGCTGTACGGGGCGCTGCGTGCGCCGCTCACGCTCGGGGACCGCACCTTCGACGCGGCGGCGTCGGCGGCCCGTGACGTGGAGCAGGCCCTCGCCGTACGGGACGAGGTGCAGCGGCTCCTCGCCGCCACCAGGGAGCGGCTCACCGACCCGGGAGCGGGCTCCGGCACCTGGGAGGACGTCCGCGAGGCGCACCGGGAGCTGCGGGCCCTGGCCCCGAAGATCGCCGACCAGGGGCTGCGCGGGGAGCTCCTCGCGGTGTGTGGCCGGCTGGCGTCGGCCTCGGGGGCGGACCGCGGCGCACCGGCGGTCCGGGTGCGGCTGGCGCCGCGCGAGCTGGATGTGATCGCCTGCGTCGCGTCGGGAGCGACGAACGCCACGGCGGCCGAACGGCTGGGTCTGAGGCCGGAGACCGTGAAAAGCTATCTGCGGTCCGCGATGCGGAAACTGGGGGCGCACACCCGGCTGGAGGCCGTGGTGGCGGCTCGCCGCGCGGGGCTCCTGCCCTGAACGGCTTTCGACGAACGGGGGGTTCGACGGCATGGTGTCCATCGATCAGTATCTTGCTTTCGCGCTGATGTCCCTGCTGGTGATCGTGATTCCGGGGCCGAGCGTGCTGTTCGTGATCGGCCGGGCGCTGGCACATGGCCGCCGTACGGCTCTGGCCACGGTGCTCGGCAATGTCGCCGGCTCCTATGTGCTGGTGCTGGCGGTCGCGCTGGGAATCGGTTCGCTGGTGGAGCGGTCCGCGCTGTTCTTCATGGTGGTGAAGCTGGCGGGTGCCGCGTATCTCGTGCATCTGGGCGTCCAGGCGTTCCGGCACCGCAAGGAACTGAGCATGAGCACGATGGCCCAGGGCGCCGGGCAGCCGGCGCGAGGTGATCTGCGGACGGTCGCCGACGGTGTGTTCGTCGGTGTCACCAACCCCAAGGGGATCGTGTTCTTCGCCGCCGTCCTGCCCCAGTTCGTCGATCACTCGGCCGGGCATCTCGCCGTCCAGATGCTGCTTCTGGGGCTGGTCCCGATCGCGATCGGGACGGTCACGGACACCCTGTGGGGGCTGGGCGCCTCGGCGGCCCGGGACTGGTTCGCGCGCTCGGACCGGCGGCTGTCGATGATCGGCGGCGCGGGCGGGTTCGCGATGGTCGGCCTGGGTGTGACGGTGGCGGCCACGGGCCGGGCGGACTGAGGTCCTCAGTCGCCGAAGTCGACGAACGCGGCGAACCGGACGTCGTAGGCGGGCCTGGGACACATGACGCCCAGCATCTCCACGGCCTCCTGGGCGATCTCGTCGCGGGCGGCCCGGCCGAGCCGGCCCAGGGCCTGCACGGTGACGACCGCCTCGTCGGCGGTCTCGTCGAGGCGCCAGACCGCGGCCAGGAAGCCGTCGGCCAGCACGGTCCCGTAGGCCTGGTTGCCCACACCGTTGCGCCCCTTGTACTCGGGCGGGATCACCCTGGTCCGGTCGGCGTGGCCGAGCAGCACGTTGTCGAACTCGGGCAGGAAGCGCGGCGGGGCCGGGGTGTCCGGGTCGGGGTGGGGTGCGTCCGGCAGGTCGAAGAGCTCGGCGCCGTTGTCGTCGCGGAAGGTGACCAGGCGCGGTCGCAGCCGTTCGAAGACCTCGCGCATACGGGTGAGTCCGGCCCACATCTGCATGTCCTTCACCGACGCGGGCCCGAAGGCGGCGAGATAGCGCAGCACGGTCGCGTCGGGCGTGGCGGCGGGCAGCGGCGGGCTTCCCAGCCAGTGTTCGGCGGTCGTCAGGGCGACCTGCCCGCTGCGCCCCCAGAGCCCGCGCGGGGTGACCTGGACCAGGGGAAGGCGGCACCGGGCGGCGACTCCGAGCGACTGCGGGTCGGCGTCGGGCCAGTGGGGGCGCAGCTCCTGCCGCAGTTCCTTCAGGGTGCGTGGCCGTTCCTCGACGAGCTCCCTGGCGAGCACCGTGAGGCGGTCCAGGTCCACACCCGTGAGCCCGTTCCGGAACATGTTCAGCTCCCGGTCGCGGGCCGGCTGGACCAGGGGGCGCAGGGTCAGGGCGTCCTCGGCCGTGTGGGTGTGGATCGTGGAGCGCAGGGTGACGATCCTGACCACCTCGCGGGACTCCATGAGCGCCGAGAGCTCGGCCGGGTCGAAGTCCGCCAGCCGTGCGTGGAGCTGGAAGTAGGGCGGCCTGGTGTTCTGGGCCTGGAGGCCGACCAGCCCGCCGATGGCCTCCTTCGCCGTCACGGCGGCGCGGCGGAGCAGCAACTGCCGTTCCAGCGTCGCCCTGTTGAGCGCGCGGGTGGAGAGCACGGGAGCGTTCCTGTCGGCCATGCTCCGCAGATTACGCGGGCCGGCCGGCGCCGGCCGGGGAAGAGCGACACTCGCACGGTCCGCGGCGCCGCGGACCGGAGGGCGTCGGCCCTCATGATGGGGCGGGTGATCAGCGTCCTGTTCGCCGTCCTGACCGCGCTCAGCAACGGCTCAGCCTCCGTCCTGCAGCGCCGCGCCGCCCTCAACGTTCCCGACAGTGAGGCGATGCGTCTGTCGCTGGTCGGGCATCTGCTGCGTCAGAAGGTGTGGCTCGCCGGTATCGGGCTCGTGATCGTCGCCGCCGTCTGCCAGGCGGTGGCGCTGGCCACCGGCCCCATCGCGGTCGTCCAGCCGATCTTCGTGATCGAACTGCCCGCGACCCTGCTCATCGCCGGGTATGTCATGCGGGTCCGGATTCCGCGCCCGGTCTGGGCGGGGGTGGCCGCCGTGACGGCGGGTCTGGCCCTCGCGATGGCCGCGGCCGCACCGGTCGGCGGGAGCGACGAGGTGCAGGGCGCGGCCTGGGTCCCGGCGCTGATCGCGACCGGGATCTTCGAGGCCGTGCTGATCACGGCGGCCCTCGGCATCCGCGGCGACACCCGTGCCGCGCTGCTGGGGCTGGCCGCGGCCTGCGGTTACGCGCTGACCGCCGCGCTGATGAAGGACGCGATGGGGCGGCTGGACAGCGGCGGTGCGGTGGGCCTGCTGACGGCGTGGCAGCTGTACGCCACGGCGGCGGCCGGCGTCGGCGCGCTGTTCCTCCTCCAGAACGCGCTCCAGGCCGGCAGCCTCGTCGCCGTACAGCCGATGCTGACGCTCGGGGACGCGCTGATCAGCGTGGTGTACGGGGTGACGCTGTTCGGCGAGGAGCTGCGGACGGGGTGGTGGCTGCTGCCGCAGCTGGCCGGGCTCGCGCTGATCGCCGTGGGCTGCGTGGTGCTCGCGCGTTCCCCGCTGGCGGCGGCGAACGCGGGCCCGCCGCCCCGGGTGGAGTGATCCGGTCAGGGCCGCCCGGAGGCGGGGACCTCCTCGCCCGGAGGCACCGGTCCCGGCGGGGTGCCGTCGCCGAAGGGCCTGCCGCCCAGCTGCTCGCGGTGGTGCGGGGTGAGCCAGCCGGACAGGTCGGGGCCGAGGGGCACGATGCCGGTCGGGTTGATGCCGGTGTGCACCTGATGGTAGTGCCGCTTGATGTGGTCGAAGTCGACGGTGTCGCCGAATCCGGGGGTCTGGTAGAGGTCGCGGACGTACGCCCACAGCACCGGGTCCTCGGCGAGCTTCGAGCGGTTGCACTTGAAGTGCCCGTGGTAGACGGCGTCGAAGCGCACCAGCGTGGTGAACAGCCGGATGTCCGCCTCGGTGATCGTGTCCCCGACGAGGTAGCGCTGCCCGGCGAGGCGCTCGGAGACCAGGTCCAGGCGGCGGAACACATCGACGTACGCCGCCTCGTACTCACCCTGTCCCGAGGCGAATCCGGCGCGGTAGACGCCGTTGTTGACGTCCCGGTAGATGCCGTCCATCACCTCGTCGATCTCGTCGCGCAGCCGCTCGGGGTAGAGGTCCGGGGCGCCGGGGCGGTGCAGCTCGGTCCACTCGGTGGCCAGGTCCAGGGTGATCCGCTGGTAGTCGTTGGTGACCAGGGCACCCGTCGGTACGTCGACGACGGCGGGCACGCTGACCCCTCCCGGGTAGCCGTGCTCCCGGGCGTCGTACGCCTCGCTCAGGAAACCGATGCCGAGCACCGGGTCCTTGCCTCCCTCGTCGAGGGTGAAGCGCCAGCTGCGGTCGTCCTGGATCGGATCGGCGACGGCCAGCGAGAGCGCGCTCTCCAGCCCGAGCAGCCTCCGTGACACCAGGGCGCGGCTCGCCCAGGGGCAGGCGCGGCTGACGACCAGCCGGTAGCGCCCCGCCTCGACGGGCCAGCCGTCACGGCCGTCGGCGGTGATGCGGTCGGCGAAGTGGCTGCGGGAGCGCTTGAAGGGCTTGTGGCCGTACGAGGTGTTCCGGTTCGGCTCCCGGTCCTCGGTGTCGTTCATCGGGTGCTCCTCGGTTCTTCGGTGACCCGGGACGTCATCGGGTGCTCCTCGGTTCTTCGGTGGCTCAGGACGTCTCGGAACGTCTTCTTCCCCGCCGGCCCGCCCCGACATCGGCCAGCGCCACGATCAGAGCCGCGAGGACGAACGCGATCGAGACGACGAGCCCGTGGTCCAGGGCCGCCGCCCAGTCGCCGGAGCCCAGCCTGGCGAAGAAGACGGAGCCGACGGAGGCGATCCCGATGGCCGAGCCGACGCGCTGGCTGGTCTGGAGGGTGCCGCCCGCGCTGCCCGCGTTGCCGACCGGCACCTCGGAGAGGGTGAGGGTCTGGTTCGGCGCGATGACCAGTCCGCTGCCCAGCCCCGCCAGCAGCAGCGGCGCGGCCATCGCGAGCCCGGCGCCCCTGCCCGGCACCAGGTGGGCGGCGAGCGCGGTCAGCCCGAGCCCCACGGCCACCATGGTCAGGCCCACGACGATGAGCGGCCGGCCGAAGCGGCCGACCAGCCGCCCGCCGATGCTCGCCGACGCTCCGGCGCCCAGCGCGAAGGGGGTGATCGCGAGCCCCGCCTCCAGGGCGCTGTAGTCCAGCCCGGACTGGAGATAGAGCGTGGTGATGAAGAAGATCGAGGTGAAGCCCGCGAAGTACAGCAGGATCATCAGACAGCCGAGCCAGAAGGCCCGTAGCCGGAAGAGCGCCAGATTCAGCACCGGCTGGACACCGCGGGCCGCGCAGCGGGAGTCCCAGGCGACGAACGCGCCGAGCAGCACCAGGGCCACCGGCACGAGCAGCCACTTGCCGTCGCCGGGCCACTGCTGGGCCTGGACGAAGGGCAGCAGCAGGGCCAGTACCCCCGCCCCGAGGAGCAGGACGCCGAAGGGGTCCAGGTCGCGCGGGCGTACCCGGCCCGCCGACGGGGTGTCGGGGAGCAGTCTGTGGGCCAGCACGAGGCAGACCGCCCCGATCGGGAGGTTGACGTAGAACACCCAGCGCCAGCCCTCCTGCTCCCCGGCCCCCTGGATCAGCAGGCCGCCGAGCAGCGGTCCCACGGCGGTGGAGATGCCGACCACGGTGCCGAACATGCCGAAGGCGCGGCCCCTCTCGCGTCCGGAGAACATCTGCTGGATCAGCGCGGAGATCTGCGGCGAGAGCAGCCCGCCCGCCGCGCCCTGGAGCAGCCGGGCGATGACCAGCCAGAGGCTGGACTGCGCGGCCCCGCAGGCGGCGGAGGCGAGGGTGAAGAGGGTCAGCCCCGCCATGAACACCGCGCGCCTGCCCCGGGCGTCGCCGAGCCGTCCGCCGGGGATCAGGACGAGCCCGAACGCGAGTGCGTAGCCGGACAGCACCCACTGGAGGTCGGACTCCGGGGTGTCGAGGCCCTCCTTGATGGACGGCAGCGCCACATTGACGATGGACACGTCCAGCAGGGTCATGAAGCCCGCGACCAGGCAGACGGCGAGGGCGCGCCAGCGGCGGGGGTCGGAGGGTCCGGTTCCGGGCTTGCCCGTGTCCCGGTGTTCCGTGCTCTCTGACATGCCCCGCACCCTAGTTCGCGTCCGCCCGGACCCCGCTCCGGGCGCGCCGTGCGGCCGGGGCGTCGTCCGGCCAGGCGTGCCGGGGCCCATCGGGGGTACCGACGGAACATGACTGTCGGGAAAACGAGCGTTCTGGTCCTGGACTGCGCCGAACCGCTGGAACTGGCGGACTTCTACGCGAACCTGCTCGGCGCACAGACGCGGATCGGGAGCGATCCCGACTTCGTCGAGATCGTCGGCAACACCGGTGTGCATCTGGCCGTGCGACGCGACCACGGTTACGCGCCGCCGAGCTGGCCCCGCCCCGAGGACTCCTATCAGGCGCATCTGCGCATCCTGGTGGACCCGGGGGACATGGACGAGGCCGAGCGCGAGGCGATAGGCCTCGGCGCCCGGCCCGTGGACACGGGGGACAGCAACAGCGGTCCGCGCGACGTCCGCGTCTACACCGACCCGGCGGGCCACTCCTTCTCGCTGGCCGTGTATCCGGCCCGCCAGGAGACGCGGTAGCGGCTCACCTCGGGGAACGGCGGCGCAGCGCGGGGTCGGGACAGTCGGTCACCGGGCCGCCGCCGTGGCGAGGCCGATGCCGGTGTGGCCCTCGCTGGTGTCGACGGTGTCGAACAGCCGGTTGGCCGGCCGCGGGAGTCCGTAGTGCTCGCGCAGGGTGGCCCCGGTGTACTCGGTGCGGAACAGGCCGCGCTCCTGGAGGATCGGGACGACCCGGTCGACGAAGACCTCCAGTCCGGAGGGGAGCACGGCGGGCATGATGTTGAAGCCGTCGGCCGCTCCGCTCCCGTACCAGTGCTCGATGGTGTCGGCGACCTGCTCGGCCGTCCCGGCGAAGGTACGGTGTCCGCGCCCTCCGCCGAGCCTGCCGATGAGCCGGCGCACCGTCAGCTTCTCGCGTCTGGCGAGCTCCACGACCAGGGTGTAGCGGCTCTTGGCCCCCTCGATCTCGTCCTCGTCGGGCAGGTCGGCGGGAAGCTCCTTGTCGAGGTGGAGCTGGGAGGGGTCGAGCTTCAGCGTCCTGGCGAGCTGGCGCTTGGCGTACTCGGGGACGATGAGCCGGTCGAGTTCCGCGTCCAGTTCGAGGGCCTCGGCCTCGGTGTCGCCGATGACCGGGACGATGCCGGGCAGGATCTTGATGCCGTCGGGGTTACGGCCCAGGCTCTCGGCGCGCCGCTTGACGTCCTTGTAGAAGGCGATGCCCTCCTCCAGGGTCTGCTGGGCGGTGAACACCGCCTCGGCGTAGCGGGCGGCGAAGTCCTTGCCGTCCTCGCTGGAACCGGCCTGGACGAGCAACGGGTATCCCTGCGGCGGGCGTTCGACGTTCAGCGGGCCGTCGACCCGGAAGAACTCACCGGCGTGGCCGATGCTGCGGACGCGGTCGGCCAGCGCGTGGACCCCGGCCTCCTTGTCGGCCACGACCGCGTCGTCCGCCCAGCTGTCCCAGAGCTTCGTGGACACCTCGACGAACTCCACGGCGCGCCGGTAGCGGTCGCGGTGCAGGGGCGTGTCGTCCAGGCCGAAGTTGCGGGCCGCGTCGGCGCCGGCAGTGGTGACGATGTTCCAGCCGGCCCGGCCGCCGGAGATGTGGTCCAGGGAGGCGAAGCGGCGGGCCAGGTTGTACGGCTCGTTGTAGCTGGTGGAGGCGGTGGCGATGAGGCCGATGCGCTGGGTGACCCCGGCGAGCGCGGTGAGCAGCACGGTGGGTTCCAGTTTGGCGGCGGGGCGCCGGCCCGGGTCGCCCATGAGGACGGGCCCGTCGGCGAGGAACAGCGAGTCCAGCAGCCCGCGTTCGGCGATGCGGGCCAGGTTCTTGTAGTGCTCCAGGTCGGAGTTGGCCTCGGCGTGGCTCTCGGGGAGCCGCCAGGACGCCTCGTGGTGGCCGGTGGACATCAGGAAGGCGTTCAGATGGAGCTGCTTGCGCGGCATGGGATGTCTTCTCCTCGGAGGATCTCGGAAGATCAGTGCGTGAGCTGGGGCTGTGCCACGCCGAGGGCGGCGAGCAGCCTGTCGCGGTACTCCTGGAAGCGCGGCTCGCGCCGTGAGCGCGGGGAGGGCAGGTCGATCCTGAGGTCGACGGAGATGGCGCCGTCCTCCAGGACCAGGACCCGGTCGGCGAGCTCCACGGCCTCGTCGACGTCATGGGTGACCAGCAGCACCGCGGGGCGGTGGCGTTCGTACAGCTCGCGCAGCAGGTCGTGCATCTTGATCCGGGTCAGCGCGTCCAGCGCGCCGAACGGCTCGTCGGCCAGCAGGAGTTCGGGGTCGCGTACGAGGGCCCGGGCCAGGGCGGCGCGCTGCTGCTCACCGCCGGACAGCTCATGGGGCCAGGAGCGGTCGCGGCCCTCCAGGCCGACCTCGGCGAGCGCGGTCAGGCCCCGCTCGCGTGCCCCGGGGCCGCGCAGTCCGAGGACGACGTTGTCGAGGACCCGCAGCCAGGGCAGCAGCCGGGAGTCCTGGAAGGAGAGGGACACCCGGTCGGGCACGGAGAGTTCGCCCGATCCCTCGACAGTGTGGTCGAGGCGGGCGACCGCCCGGAGCAGGGTGGACTTGCCGGATCCGCTGCGCCCGAGGAGAGCGGTGAACTCCCCCTGCGCCACGGTCAGGTCGAGCCGCTTGAGTACGTCACGGTCGCCGAACCGGCGGACGAGCCGGGAGGTGCGGATCGCGGGCGGGGCTTCTGTCAGCCCGCCAGGGTGCGTCGCCATGACAGGACCTTCCTTTCGACTGCGCGTACCGCCGCGTCCGAGGCGAAGCCGAAGAGTCCGTAGGCCACCAGGCCCACGATGATCACGTCGGACTGGGCGTACTGCTGGGCCTGGAACATCATGTAGCCGATGCCGCTGGTGGCGTTGATCTGCTCGACGACGATCAGGCCGAGCCAGGACGAGGTGACACCGAGCCGGAGCCCGACGAAGAAGCCGGGCAGCGAGCCGGGGACGACGACCTTGCGGATGAACGTCGCCCGGCTCAGGTCGAGCCCTTCGGCGAGTTCGACGTACCTGCTGTCGATGCCGGTCAGCGAGGCGTAGGTGTTGATGTACATGTTCACCGCGACGCCGAGCGCGATGACGGTGACCTTCATCTGCTCGCCGATGCCGAGCCAGAGGATCAGCAGCGGGAGCATGGCGAGGGAGGGGATGGCCCGCTTGATCTGGAGCGGCCCGTCGAGGAGGTACTCCCCGCTGCGGCTCAGACCCGCGGCGACGGCCAGGATCACACCGGCCGTGACGCCGAAGATCAGGCCGAGTCCCGCGCGCTGGAGCGAGATCAGGACGTTGTCCTGGAGGCGGCCGGTGCTGACGAGGTCTCCGGCGGTGGCGAGGACCGTGCCGGGCGAGGACAGGATTCTCGGGTCGAGGTATCCGGACGCGGAGGCCGCCCACCACGCGAGCACGAGCAGGACCGGGCCGATCAGCCGCCCGAACGGCAGCGCGCGGCCGGGGCCGAGCCTGCGCCGGGTCCCCTTGGAGACGGCCGGGGGCGCTCCGGCGGCCGGAGAGCCGGCCGGCTCCCGCATCCCGGTGCGGGTGGTCCGCGCTTTCGCCAGCAGGTCGGTCATGACCCCTCCCGGTACTCGGCGGCCACGGCCTGGGCCGCCAGCTTCTCGAATCGGCGGTCGAACAGCTCGGAGGCCTTCTGCTTCGGCACGAAGCCGCCCTCGGCCAGCAGATCGGCGGTCTCCTGCTCCCAGGCGAGGGCCTCGTCCCAGCTGACCGGGAACTGCGGCTTGTGCTGCGAGTCGACGATGCGGCGCCCGTCCTCCTTCGACACCCCCTGGTCCTTCACGTAGTACGTGTCGATCCACTCGTCCTGGTTCTCCCAGGCCCACACCTGGCCGCGCGCCCACAGCGGGACGAAGCTGCGTACGGCCTTGGCCTTCTCCGGATCGTTGAGGACCTCGTTCGGCGCCCAGAGCACCGTCAGCAGGTCGACGACCTCCGTCTTCACGCCCCGGGCGCCGTCCTTGCCGTACTGGTCGAGGTACTTGGTGAGGGTCGGCTCGGCCAGCGGCGCCACATCGACCTGCGCGGACTGGAGGGCGGTGAGGAACTGCGTGCTGGGCAGGGCGACCAGCTCGACGTCGGAGTTCTTCAGTCCCGCCTCCTTGAGCGCGCGCAGGACGACGACGCCCTGTGCCTGGCCCTGGGAGAACCCGATCTTCTTCCCTCGGAAGTCCTCGGCCTTCGTGAGGGAGGAGCCGGGGGCGGTGGCGAAGGTGTAGAGCGGGTGGCGGCGTATCTGGACGGCGACGATTTTCGCCTGGACGCCGATGGCGTGGGCCTGGATCGGCGGAATTCCGGCGTTGGTGGCCAGGTCGATCGATTTCGCACGGAAACCCTGGATGATATCGGGCCCCGCGGAGAGGTTCGGCCATTCGGTGACGGTGAAGTCGAGTTCCTTCGAAAGCCCTGCCGGTTTCAGCTGGAGCTGCGTGGTACGAGCGGCGATCTTCAGTTCGGTCCCGGCCGCCGGAGCTCCGGACGGAAGGGCGCCCGCAGGTTCCGCACCCGCTACGGATTTCACCTGCGGCGAGCATGCGGCGAGGCTCAGTACGGTGCCTCCCGCGAGAGCGAGGAAAGACCTCCGGGCCAGGGCCGGCCTGTTGTCGTGGCGTGTCATGGTGAATTCCTGATCACTGGTCGGGCGCGGGGCGGATGGAGTGGTAACTGCCGTCGTGGAAGAGCAAGGGGCTGCGTCCCTCGTCGAGCCAGGACTCCTCGACGCGGGCGATGACGATGCGGTGGTCGCCGGCCGGGACGATGCTCTGGACGGTGAGCCGGAGCCAGCCGGCCACCCCGTCGAGCACGGGTTCCCCGCCGGCCAGCCTGCTCCAGCGGGTCGGAGCGGCGAAGCGGTCGATACCGCTGGTGGCGAACGTGGTGGCCACCCGCTGCTGTTCGACGCCGAGGAAGTTGACGACGGCCGAGGACGCCCGCTCGATGTGGGGCCAGGACGAGGTGGACGTACCGATGCCGAAGGAGACCAGCGGCGGGGCGAGGGAGAGCGAGCTGAGCGAGGTGGCGGTGAATCCCACCGGGCCGCGTCCGGCGTCCGCGGTGACGACGACGACTCCCGCCGGGTACCTGCGGAAGGCCTGCTTGAAGCGGTCGGGTGCGATACCGGGGACGGGAGCGGTCGTTGAGGGCTCGGGCGGTCGGACGGCGGCGTACGAGGACACGGTGACGGACAATGTCTCTCCCCGGTCGAAAGGCGGAAAGCGGACGTGCGGAATCGCGGGAAGGCATGCGTGGGGGCGCGAGGGCACACGGGAATGCGGGCGGGATGGAGAATTCACGCACGGATGCGGACCGCCCGGTACATCAGCTGGGGGTTATCGGCGACCCGGACAGGGACGACAACAGAAGCGCCGGGCGATTTCGCTCTTCGGCGCGGCCGCGCGGCAGGATCGCGCCGGCGTGGGCGCCTTCCCTGAATTCCGCTGTCGGCTGTTCATGAATTCATCTTCCCGTGCGGCGTGCGGCCGGTCAACAATGCAACGTTCTGAATTAAAGCGGGAATCGGCGGCGGTCAGGACACCGCGGGCAGCGCGGGCCACGGCCCCAGCGGGTCGGTGTACAGGGCCCCGAGGGCCACCGCTCCGCCCGCCGTGGCCAGCACCGATCCGGTGAAGCTGCTGGGCACCACGGCCCGTTCCGGGTCGTCGCAGACCCAGGAGCGCATCCCCACCTCCTCACGGAGATCGGCGAGGCACTCCGGCAGCCTGCCCGCCCCGGGCTCGACCACCACCAGGCACTCCGGGTCGAACATGTCCAGGAGCAGCGCCGCGGCCCTGCCCACCAGCCGGGCCCGGCGGCGGAACAGCGCCACCGCACGCGGCTCGCCGGCCATGGCGTGGTCCAGCAGTTCCTGGAACGTGCCGACGTACAGGCTCTGTTCGGCGGCGCGGCGGATCATGGCCCGTTCGGACACCTCGGACTGGAGGCACCCGGTGCGCCCGCACCTACAGGGCTCGGCGTCGCCCGATCCGCCCGATCCCAGCGGGAGATGGGCCACGCTGCCCGCACCGGAGCGCGGGCCCCTGTGCAGTTCGCCGGAGGTGGCGAAGGCCCCGTCGACGACCGCGCCGATGAAGAGCAGGACGGTGCTGCGACGGGTGGACACCTCGCCGAACATCTGCTCGGCCCGGGCCAACGCCCGGGAGTGGCTGTCCACATGGACCGGGAGCCCGGTGGCGGCGGCCAGGATCTCGCGTACGGGAACGGCGCGCCAGCCGAGGTGCGGGTGCTCCACGACGACTCCGGCCGCAGGGTCGACCCGGTGTCCGGTGGCGACGCCCAGGGCCAGCACCTGCCGTCCGGCCGCGTGGGCGTCCGTCAGCAGGGGCAGCCGGGCGGCGAGGCCGGCGAGGATGTGGCGCGGGTTCGTGCTGGTGTGCGGCCTGCGGTCCTCGGCCACGATCCGGCCGCGCAGGTCCATCAGGGAGACCGTCGAGTGGGCGACCGCGATGTGCGCGCCGGCCACGAGGAAGCGGCTGGTGTCGATGTCGACGGGCACATGGGGACGTCCGAGACCGCGCGGCCCGGTCGTCTCGGCGCTCTCCCGGACCAGGCCGCGCGAGAGCAGATGCCCCACGTGGCCGGTCACCGAGGCGGGCGAGAGGCCGGTGAGCCGGGCGACGGTGGAACGGGCGACCGGCCCGTGGTCGAGGATCGCGCCCAGCACAGAGCCCGTGCCGGAGGCTCGGCGGGCGTGTCCGGGCGAGGGGATCTCGGAGCGGCGCGGGGGCCGGGAGCGGCGGACGGGCGCAGGCAGACTTGTCACAGGTGTCTTCCAGGTCCTCGATGGCAGCGGGCGTGGAGGTGAGAACCCCTGCGCGGGGGCCTCCTGACGGAACCGGGCGGCGGTCGGTGCCTGCCGGGGTCCCGCTGAGCCGTGACGGGGCGTCCTGCGCGAAGCCGGGAAGGGGGCGCGGACTCCGGGTGCTCAGTGCCGGTGACACGCCGCGGAGCACACACGCTTCAGGTCGACATGACCTCGCGTCGTCAGGTGTGCGGATCGCTGCATGTCACGCAACGTATCCGGAACGCCGTAAGCCGGTCAAACGTCTGACCGCATGGTGGACTTCTGTTCCGCCTGCTGTCCGCCCTCCCCCGACGGCCGTTCCTCCGGCCGCGGTTCATGCCTCCACCGACCGTCGCAGGTCAGCACCTGGGCCGCTCCGAGGGCTGCCGCAGTCCGGCCGAGGATTCCCGCCCGGTGCCGAACTGTCCGCCGGGGGCCGGGTGGTGAGCGCGACAAAGACGCCTGGAATTAACCTCCGGTCTCTTGCCACGGCTGGTCTACGCGCATAGTTTTTGCCCCCTCACTACACACTTGGGGGCAGTTCCCGTGCACATCGCCAGACCCGGCTCCGCCCTGCTGGCCGCCGCCGTCGCCGTCACCCTGTCGGTCACCGCGCTCCCCGCCGCCTTCGCGGCCCCGTCGTCGTCGGCCGTCATCTCCGAGGTGTACGGCGGCGGAGGCAACTCCGGTGCGACGCTGACCCGTGACTACATCGAGCTGGCCAACGCCGGCCAGAGCTCCTTCGACCTGTCCGGCTTCAGCGTCCAGTACCTTCCGGGCACTCCCTCCGCCGGTTCGCTGTGGCAGGTCTCCGCGCTGACCGGCGCCGTCGCGCCCGGTGGCCGCTACCTCGTCGCGCAGGCGGCGGGCACCGGCGGCACGGTGGCGCTCCCGACCGCCGACGCGACCGGCACGGTGGCGATGTCCGCGACGAGCGGCACCGTCGCACTGGTCTCCGGCACCACCCCGCTGACCTGCAAGACCGCGGCGGACTGCGCGGCGGACACCCGGATAGTCGACCTCGTGGGCTACGGCTCCGCCGTGGTGCGCGAGGGCAGCGGCCCGGTCACGGGCGCCTCGGCGACCGCCTCCGTGGCCCGTGGTACGTCGCTCGCGGACACCGACGACAACGCCGCCGACCTCGCCTCCGGCACCCCGACCCCGGTCAACGCGGCGGGCGAGACGTCCGGCGGGTCCGGTCCCGGCGAGCCCGGCGGCCCGACCGAGCCGGGCACGGTGCGGGTGCACGACATCCAGGGCACCACGCGCGTCTCCCCGCTCGTCGGCCAGCAGGTGACCGGGGTCCCGGGCGTCGTCACGGGCGTGCGGACCACGGGCTCGCGCGGCTTCTGGATCCAGGACACCACGCCGGACGCCGACTCCCGTACGAGCGAAGGCCTGTTCGTCTACACCGGCTCCGCGGCACCCGCCGTCGCCCTCGGCGACTCGGTGCTGGTCAGCGGCAAGGTGGCCGAGTACTACCCGGCCACCGGAACCCAGTCGGTCACCCAGCTGACCGCCCCGCTGACCACGGTCCTGTCCTCGGGCAACGCCCTGCCCGAGGCGGTCGTCCTCGACGCCTCGTCGGTGCCGGACACCTATGTGCCGTCGGCCAGCGGCGGGTCGATCGAGCCGCTGACGCTCGACCCGTCGACGTACGCCCTGGACCTGTACGAGTCGCTGGAGGGCGCCCGCGTCACGATGGCCGACACCCGTGTGACGGGCGCGACCACCGCGTACGACGAGGTCTGGGTGACGGTGAAGCCGCGGGAGAACCCGACCCGGCGCGGCGGCACGCTGTACGCCTCCTACGAGGACCAGAACACCGGCCGCCTCAAGGTGATGTCGCTGAACGCGGCGCAGCCCGTGCCGGACGCGAACGTGGGCGACGAGCTGTCCGGCACGACCACGGGCGTCGTCGACTACGCGTCCTTCGGCGGCTACAACGTCCAGGCCACCGAACTGGGCACGCTGAAGGACAACGGCCTGAAGCGCGAGGTGACGCGCAAGCAGAAGCGCAAGGAGCTCGCCGTCGCCACGTACAACGTGGAGAACCTGGACGCGGTCGACGAGCAGGCCAAGTTCGACACCCTCGCCGAGGGTGTGGCGGTCGGCCTCGCGTCACCCGACGTCGTCTCCCTGGAGGAGATCCAGGACGACAACGGTGCGGTGAACGACGGCACGGTGGGCTCCGAGGCCACGCTGAAGCGCTTCACGGACGCCATCGTCGCCGCGGGCGGCCCCCGCTACGAGTGGCGCTATGTGGCGCCCGCCGACGGCAAGGACGGCGGCGAGCCCGGCGGCAACATCCGCAACGTCTTCCTCTTCAACCCCGCGCGGGTCGGCTTCGTGGACCGCCCCGGAGGCGACGCGACCACCGCGGTGCAGGCCGTGAAGACGAAGAAGGGGGCCACCCTCTCCGTCTCGCCCGGTCGCATCAACCCCACGAGCACGGCCTGGGACAGCAGCCGCAAGCCGCTGGTCGGCGAGTTCCGCTTCCGTGGTGAGTCGGTCTTCGTCATCGCCAACCACTTCGCGTCCAAGGGCGGGGACCAGTCCCTGCACGGCCGCTTCCAGGAGCCGGTGCGCAGCTCCGAGACGCAGCGCGTGCGGCAGGCGGCGGAGGTCAACACCTTCGTGACGTCGCTGCTCAAGGCGGACAAGTCCGCGCAGGTCATCACGCTCGGCGACCTCAACGACTTCGCCTTCTCCCCCACCATGGCCGCGCTGACCGCCGGCAAGGTGCTCAAGCCGCTGATCACGACGCTGCCCCTGGGCGAGCAGTACAGCTATGTGTACGACGGCAACTCGCAGACGCTGGACCACATCCTGACCAGCCCCGCCGTGCGCCGCTTCGACTACGACGTGGTGCACATCAACGCGGAGTTCGCCGAACAGGCGAGCGACCACGACCCGCAGATCGTGCGGGTCGACGTGAAGGGACGAGGACCGGGGCACTGACCTCCCCGCCCGGCCTCCCCTCCCGGGTGGGGGCACCGTCCTGCCGCCACCCGGGCCACCGGCTGTTCGACGGGCCGTATCGCTACCGTGCCGCGCATGGCTGCCGAGACCGCTCCCCCCGACGAGCTCTCCCCGTCCACCGGGCCCGTGCGCCCGTCCGCCGACGCCCGGAGCGAGGCTGCGGGAGACGGCGGTGCGGCTCTGGGAGGCCGGAGTCGGCCGACCAGCCCCGCCGGCTGGACGAGGTGCTCCTCGACGCGAGCACCGCTCTCGGAGCGGAGCACCGCCCCGGGCTGCTCGGCGGGGTCACGGTGGTGACGGCCGGGGATCTCACCGCCGTGCCCTACGCGGTGTGGACCAACCGTGGTGCCGGGGCTATGCGGGTGTGGATTCCGCTGGACCGGCCGCCGGTACCCGCGTCTGGTGCGGAAGCGGTGCCGCCACCGCATCGACCGGACCGTCCGCATGGACCGGACCGACCGCGTCGACCGGCCGCCCGGTGAGGAAGCGCGTCACGAGGGCGGCCACCTCCTCGGAGCGCTCCAGCACGACCCAGTGGTCGGACTCCGGGACCGTGAGGAAGCGGCTGCCCTCGATCGTCGCCGCGAACTCCCGCTGCCGCTCCGGCGAGGTCACCGTGTCGTGCTCGCCCGCGAAGACCAGCGCCGGCACGCCGGACAGCCCGCCGGAGAAGTCCGGCCGGTCCCCCAGCGCCCGCCGGAGCGAGTCCAGGGCGTGCGCCGAGTGGGTGAGCGCGTGCAGGAACGAGCGCCGCACATAGCGCCGGGCGAGCTCCCTGCGGTGCACGTGCCGCTCCGGGTCCAGGCAGATCAGGCCGTCGGCGGCCAGGCTCGCGAAGCCCTCCGCGTCCCCGTCGGCCAGCCGTCGCGTCGCCCGGTGCCAGTAGTCCCGCTGCTCCGCCCCGATGTGGGTGGGGACGCCGCCGAGGACGAGCCGGGCGATGCGGTCCGGATCGTGGCGCGCGCAGTCGAAGGCGACGGCCGCGCCGTAGGAGAAGCCGAAGAGGTTGATCCGGGAGACACCCAGATCGTCGATGATCCCGGTGACCGCGGCGCGCAGGACCGGGGCTCCGGGGCCGGGCGGCAGGGGGTCGGCCGTGCCCATGCCGGGGAGGTCCGCGGTCACCACGTCGGCCAGCGGGCCCAGATGGTCGTCCATCTGCGGCCAGCCGAACATGCCTTGCAGCGCCCCGCCGATGATGAGCACCGGTTCGGTGGCCGGGGCCCCGCCGCCGGCCGGGTCGCGGGGCAGCACCCGGTAGCCGTAGCGCAGTCCGTCCACGGTCAGGGTGCGGATGATCTCCTCGGGCATGGTGCTCCTCGCTTCCCTCACGCCCTGGTGAGCACGAGGGCCGCGTTGTGGCCGCCGAAGCCCAGCGATGTCTTGACGGCGCAGTCGAAGGCGGCGTGCCGGGCCTCCTTGCTCACCACCTCCACGGGGATCTCGGGGTCCGGGGCGTCGAGGTTGGCGGTCGGAGGGATCAGCCGGCGCTGGAGCGCGAGCACGGTCAGTGCGGTCTCGATGCCGCCCGCCGCTCCCAGGGTGTGACCGGTCCTGGCCTTCGTCGAGGTGACGAGGGGGTGTTCGCCCAGGACGCGGCGGAGCATGACCGCCTCGATGAGGTCGTTGGCGACGGTCGAGGTGCCGTGGGCGTTGACATGACCCACGTCGGAGGCATCGATGTCCGCGTCGGCCAGGGCGGTGCGCAGCGCCCGCTCGATGCCGAGGCCGTCCGGGTCGGGGGCGACGGCGGAGTGGGCGTCGCTGGAGGCCCCGTAGCCGGCCACACGGGCGCGGACGACGGCGCCGCGGGCGCGGGCGTGCTCGGGGCGTTCCATCACGAGGAGGCCCGCGCCCTCGCCGACGACGAAGCCGTCGCGGTGCGTGTCGAAGGGGCGGCAGGCGGCCTGCGGGTCGTCGCGGCGGGTGGAGACCGCCCGCATCTGGCAGGCGCTGGCGATCAGGAGCCGCGAGCGCACCGACTCGGCACCTCCCGCGACGACGATGTCGCAGGCCCCGGTGCGGAGCATCTGGTGGGCGGTGCCGATGGCGACGGTACCCGAGGAACAGGCCGTGGAGACGGCCTGGCTGGGGCCGTGCACACCCAGGTCCATGGCGACGCTGCTGGCCGCGCCGTTGACGACGGTCAGCGGGGCGAGCTTCGGGGAGACGCGCCGCGCCCCGCGCTCGGTGAGGGTGGTGTGCTGCTCGTCGTAGAACGGCAGGCCGCCGTGGGCGGAGCCGATGACGACGCCGACCCGGCCGCTGTCCCAGACCGAGGGGTCGAGCCCGGCGTCGGCGACCGCCTCGCGGGCGGCGATCACGGCGAGCTGCGAGAAGCGGTCCATCAGGCGCTGCGCGGCGACGCCCAGGAGGGCCTTGGTGTCGAGGTCCGCGACGGTGTACATGAAGTCGCAGGGCAGCCCGTCGAGTTCGGGCAAGGGCCCGACCGAGGGCACGGCCGCGGTGTCGCAGACCCCGCTCCATGCCTCCTCGATCCCCACTCCCGCGGCGGTGACGAGGCCGACGCCGGTAACCGCGGCGCTGAAGGGCTCGACGCCCGGACGGGTGGACCGGCGGGCGAGCGGTCCCCGGGCCGTCACGCGCCGGCCTTGCTGCTCACGGCCGCGACCAGGGCACCGACGGTGTCTCGCGAGGACAGCACGACGTCCTCCAGATCGATGTCCATCCGGTCCTCGATGAGGAGCCGGAGCTCCTCCAGGGCGAGCGAGTCCAGGCGCAGGTGGCGGAGCGGCACTTCGGGCCGGATGGATGCCGGATCGGTTCCGAACCTGGTGACGAGCAAGGCGCTGATCTCTTCCGAGGTGCTCATGGGGACGCTCCTCCGCTCTCGGTACGCGGTGACGCCGGCCGCGTGGGGGGTGAGATGGCCATCGGGGACGCCGGCTGCTCGGGAGGGACCCTTTATACGCCTTCGCGGCCGGTTTTCAGTCCCCCGTTCCCCCGTGAGGAGGGCGAACGGCCAGGTGTGCGATTCCGGCGCGCCGGAGCCGTGGGTGACAGGATGGGCACGGACGTACGGACACGGGGGCACGGCGACGGAAGGGCAGGCCATGACGGCGGAGCGGAACGACGGGGCGGTACGGCTCAGCCCGTCCAACTGGGTGGCGAAGCAGGCCGAGTTGTACGAGTCGTCCGGCGGGACGAAGGGGACCACCCAGCTCGGCGTGGACTGCCTGCTCCTGGACTACGTCGGACGGCGCAGCGGGGCCCGGCGCCGTACGGTGCTGATGTACGGGCGGGACGGAGAGGACTATCTGATCGTCGGATCGAACGGCGGCTCGGACAGCCACCCGCTCTGGTACCTGAACCTGCTGGCCGAGCCCGCGGTGGAGGTACGCGTCCGCACCGAACGCTTCCCGGCCCTGGCCGAGACGCTCTCCGCCGAGGAGAAGGAGCGCGTCTGGCCGCATCTCGTGGAGGTCTTCCCCCGGTACGCCGAGTACCGCGCGAAGACCGGCCGCGACATTCCGGTCGTACGGCTGCGGCGGCGCTGACCTGCGCCGACCGGACCGGTCCGGGGTGCCAACGGGACTCCCCGTAGCGGCCCTTGAGCCGTAAACTCCGCGATCATGACCTTCGAAACGGTGTACGCCGACGCGCCCGCGCCCGACGGGCCCGCCCTCTTCCCGACCATGGCCACCATGCGCGCCATGCGCCGCCTCACCAAGGACCCGGTCCCGGACGAGACCATCGACCAGCTCATACAGGCCGCGGTCTGGGGGCCCAGCGGCGGCAACATGCAGTGCTACGAGTACGTGGTCGTCACCGACCGCGCGGTGATGGCCGAGCTGGCGCCGCTCTGGAAGCGGTGTGTGGACGCCTATCTCGCGACGACCGGCAAGCACGCGCCGAAGGGGATGCCCGAGGCGGCGTACGCGCGGATGGTGGCGGCGATCGAGTACCAGCGCGACCACTTCGCCGACACCCCGGTCCTGATCATCCCCTGCTACAAGTTCCCCGACCCGGAGTTCGACGAGGAGGGCCTCGCGGTCTACGCCGAGTCGCTCGGCCCGGCGGGCCTCGAACGGATGGCGGCCACCCAGACGCGCTTCCAGGCGCTCGCGGAGGGCTCCTGCGTCTATCCGGGCGTCCAGAACATCCTGCTCGCGGCGCGGGCGCTGGGCCTCGCGGCCAACGTCACCATCTGGCACCTGATGCTGGAACAGGAGTGGAAGAAGGCCCTCGGCATCCCCGAGAACACGCACACCTTCGCGGCCATTCCCGTGGGATGGCCCGCCGGCAACTTCGGCCCCGTGCGGCGCCGCCCGGTCGCCGACGTCGTCCACCGTAACCACTGGTAGCCACGGGCGCCCCGCACCGCGCCGCGCCGTCCCCCTCGGCCAGGGGGGGTGACGGCGCCGGCGTGCGCCGCCGGCCCGGCCCAACTCCATTGGAGTGAAGGCAATTTGGGCACGGCGGGGCGTCATTGTCATGCATGAATCAGCTAGATAGCCTGTGCGGGCTCAGCGGCCAACGGCCCCTCACCCCGGCCCTCGGCCTTCCTCTCCCCCCACAGACCTGGAGCAGGCATGCCCCGACGCCCCGCCGGCCACACCAGAGGCCGCGCAGCCGTACTGGCCTCCCTCACCGTCACCGCACTCGTCACCACCGGCCACCCGGCGACCGCGGCTCCCGCGGCTCCCGCCGGAGCGGGCCCCATGAACCAGGCGTTCGACGCGGCGGCCGAGGAGTTCGGCGTACCGCGCGATCTGCTCGCCGCCGTCGGCTACGGCGAGACCCACCTGGACGGACACGGGGGCCGCCCCAGCCAGGACAACGGCTACGGCGTGATGCACCTCGTCAGCAACCCCGTCAACCGGTCTCTGGAGAAGGCCGCCGCCCTGACGGGTGAATCGGCCGCCGAGCTGCGCCGGGACACCGGTACCAACATCCTGGGCGGCGCGGCCGTGCTGCGCAGCCACGCCGACGCGCTGGGCCTGGACGCGGCCGAGCGGGCGGACATCGACTCCTGGTATCCGGCGGTCGCCCGCTACAGCGGCGCGCAGGGCTCCGTCGCCGCCCTGTACGCGGACACCGTCTACACCTTCCTCGCCGAAGGGCTGCGCGCGACCGTCGCGGGCGGCGAACGGGTCTCGGTCACCTCCCGGCCGGTCTCCCCGGAGAAGGGCAGCCTGGCGAAGGCCGACGTCACCGCCCAGAGCCCCGACTACCCCCCGGCGCTCTGGGTCGCCGCCAACACCGCCAACTACGCGACCGGGCGCACGGCCACGGTCGACAAGGTGGTCGTCCACGTCACGCAGGGCTCGTACGCCGGGACGATCAGCTGGTTCCAGAACGCCACGTCGAAGGTCAGCTCCCACTACGTGGTCCGCTCCTCGGACGGCCAGATCACCCAGATGGTGCGCGACAAGGACACCGCGTACCACGCCAAGAGCGCCAACGCCTCCTCGCTCGGCATCGAGCACGAGGGCTTCGTCGACGACCCGTCGTGGTTCACCGACACGATGTACCGCTCCTCGGCGGCGCTGACGAAGTACCTCTGCGACCGGTACGGCATCGCCAAGGACCGGGCGCACGTCATCGGGCACAGCGAGGCCCCCGGGAACGACCACACCGACCCGGGCGCCAACTGGAACTGGACCTACTACATGCAGCTGATCGGCGGCTCCGACAGCGGGGCCGACGGGCTGACCTTCACCTCGTACACGACCCAGACGTCCGGCTCGACCGGCAGCCAGGTCAAGGCCGTGCAGACACTGCTCAACCAGCAGGGCTACGACGCGGGCACCGCGGACGGGATCTTCGGCGCCACCACGAAGAGCGCCGTGCAGGCGTTCCAGACCGCCCGCGGGCTCACCGCCGACGGCACGGTCGGGCCGAAGACCTGGACCGCGCTGCTCTCGGCCGGCACCACGCCGGCGCTCGCCAAGGGCAGCTCGGGCGAGGCCGTGAAGCGGCTCCAGCGCGCGCTGACCGCCGCGCTGGGCAGGACGCTGGCCGTCGACGGGGCGTTCGGCACGGCGACGGACACGGCCGTGCGTGAGTACCAGAGCAGCCGGGGTCTGGCCGTCGACGGGGCCGTGGGCCCGAACACCTGGGCGGCGCTCCAGTCCGGACGCTGACTCCGCCTCCACCCGGGCCCCGTGGCCCCTGCCGCTGCCCGTTGAGTACCCGTACTCATGCCCCGGAGCCGTACCGCCGGGACGATGACGGACGGGCGGGACACGGCGGGGACACGGGGCGGGGCGCCTTCGGGGCGCCGGTCGAGGGGGACGGCATGGGTCGGTCGGTGGGCGCGCTGCTCGCGGTGGCGGTGGTGGCCGGAGCGGTGGCGCTGGCGTACATGTCGGGGGCCCCGGCCTCGCTGCTGCTGGGTGCGGCGGCGGGGGTACTGAGCCTGCTGTGGCTGCTCCTCCTGCTGACGGTTCCCTGGAATCTGTACTTCCGGGCGCACACCGTGCTGGGCGAGATCGGCGTGAGCCGTTCCAAGGGTCTGGAGGTGCCGAAGGAGCGGGACGCCGAGGCGGCGCGGATCGCACGGCTGATGCTCCGGGTGGCGGTGGGCGGGCACGCGCTGACCGCCGCCCTGGCCGTGGCGGTCACGGCGGCGACGGGTGCGGTGACGGGCTACTGGTTCGCGGGCTTCTTCCTGCTCAGCACGGTCTTCCGGCCTGCCGGGGCCTACTTCGGACAGCTGCGGCGGCGGCTGGGCACCCTGCTGAAGGACGTGACCTTCCCGCGCGACGACGTACTCCAGCTGCGCGAGGAGGTGGCGCGGCTGCACGCGGGTACACGCGCCCTGGAGGAGAAGGCGGAGGAGCAGTACCGCGCGCTGGGCGAACTGCGGCACACTACCGACGCCTTGAACGTCTCGGCGCACGCCCGCGCGGACGAGTCCGACCGGAAGATCGCCGCGCTGGCGCGTGAATTCGAGTCCACCGTCAATCGCCTGACGGACAATCAGGAGATCATCACCGGGCTGAAGGCGTTCCTCCGCCTGCTGCGGGCGGTCGACGGCGCGGCCTGAGGCCCGGCCGCGCGCCGGGCCGCGTCAGTGGGCGTCGTAGATGCCCTGGTAGTTGCCGAGTGCCGTCTCGCGCACCTTGAGGTCGCTCCAGGCGTCGAAGCGCCCGGGGGCCAGCCGCGCGGGGTCCACCAGGGTGTCACCGGTCTCCAGCAGCTGGTTGGCGAGCTGCCGCCCCACCCCTGCCGCGTGGGTGACCCAGCTCGCCTCGGCGAGCCACAGACCGGGCACGCCGGGCGCCGGGCCCACGAGCGGGAGTTCGTCGGGCGTCATCGCGAAGACCCCGTTGAGCCGGTGGCCCAGCCGCGCGCCGCGGAAGGCGGGCACGAGCGCCGTCGCCTCGTCGAGGGCGGTCTCGAAGTCACTTGCGACAAAGGGCCGTTCGGCCGAGGTGAGGTCCTCCGTCGGCTCCAGGGGCAGCGGACGGTGGGCGTAGCTGCCCAGCCCGTAACGCCGTCCGTGGCGGCGCGCGTAGACGGTCTGGTCCGGGTAGCGCACGAGCGGGCCGTCGATCGGGGTGTCGTCGAGCTCCGGGCGCTCGGCGGTGAACATGTACGGATGCTGGACGTCCACCATGGGAAGGCGCACGCCCGCCGTCGCGGCCAGCACGGGCCCCCAGATGCCGACGGCCAGCACCACATGCCCAGCCCGCAGGTGTTCCCCGCCGTCGCGGGTGCGCACCCCGGTCACCCGGCCGTTCTCCGACTCCAGCGCTCCGACCGGGGTGTTCCAGCGGAAGCGCACCCCGGCGCGCTCCGCCTCGGCGATCAGGGCCTTGGTCAGCGCCACGGGCTCGGCCGCCCCGTCGGTGGGGATGAACAGCCCGCCGAGGGCGCGTCCGGCGTCGACGAGCGCGGGGGCGTGCGCCACGGCTGTGGCCGCGTCGACGACGTACGCCTCGATCCCGAGCCTCCTGCCGTGCTCCACGTCCGCGTGCGCCTGCTCCAGACGCGCGGGGGTAGTGGCGACCTCCAGGCAGCCGACCTGCCGGAAGGGCGGTTCGTCCGCTCCGGCGGAGAGCGCGAGATAGGTGGCGACGCTGTCCTTGGCGAGCACGGCCAGTTCCGGCGTGGCGCTGAGCTGGCCGACGAAGCCGGGCGCCAGGCCGGTCGAGCCGGGCAGGTGCTCAGGCCCCCGGGTGTCGAGGACGGTCACCCGCTCGTGACCGAGCGCGGCCAGGTGCAGGGCGACGGAGGCACCGACCACTCCCGCTCCGACCACCAGAATCTCGTCCCCTGCCGCCACCGCTGAACCTCCTCGAAGAACCACTGTGCATGCCGTCCGGCATTCTCTCACCGGAGAGGCTGTCCCCTGCGCCTGGGCCCCGTGCGGCCGCATCCGGCCGCACCGGGCCCGTCCCGGCCCGGGAAACGCGACGGCCGGAAGCCCCGCCGGCCGCCCGTACGCTCCGGAGCGCATCGGGCGGGCCCCGGTGCGCCTTCCGCCGGGCCGCGCCCACGGGCGAACCTTGGCCGTGCCGGCACCGGGCCGGCGGGACTCGGAGGGCGGTCGGACATGGCTCGTACGCAGTCGAGGTGCGGAGCACCCACCCAGAAGGGCACGCGCTGCCGACGGCTGGCGATGAAGGACGCCTCGCGGTGCGACCGGCACCGGGGCGACTGGTCGGTGTACACGGTCGCGCGGCGCAAGGCGCGGGAGAAGGCGGCCCGCCGACGCCGGTGAAACGGGCTGCTCACCCGGTCGGCGCTCGGGCACACTGTGCCGACGAGTGCCGGCCTCCCGCCCGCCCGGACACGCGCGCTGAGCCATGTGGCCGCGCTGTCCACGGGGCCGCCGCTGGACCCGTCGCTGCGTTCCTGAACGCCCGGATCATCGGGGAGGCCGCCGCCGCCGGGCGCCCACGATCCGCAGGACCTCAAGCGGGTCTGGCACTGCGTGGCGCGCTTCGGCAGGACCATGTGAAAGAGGTGGCCCCGCACCCCACTCGGGATGCGGGACCACCTCGACCCGGCCGTTCAGCAGGTCACTTCAGGCCGAAGGCCTTGATGATCTCCTGGTCGAGGGCCAGTCCGCCGGGGCCCTCCACCTGGGCCTTCAGCGAGACCGAGTCCGCGCCCTCGGCGGGTGTCCGCAGCGTCGCGGTCCACTCCCCCGAAGCGCCCTTGCGCAGCTGCACCGCGCTCCAGGTCCTGCCCTCGTCGTAACTGACCGACAAGGATGCCTTGGTGGCCTTCACCGCGCCGTCCAGCCAGTCCTGCGTGCCCGACGCGATGCCGAGCTCGACCGGCTTGCCGGCCCTGACGTCGCCCGCCAGGTCGGTGTCCACGTCGTAGTCCAGCTGGAGCAGCGGGATGTCGGCGCGCTCCGTGCCCTCCGGCAGGGCGCCCGAGACGAAGTTCCACTCGGAGTGCGTCCGCGTCGAGGTCTTCCAGGTGGCCTCGTCGCGCACCGAGTCGATGACCAGGCGGTACGGCACCTTCTCGGCCGACAGGTCCCAGGCGGCGCCGGCGCGGCCCGCACCCTTCTTGACCAGGGTGTCGCCCTGGTAGAAGGCGTAGGACGTGGTGTCGTACTCGTCCGCGGGCATCGAGCCCGAGTGGCCCTCGCCCGAGTCGGTCCACGGGGTGATGTTGAACTGCACATCGTTGTACGCGGTGCGGAAAGGACCCCAGTAGCCCGTACCCAGGCGGGGACCGGTCACCGGCGCGAACCAGTCGGCGCGGTAGGTCCTGCCCGCCGTGTAGTCCAGCTCCGCGCTGCGCATCTCGTGCGCCCTGTCGGACGCGTCGGCGTTGAGCACCGAGTGGTTCTCGTACCAGAAGGAGGCGCCGGGCAGCGGGGTGACGTACTCGTTGCGGGTGCCCGGGAACTTCTCGTACTCCTCGAAGCCGATGCCGAAGCCGTAGTCCGGGATGTCGTAGCGGTAGCCGCCGCCGAGGACGTCCCGGTGGCCGTAGAAGGTGTTCTCGACCTTCGCCAGCTGCCGGGCCGAGGGCGCGAAGGCCAGCGATCGGTCCGGGACCGCTCCGTCGTGGCGGTCGACGAGGTCGTAGACGTAGCTCGCGAACTTCCGCTGGTCCACGTCGATCCGGGAGCCCTTGCGGGCGGCCTCGATCAGCGTCCCGCCCGCGAGCCGCTGCACGGAGGCGACCGGGATCGTCGTCTCCTCGCCGTACGGCACGTAGGAGCTCTCCATCAGCACGCCCCGGCCGTCGCTGACGACGAAGAGCGCCGAGGCACCCGCGGCGAGCGCGTTGGCCAGCCGGTCGGCGGGGGCGACCGCGTCGCTGCGGTTGACCACGACTGCCTTGCCCCTGGCGTCCAGGCCCTTGTAGTCGGAGGCCGCGCCGCTTCCGGCGAAGACGCCCTTCAGCTTCCGGTCGCTGTCCTCCGCGACCACGGAGCCGATCTGCGCGGTGACCGGGACGTCATGGCCGCCGGCCGAGACGTCGATCGTCTTCTCGCCCTGGCGCCAGCGGGTCAGATAGCTGAAGTCGCCCTCCTTCACCTTCTTGGTGGGGCTGACCCACAGCTGGTCGTAGGAGATCGGGAGCGTGAACGCCTCACGCTGGACGACGCCGCTGGGAGCCGTACGCGCCATGTCGAGGCGCATCTGCCGCTGCTCGGTCTCCTGGGGGGTGCGCACGCTGACCTTGCGCGCCTCGGAGGCGTCCAGAGTGACCGTCGTCGGCTTGTCCAGAACGGTCTCGGGGGCCATCAGGAAGGCGAGGCCCTGGGAGTCGGCCCGGTCGCCCTCCACGTCGAGGGCCGTCCACGCGGTGTAGTTGCCGGGCGGCAGCCGCAGGGTGGTCTCGCCCGAGATGTTGACGAGGCCCAGGCTCGTGTCGCCCAGGGCGGCGAAGACCACGGTGCCGTCCGCCGGTTCGCCCGCGCGGTCGCGCAGCCGGAGCGTCAGGTCGTAGAGCTCCTGCTCCTTGTGCACGGCGAAGCCGGTGTGGGCCACGGTCGTGCCGGCCGCGTCGGCGGCGAGGACCTGGCCGGAGAACTCCGTGTCGACCGGCACCTTCGACGGGTCGATCGAGAGAACCGCCTCGGCGGTGGAGCCGGCCGGGACGGTCAGCCTCGACGTGGACAGCGTGTAGGCGGCGGCGTCCGTGTCGGTCGCCAGGTCCAGCGTCACGTCCTCGGCGCCGGTGTTGCGGTAGGTGATGGTCCGCTCGGTGACCGGGTCCGTGTCGCTGTGCGGCCAGGCGTACGAGGCGACCTCGACGGAGCCGGTGGCCTCGACGGTGGTGTCGATGGCGGCCTTGACGTCGAGACGGCCGGTGCCCTGCTCGTACGGCGTGTAACCGGGCAGCAGCTTCGAGGAGCTCATCAGCGCGTCCTTGATGCGCTGGCCGGACCACTCGGGGTGGCGCTGCTTGAGGATGGCCGCCGCGCCGGCGACGTGCGGGGTCGCCATCGACGTACCGGACATCTGCTGGTACATGCCCTCGATGCCGGGCACGGACTGCGAGGCGGCTGCGTTGATGTCGACGCCGGGGGCGGAGAGGTCGGGCTTCAGGCCGTGGGAGCGCACGAGCGGGCCCATGGAGGAGAAGTCCGCGCGGCCGTCCTGCTTGTCGACGGCCGCGATGGTGAGCGCGTCGGCGGCGGAGCCGGGCGAGCCGATGGTGCCCGCGCCGTAGGAGTTGCCCGCGGCGATAACGAAGAGCGGGCCGCCGTCTGCCGAGAGCGCGTTGACGGCCTGCGCCATCGGGTCGTTGCCGTCGTCCGGGATGCTGGAGCCGAGGCTCATGGAGACGACGTCGGCGCCTTCGGCCTTGGCCCACTCCATGGCCTCGATGATGCCGGAGTCCGCGCCGGACCCTCCGTCGCCCAGGACCTTGCCGACGATCAGGTCGGCACCGGGGGCGACGCCCTTGTTGGTACCTTCCGAGGCCGCGCCGGAGCCCGCGATGGTGGACGCGACGTGCGTGCCGTGGCCGTTCTTGTCGTCGACCTCCTCGCCGGGCACGAAGCTCCTGGACTGCGTGATGCGGTCCTTGACGTCCGGGTGGTCGGCGTCGATGCCCGTGTCCAGGACGGCGATCGTGGTGCCCTTGCCGTCGAAGCCCTCCGCCCACGCCTGGGGGGCGTTGACCTGCGGCACGGAGTCCTTCAGCGCGGCCTCGACCTTGCCGTCGAGCCAGAGCTTGGCGATGCCGTTGTCCAGCGAACGGCTCTTCTCCGTACGGGAGATGTCGCTCCAGAAGGCGCGGGCGTCGTCCTTGTCGGCCTTGAGCGCGGCGCCGTTGACCGACTCCAGGCGGCGGACGGTCTTGCTGCCGCGCGGGGCGGCCGGCAGCGAACGCGCCGTGCTCCGCGGGTAGGTGGCGATCAGCGGGATGCCGCCGGCGCGCGCGTCGTCGTACCCCATGGCGGCGAGTGCCGAGACGTTGAACAGCCGGCGGTCCAGCTTCCCCGCGGCGATGAGGGAGCTCGCCTCGTCGGGGATGACGTAGACGTCCTCCCCGGCCTGCTGCACATGCACACCGCCCTCGGCGCCCTCGGGGCGGTCGACGGTGACGACGTCCTGGGCGCCCGTGCCGTCCGTGTAGTGGACGACGTCGCCGGTGACGAGGGTGATGTCGTAGTCGCGGGCCTCGGGCCCGTGGCGGTCCTCGGCCGTCGCGGGCTTCGGAGCGGCGGTGGCGGAACCGGCGACAGGGAGCATGACGCCGCTCACGAGGGCGACGGAGGTCGCTATGAGCAGAGCCCTGCGTCCCGCGCGAGCGGGTCTCGCCCGGCCGGAAACGGAGGAGAGGGAAAATGTCATGCAGCTGATCTACCGGTAAATCCGGGGCTGCGGACGGCTTCACCCCTGGCGTGAAACCGCCGTGGCGGCAACCCGCCCGGCGTGATCGGCCGCCGATGGTCCTGTTCAGGCCACGGGGGCGAGCGGCGGAACGCTCTCGTGGTGGATCGCGGTGTGGGCGCCCTTCAGCGGCAGACCGCTGCCTCCACGCCGGTCGGCGACGATCTCCGCGGCGATCGAGAGAGCGGTCTCCTCGGGGGTACGGGCACCGAGGTCCAGCCCGATCGGCGAGTGCAGGGAGGCCAGTTGGCGCTCGGTGACACCGGCCTCGCGCAGCCGCTCGTTGCGCTCCAGATGGGTGCGGCGCGAACCCATCGCGCCGACATAGGCGACGGGCAGGCGCAACGCCAGTTCCAGCAGCGGGACATCGAACTTGGCGTCGTGCGTGAGGACGCAGAGCACCGTGCGCGCGTCCACGTCGGTGGTGGCGAGATAGCGGTGCGGCCAGTCGACGACGATCTCGTCGGCGTCCGGGAAGCGCGCCTCCGTGGCGAAGACGGGCCGGGCGTCGCAGACGGTCACGCGGTAGCCGAGGAAGCGTCCGGCCCGCACCAGGGCGGCGGCGAAGTCGATGGCCCCGAAGACGATCATCCGTGGCGGCGGGACGCTCGACTCGACGAGCAGGGTGAGAGGACTGCCGCAGCGGGAGCCCTCGGCGCCGATCACCATCTCGCCCGTACGGCCCGCGTCGAGCATCGCGCGGGCCTCGGCGGCGGCCGTGCGGTCCAGCTCGGGATGCCCGCCGAGCCCGCCCTCGTACGTCCCGTCGGCGTGGACGAGCAGGGGCCGGCCGAGCATCCCCCCGGGCCCCTCGGTGACACGGGCGACGGCCGCCGCGCGGCCCTCCGCCGCGGCGGCGAGAGCGGCGGCGTACACCGGGCGCGCGGGGTCGTCCGCGCGCACCGGTGTCACCAGGATGTCGATGACGCCTCCGCAGGTAAGCCCGACGGCGAAGGCGTCGTCGTCGCTGTAGCCGAAGCGCTCGCGGACGGTGGTGCCGTCCTCGATGGCCTGCCGGCACAGCTCGTACACAGCGCCCTCCACGCACCCGCCGGAGACCGATCCGACGGCCGTTCCCTCGCTGTCGACGGCGAGGGCGGCACCCGGCTGCCGGGGCGCGCTGCCGCCGGTGGCCACCACGGTGGCCACGGCGAACGCGCGTCCCTGCCCGACCCACCGGTGGAGCTCTTCGGCGATGTCCAGCATGGCGTGTCTCCTTCTGACTGAGGTGCGGGGGGGGTGCGGTGGGCGTCAGCTGACGCCCAGCCAGCTCTCGAGGGGGTGCAGGGCGAAGTAGACGAGGAAGACCAGCGTCAGGACCCACATGAAGACGCCGACCTCGCGCGCCCTGCCCTGGGCGAGCTTGATGGCCGAGTACGAGATGACGCCGGCGGCGACACCGGTGGTGATGGTGTAAGTGAACGGCATCAGGACCACGGTGAGGAAGACCGGTACGGCGACCGAGCGGTCGGCCCAGTCCACGTGCCGGGCGTTCTGCATCATCATGGCGCCGATGACGACCAGGGCGGCGGAGGCCACCTCGGCGGGCACGATCGCCGTGAGCGGGGTGAAGAAGAGGCAGGCGGCGAAGAAGAGCCCGGTGACGACGGAGGCGAGCCCCGTGCGGGCGCCCTCCCCCACCCCGGTGGCGGACTCGACGAACACCGTCTGCCCGGAGCCTCCGGCGACACCGCCGATCGCACCGCCCGCACCGTCGATGAACAGCGCCTTGGACAGGCCCGGCATCCGGCCCTTGTCGTCGGCGAGCTTCGCCTCGGTGCCGACGCCGATGATGGTGGCCATCGCGTCGAAGAAGCCGGCCAGCACGAGGGTGAAGACGATCATGCCGACCGTCATCACGCCGACATCGCCCCAGCCGCCGAACTCGACGTTCCCGAAGAGCGAGAAGTCCGGTGCGGAGACGGCGCTGCCGCTCAGCTCGGGCGGGCCGCTGCTCCACGCCTTCGGGTCGATGTCGCCCACGGCGTTGACGGTGATCGCCGCGAGGGTGCCGACGACGATACCGATGAGGATCGCGCCGGGGACGTTCCGCGCCTGGAGCATGAAGATCAGCAGCAGGGTCACGGCGAAGACGAGGACGGGCCAGCCGGTGAGCTCACCGGCGGGGCCGAGGGAGAGCGGGGTCGCCTCCCCCTTGTGGACGAAACCGGCCTTGAAGAGGCCGATGAGCGCGATGAAGAGGCCGATGCCGATGGTGATGCCGTGCTTCAGCGCGAGCGGGATCGCGTTCATGATGAGCTCGCGGAGGCCGGTGACGACCAGCAGGCAGATCACCACGCCGTAGACCACGCACATGCCCATGGCCTGCGGCCAGGTCATGGCCGGCGCGACCTGCGAGGCGAGCACCCCGGAGACGCTGAGCCCGGCGGCGAGGGCGAGGGGGACCTTGCCGACGAAGCCCATCAGCAGGGTGGTGGCCGCCGCGGCGAGCGCGGTGGCGGTGATCAGGCCCGGCTGGCCGAGCAGTTGGCCCTCGGCGTCCTTGCCGCCGAGGATGAGCGGGTTGAGCAGGAGGATGTACGCCATGGCCATGAAGGTCGTGACGCCGCCGCGCACCTCTCGGGCGACGGTCGATCCTCGTTCGGATATGTGGAAGTAGCGGTCGAGCCAGGACCGTCCGGCGGGGACGCGCGAGCCGGAGCCCGCGTCCTCCGCGCCGGTCCTGGGTTCCACGGACTGCTGGGTCATGTTGCCTGACTCCCAAGGTTCACAGGGGCACCCGCGTGGAGCTGTCGAGATTGCGGGATTTGGGATGACTGCGTGGCGGCACGACCCGGGGGACGGCCCGAGGCGAACTCTTCGTGCAGGTGGTGCGGTTGCTGCTCCGGACGGTGCGCGGTGCGGGGACTGTGACGTTCGCGGCAGGCGCGCACCGCCCGGAGGTGTGTGAGGGACCGTCAGGTTCCGGTGATGTGCTCGGGGCGCACCGGTGTCCTGTTGAGTTCCAGTCCCGTCGCGTTCCGGATCGCCGCGAGGACGGCCGGGGTCGACGACAGGGTCGGGGCCTCGCCGATGCCGCGCAGCCCGTACGGGGCGTGGTCGTCGGCGAGTTCGAGCACATCGACCGGGATGGTCGGCGTGTCGAGGATGGTGGGGATCAGATAGTCGGTGAAGGACGGGTTGCGCACCTTCGCCGTCTTCGGGTCGACGATGATCTCCTCCATGACGGCCACCCCCAGCCCTTGCGTGGTGCCGCCCTGGATCTGGCCCTCGACCGACAGCGGGTTGAGCGCCTTGCCGACATCCTGGGCGCAGGCGAGCTCGATGACCTTGACCAGGCCGAGTTCGGTGTCGACCTCCACGACCGCGCGGTGCGCTGCGAAGGAGTACTGGACGTGGCCGTTGCCCTGTCCGGTGCGCAGGTCGAAGGCCTCGGTGGGCCGGTGGCGCCACTCAAGCTCGATGTCGACGGCCTCGTCCTCCAGCACCTCGGCCAGCGGGGCGAGCACCTCCCCGGCGTCGGTGACGACCTTGCCGCCCTCCAGGAGCAGTTCGGCGGTGGCCCAGGCGGGGTGGTACGTACCGAACTTGCGGCGGCCCATCTCCAGGACCTTCTCCCGGACGGCCTCGCAGGAGTTCTTCACCGCCCCGCCCGTCACATAGGTCTGGCGGGACGCCGAGGTCGATCCTGCGGAGCCGACCCGGGTGTCCGCCGGCTGGATGGTCACCTGGCTGACGCCGAGTTCGGTACGGGCGATCTGGGCGTGGACGGTGACACCACCCTGCCCGACCTCGGCCATCGCGGTGTGCACGGTGGCGACCGGTTCGCCGTTGATGACCTCCATCCGCACCCGGGCGGTGGAGTAGTCGTCGAAGCCCTCGGAGAAGCCGACGTTCTTCAGGCCGACGGCGTAGCCGACGCCGCGTACGACGCCTTCTCCGTGGGTGGTGTTGGACAGTCCGCCGGGCAGCGCGCGCACATCGACGGAGCTGCCTCCGGCGTCGGCCGACAGCCACTGCTGCTCGGGGGGCATCGGGCGGGCCTTGACGCGGCGCAGCAGTTCGGCGACGGGGGCCGGCGAGTCGACGGGCTGTCCGGTGGGGAGCAGGGTGCCCTGCTCCATGGCGTTCAGCTGCCGCAGCTCGACCGGGTCCATGTCCAGGGCGGCGGCGAGCTTGTCCATCTGCGCCTCGTAGGCGAAGCAGGCCTGGACCGCGCCGAAGCCGCGCATGGCGCCGCAGGGCGGGTTGTTGGAGTAGAGAGCGATGGCCTCGATGTCCACGTCCTCGACGGCGTACGGTCCGACCGCGAGCGAGGAGGCGTTGCCGACGACGGCCGGGGACGCCGAGGCGTAGGCCCCGCCGTCCAGCACGATCCGGCACTTCATGTGGGTGAGCCTGCCGTCCTTGGTGGCGCCGTGCTCGTAGTGGAGCTTCGCGGGGTGCCGGTGGACGTGCCCGAAGAAGGACTCGAAGCGGTTGTAGACCATCTTGACGGGCTTGCCCGTGCGCAGTGCGAGCAGGCAGGCGTGGATCTGCATCGAGAGGTCCTCGCGTCCGCCGAAGGCACCGCCGACCCCGGAGAGGGTCATGCGGACCTTGTCCTCGGGGAGGCCGAGGACGGGGGCGATCTGGCGGAGGTCGGAGTGCAGCCACTGCGTGGCGACGTACAGCTCGACGCCGCCGTCCTCGGACGGCACGGCGAGGCCGGACTCCGGGCCGAGGAAGGCCTGGTCCTGCATCCCGAAGACGTAGTCGCCGGTGACGATCACGTCGGCCCGCGCCGCCGCCGCGTCCGCGTCCCCGCGGATGATGGGCTGGCGGTGGACGATGTTCGGGTGCGGTACGTGGCCGATGTGGTGGTCGGTGCGGCCCTCGTGGACCAGGACCGCGCCGGGGGCGGTCGCGGACGCCTCGTCGGTGATGACGGGCAGCTCGGCGTAGTCGATCCTGATCCTGGCGGCGGCGCGGCGCGCGGTCTCGGGGTGGTCGGCGGCGACGAGCGCCACCGGCTCCCCGTGGTGGCGGACCTTGCCGTGGGCCAGGACGGGCGTGTCCTGGATCTCCAGGCCGTAGTTCTTCATCTCGGCGGGCAGGTCGTCGTAGGTCAGGACGGCGTACACGCCGGGGGTGGCGAGGGCCTCGCCGATGTCGATCGACCGGATCTCGGCGTGCGCGACGGTGGAGCGCAGCGTGTGGCCCCACAGCATGTCCTCGTGCCACATGTCCGAGGAGTACGCGAACTCTCCGGTGACCTTGAGGGTGCCGTCGGGGCGCAGGGTGGACTCGCCGATGCCGCCCGGGGAGGTGGAGCCCTGGGTGATCTTGGTGGGGGTGCCGGACGGTACGGACGTGACTCGCGGGCTGGACGCCATGGCTATCGCACCGCCTCTTCCTGGCGGGCGGCCGCGAGGCGGACCGCGTCGAGGATTTTTTCGTAACCGGTGCAGCGGCAGAGGTTGCCGGAGAGCGCCTCGCGGATGTCCTGGTCGGACGGGGAGGGATTCGTCTCCAGCAGTTCGTCGGCCGCGACCAGCAGGCCGGGGGTGCAGAAGCCGCACTGCACGGCACCCGCGTCGATGAACGCCTGCTGGACCGGGGAGAGTTCGGCCACCTCGGCGCTCTGCGCGTCGGCGGGCCTGGCCTGCCAGCGCTGGGCGGCGTCGAGCGAGGTGCCGCAGGTGCCGGCGGCGCAGCCGGTGCCGGGGTGGGCGTCCTCGCGGTGCTTCGCGTAGTCGGCGAGGCCCTCGACGGTGACGACCTCGCGGCCCTCGGCCTGGCCCGCCGCGACGAGACAGGAACAGACGGGCACGCCGTCGAGCCGGACCGTGCAGGAGCCGCATTCGCCCTGTTCACAGGCGTTCTTGGAGCCGGGCAGGCCCATGCGCTCGCGCAGGACGTAGAGGAGGGACTCGCCCTCCCAGACGTCGTCGGCCTCCTGCCGGCGGCCGTTGACCGTGAAATTCACTCGCATGGTTAAGCAGCTCCTTCGAGGGTGCGGCCCGCGCCGCGGTACTGCTCCCAGGTCCAGCCCAGCGTGCGGCGGGCCATGATGCCGACGGCGTGCCTGCGGTAGGCGGCGGTGCCCCGTACGTCGTCGATGGGGTTGCAGGCGCCCGCGGCGAGCTGGGCGAACTGCTTGGCGACGGACGGGGTGATGATCTTGCCGCTCTCCCAGAACCCGCCCTCCTCCAGTGCCGCGTTCAGGAAGTCCTCGGCCTCCTTCGCCCTGACCGGGGTCGGGGCGGCGGAGCCGATGCCGGTGCGCACGGTGCGGGTCTCCGGGTGGAGCGCGAGACCGAAGGCGCAGACGGCGATGACCATCGCGTTGCGGGTGCCGACCTTGGAGTACTGCTGGGGTCCGTCGGCCTTCTTGATGTGTACGGCCCTGATCAGCTCGTCGGGGGCGAGGGCGTTGCGCTTGACGCCGGTGTAGAACGCGTCGATGGGGATCATCCGCGTCCCCCGTACGGACGCGGCCTCGACCTCGGCTCCGGCGGCGAGCAGCGCGGGGTGGGCGTCTCCCGCGGGTGAGGCGGTGCCCAGGTTGCCGCCGACGCCGCCGCGGTTGCGGATCTGCGGCGAGGCGACGGTGTGCGAGGCGAGCGCGAGGCCGGGCAGCTCGGCCCGCAGGTGCTCCATGATCGCGCTGTACGGTACGGAGGCGCCGAGGCGGACGGAGTCCTGGCCCACCTGCCACTCGGACAGCTCACCGATGCGGTTCAGATCCATGAGGTACTCGGGCCGCCGGTGGTCGAAGTTGATCTCGACCATCACGTCGGTGCCACCCGCGATGGGCACAGCCGTCGGGTGCTCGGCCTTGACGGCGAGCGCCTCCTCCCAGCTGGCGGGGCGAAGGAAGTCCATGAGTGGCTCTCTTCTTCTCTGTCGGGTCGTTCGGCTGGGGCGGGGGACGGCCGGCCCGTCGGCCTGCCCGCCTTCGACGGGGGCCGTTCCTGTGTTGTTTCACGCGGTGTGTGGCCCAGTACACAAGCCTTGCTCCACTCGGTGCAGTCACCGAAACCATGAAGGAATTGGCTGGTCCCCCTCACTGTCTTGTAGATTCGAACGAATGGCGGACAGCGGTAACCTCACCGCAATTCACAGGTGACCTCCGCCGCCCCCTCACCAACGAAAAGATCGGCGGCAATCGACGATGCGGCTGCGCGCACTGCTGGACACCGAGGCGCTGGGTCTGCGGCTGCTCGGCGGCGAGGACGAGCTGGACCGGCCGGTCCGGGGCGTGATGACGACCGACCTGCGCGATCCCAGCCGGTACCTCTCCGGCGGGGAGCTGGTCCTCACGGGGCTGGCCTGGCGCCGGGACGCGTCGGACTCGGAACCCTTCGTCCGGATCCTGGCGAACGCCGGGGTCGCCGGGCTGGCCGCGGGTGAGGCGGAGCTCGGGGCCGTCCCCGACGACATGATCGAGGCGTGTCTGCGGCACCGGCTCCCGCTCTTCGCGGTCGACGAGACCGTGGCGTTCGCGACGATCACCGAACATGTGGTGCGCCAGGTGTCCGGCGAGCGGGCGGGCGACCTCGCCGCCGTCGTCGACCGCCACCGCAGGCTGATGACCTCGGGCCCTGCGGGCGGCGGCCCCGAGGTGGTCCTCGACCTGCTGACCTCCGACCTGGACCTGCGGGCCTGGGTCCTGTCCCCCACGGGCCGGCAGATCGCCGGGGCCGGCGAGCCCCTGCCCCCTCGGGTCGGCGCGGAGCTGGCCGGGCAGCATCTCGCGGCGACCCGCTCCGGCCGGCCCGGCCCGCACCGGGCGGAGGTGGACGGCACGGCCTATTCGCTGTTCCCGGTGCGCCACACCGGCAGGGCCGCCGTGCCCGCCCCGGACCGCGAGACACGCGAGTCCGTGCTCTCGGACTGGCTGCTGGCCGTGGCGGCGGACGCGGGCGACTGGCCCGCCGCCCGGCTGGACCTGCTCCAGGGCGTCACCCAGCTGATCGCGGTCGAGCGGGACCGCCGGGACGCGGCCCGTGCCGTGCGCCGCAGGCTCGCCCAGGAGGTGCTGGAGCTGGTCCAGTCGGGCGCGGCCCCGGCCGAGATCTCGGCGAGACTGCGGGTGGCCGCCCCGGTCCTGCTGCCCGGCCTGGGCACGGCCCCGCACTGGCAGGTCGTGGTGGCCCGGGTCGAGTGGACCGGGGAGTCCGCGGGTCTCCCGGGCGGCCGGGCCGCGCAGGCGCTGCTGGAGGAGATCCTGGTCGACCCCGCGGTGACGGGCCCGGAATCGGCCGACCGTATCGCCGTGGCGCACACGGGCGAGGAGGCGGTCGCCCTCGTGCCGCTGAGCGCGCTCCCCCCGGCGGACTCCGCCGACGCGGACGCGCCGGAGCGCGCCGGAGCCGGGGAGGACGCCGGTGCGGCGGAGCGGCAGGACGCCGCGCTGCACGCCGACGCCCTGCTCGACAGCGTCCGCGCGCCGCTCTCCGCGGGCCTCGCGGACGACGGCCGCCTGACACTGGGTGTCAGCGCCGCCGTGCATTCCGCCGAGGGGCTCCGGGGCGCGCTGGAGGAGGCGCGGCACGCCCGGCGGGTGGCCGCCGCCCGGCCCGGACCGGTCTGCGCCGCCGGGCACCACGAGCTCGCCTCGCACGTCCTGCTGCTGCCCTTCGTCCCGGACGATGTGCGCCGCGCCTTCACCGCGCGGCTCCTCGACCCGCTGCGGGAGTACGACCGGCGGCACCGCGCGGAGCTGATCGAGACGCTCGAGGCGTTCCTGGACTGCGACGGCTCCTGGACCCGCTGCGCGGCCCGGCTGCACCTGCACGTCAACACACTGCGCTACCGCGTCGGACGTATCGAGCAGTTGACGGGGCGTGACCTTTCGCGGCTGGAGGACAAGCTCGACTTCTTCCTGGCCCTGCGCATGAGCTGATTTCCCGGGACTCCCGCGCCACCCCCGGGTTCCAGGTGATTGTGAAATCTTTCACCTGACATCGATCCGACCCCTTGGCCCGGCGTGCCATTCCGTGCTGAGATGCGCGCAGACCCAGGCCGACCGTCACTCGCAGATCGGCCTCCACAGCTCGATGGCGCGCTCGGGGAGGGCAACGTGGCGCATACCGCCATGTCTGGTTCCGGAACGACAGAAGATGACGATCCTCCGCTCCAGACCGCGGTATGGCGGCTGCGCTCACGCGCCTGCTGGACGGACGCCGCAGCGCTGCTCGAACCGCACGCGGCCACCGACCACGCCGCAGCCCTCCAGCGGACCTCGCTGCTGACGGAACGGTGCCTGTACACCGGCGCCGGCTGGACCGACGCCGAGGACGCGCTGCGCACCGCCGAGGCGCTCGCCCACGACGACTCCGAGCGCGGGGCCGCCGCGTGCGAGCGCGGCTATCTCGCGTACGCCTCCACCCTGCTCGGGGCGCGCGACCGGGCGGACGAGGCGAGCGTGGCCCTCAGCAGGGCCGCGGCCCTGCTCTCCCCCTCGGCTCCCGGCCGCCCGCTGCTGGACTTCCGCCGGGGCCTGATCGCCCAGAACATCGCCGATTCCCCGCAGTCCGCCCGCGCCGCCTACCGCAGGGCGCACGCCGGGGCCACCGCCCGGGGTGACGAGCTGCTGCTCTCGTTCACCTGGCGCCATCTCGCCTCGCTCGCCCTGCGCGAGGGCGAGGTCGCCGAGGCCCGGCACGGCTTCGCCGAGTCGCTGCGGATAAGGGAGGAGCTCGGCTATCTCGTCGGTACGGCGCCGGCGCTCATCTCGCTCGCGGACGCCGAGACGGAGCCCGAGGCGGCGGCCCGGCTGCGCGCGGAGGCGGGACGGCTGTTCCGGCTGCTCGGCGGCGTACCGACCTGGCTCGCTCCCCGGCTGGAGCCGCCGGACCCGGGGACGGCCGAGGCGAACTGACCGGGGCGGGGGCGCGGGGAGCGCTCAGGCCTCAGCGGCGTCGAAGTGCTCGCGCACGAGGGTCTGGGCCACCGTGAGGTCCCGGGCGATCAGCGCGTCCAGCAGGGCGGTGTGCTGCGAGGCGTCGGCGAGCAGGTCCGCGCCGCCGCTTCCCGGGCCGCCGGCCGGCGGCCACTGGGAGCGGCGGTGAAGCTCGTCGGCGACCGCCACGAGCTGCTGGTTGCCGGAGAGCGCGAGGACGGCACGGTGGAAGGCGCGGTCGCTCTCCGCGTACCCCGCCCGGTCGCCCACCGCCGCGGCCGCGACGGTGGCGTCGGCCAGCGGGCGCAGCGCGCACCAGCCGGCCGCCGGGACGGTCCTGGCGAGCCGCAGCATGACGGGGATCTCGAGCAGGGCCCGCACCTCGGCGAGCTCCGCCAGCTCCCGGGGTGCCCGCTCGCTGATCCGGAAGCCCCTGTTCGGCACGGTCTCGACGGCGCCCTCGGCGGCCAGCTGCTGCATCGCCTCGCGCACCGGCGTCGCGGACACCCCGAAGCGGGCGCCGAGCGCCGGGGCGGAGTAGACCTGTCCCGGGGCCAGCTCGCCGCCGACGAGCGCGGCGCGCAGGGCGTCGAGGATCTGGCCGCGCACGGAGTGCCGCTGGACCACCCGCGGCGCGGGCGGCTCGCAGTGGGTGTGCTCGCCGCGCGCCTGTTCGGGCACGCGGATGTCGGACGGGGTGCCCGCGGACGCGTACGGCCGCGCGGTCTCACGCGCTCTGCCCTGCTCCACCGGAACCTCCTCGCACTGGCGGGCCGACTCGCGTGCGCCGGGCCCCTTGTGCACGATAGGCGGAGCGGGCCTCAGTTCAAACACCGATCACTTCGGGTAAGGTAAGGCTTACCTGCAAAAGATCGTGATTCGGTGGTCCCCGTATGACCGTGCCCGCTCTGCTCGCCGCCACCGCCCCGTCCCCGCTGACGGCGGCGTACGCGCGTCTGGCCGAGGTCTTCCCCGGCCTGCGCGCCGAGGTGCTCGCCGATGGCACCGCCGCGCCCTCGGGCGCCGGGTGGGTCGGCGCCGCGGAGCTCGCCGCGGGCGGCGCGGAGCTGGACGACTTCCTGGCCTGGGACGAGGCGCAGGTGCTGCGGGACTACGGCACGCGGGCCCGCCCGGACGTGGTGGCGAGCTTCGGGCTCCACCGTTACGCGTGGCCCGCCTGCCTCCTGGTGACCCTGCCGTGGTTCACCCACCGCCGGGTGCCGAGGGTCCCCGTGGCGGACGTGGCGTTCCACCGGGGCCTGGGCCGTCTCGCCCTCCGGGTGAGCGAGTTCGCCTGCCTGCCGGACGACCCGGCGGCCACGCTGCCGGGCGCCCGCGTCGTCCCCGACGAGGCCGCGCTGCGGGCCGAGGTCCTCGACGCCGTGGCGCAGCACATCGGCCCGGTGCTGGACGGTTTCCGGCCGCGCATGCGGCGCGGGAAGCGCGCCCTGTGGGGCATGGCGACGGACGAGATCGTCGAGGGCCTCTGGTACATCGCGCATCTGCTCGGCGAGGAGAACCGGGCGATGAGGGAGCTCGAACTCCTGCTCCCGGGCACCACCAAGCCGTACGTCGGCACCGCGGGCTTCCGCGAACTGACCGGCCCCGACGGCGAATCGCTGCCGACGCGCGACCGGGCCAGCTGCTGCATGTTCTACACGCTGCGCCCCGAGGACACCTGTGTCACCTGCCCGCGCACGTGCGACGCCGACCGTGTCCGGAAGCTGGCCGCCGCCTGATCCTCGCGGCGGCTCACACCACCCGGCCGGGCGACCGGAATTCGAACGCAACTGGACTTCCCCCCATGGGCGTTCGAGAAGATTCCGCCCATCGATGAGCGCCGTCACCCCAATGGCGTTCACTTGCCCCGAAACCCCCTGAGCGGCACGGTATTTCCGCCACGATGGCGCCCGAAACGCCCTACGTGACGCAAGGGACCGCGCATGAGACTGACCGACATATCGCTTGACTGGCTGCTTCCGGGCGCCGTGCTGCTCGTGGGAGTCATGGCGGCGGTGACGGTGGTCGCGCGCGGCAGGCGCGCCGCTGAGAAGGCCGCGGCCGACGACAGCTGGGAACGCAGCGAGGAGCGCCGCAGGCGCAAGGAGGCGCTCTACGCCACCGCCTCCTACGTCCTGCTGTTCTGCTGCGCCGCGGTTGCCGCCGCACTCTCCTTCCACGGGCTCGTCGGCTTCGGCCGGCAGAACCTCAGCCTCTCCGGGGGCTGGGAGTACCTCGTGCCGTTCGGCCTCGACGGGGCCGCCATGTTCTGTTCGGTGCTCGCGGTGCGCGAGGCCAGCCACGGCGACGCCGCGCTGGGCTCCCGGCTGCTGGTGTGGACGTTCGCCGGCGCCGCCGCCTGGTTCAACTGGGTGCACGCGCCGCGCGGCATGGACCACGCGGGCGCCCCGCACTTCTTCGCGGGGATGTCGCTCTCGGCGGCCGTGCTGTTCGACCGCGCGCTGAAGCAGACCCGCCGTGCGGCACTGCGCGAGCAGGGCCTGGTGCCCCGCCCGCTGCCGCAGATCCGCATCGTCCGGTGGCTGCGTGCCCCCAGGGAGACCTTCGGCGCCTGGTCGCTGATGCTCCTGGAGGGCGTACGCACCCTGGACGAGGCTGTGGACGAGGTACGCGAGGACCGCCGCGAGAAGGAACAGGACCGGCACCGCCGGAAGGACCAGGCCAAGCTGGACCGGGCTCACATCAAGGCCCTGAACCGGCAGAACCGCGTCTGGACGCGCGGTGGCCGCACCGATCGCCGGGTGGACGTCCAGGCCATCGCCCCGGCATCGGGCGGCGGCCCTCCGGCCGTCGCGGAGCCTGCCATAACAGAGCCGGGACAACTGCCACTTCGCCCTCGGCCATCCCTGCAAGCCGTCAACGGCTCGAACTCCAGGAGCACTTCGGGACAGACCACGAGCGGTGACCCCGCGACCGTCGACCTCACCGCCGAGGACGACACCCAGGCCCTGCCCCGGCTCGATTCGCTGGAGCAGAAACTCAAGGATCTGGAGCAGCAGTTCGGCTGAGCCTCCGGGCTCCGGGCCCCGGGCCCGATCCCAGGACTCCGGGCCTCAGGGCCTCCTGCCGTGCAGCTCGAACCAGACCACCTTGCCCAGCGCCTGAGTCGTGACTCCCCAGGAGTCCGCCAGGCTCTGGACGAGGAGCAGTCCCCTGCCGTGCGTACCGTCGTCGGCGTTCGGTACGTACGGCGCGGGCTCCTGCCCCGCCACGAAGTCGCGCACCTCCACCCGTAATCGTGCGGGTGCGGAGGTCACGGTGACCACGGCGCCGTTCCTCGTGTGGATCAGCGCGTTCGTCACCAGTTCGCTGAGGAGGAGCTCCGCGATCTCGGTCTCCTCCGGGCGCCCCCGGTGGCGCAGGAACTCCCGCAGGTCGCTGCGTATGTTCCCCACACCCGACAGGTCGGTGTGCCCGAGTCTGCGGTGCAGTCGCACCGGCGTTCTCTCCTGCCGCATCGTCATGTCCCCCGTACGCACGATGAATCGGTCTCCTTCGGTCCCGGTCCGTTCCGTCAGGTCTCGAACGCTCACACGCAATGCATGCCCCACCGGGGAGCCGTCACGCTTTTCCAGGCGTCAACATATGAACGGACGGCCACGCAACCCCGGCCGGACGACAGGGGCGTTACATCTTCCTACTCACGGTTAACTTCCGAAAAATTCACACGAGTTGGCGTTGACGGATGGGGATCTACGCGCGTCATCATAGGGGTCATGCGAATCCCCCCACGGATCACCACGCTCGGCGGCGTCGCCGCCCTCCTGTCCGTACTCCTCGTCGGCGGCCCGGTCACCGCCTCGGCGGCGAGCCTCCCCTCGGCCGCCGCCGTCGGCAGCGTCTGCTACTCCGCGCTGCCGTCCCAGGCCCATGACACGCTCGACCTCATCGAGTCGGGCGGGCCGTTCCCCTACGACCAGGACGGCACCGTCTTCCAGAACCGGGAAGCTCTGCTGCCGAGCCAGAAAACGGGCTACTACCACGAGTACACGGTCATCACGCCCGGCTCCTCGGACCGGGGCGCCCGCCGGATCGTGACGGGTGAGGCGGTCGAGGAGGACTACTACACCGCGGACCACTACGAGTCCTTCGACCTGGTCGACCACGACTGCTGATCCGCACCCCCCGGTCCGGTCCGCGCCGTAGTCCCCCACCTGCGGCGCGGACCCTCGGACCGGCGGCCTGGAGACCGCGCTTGTACGCTCCACGCATGACCGTGACCTATGTGATCGACGGCTCGGGGATCACCGGCCTGGAGAGCTTCTGGGACGCGATCGGCGAGGCGGTGAACGGCCCCGGCGGCTACTTCGGCCGCGGTCTAGACGCCTTCGCGGACTGCCTGAGCGGCGGTTTCGGCACCCCGGACGACGGCTCGTTCGTCATCGAGTGGCGCGACCACGCCCGCTCCGCCCGCGCCCTGGGGCACGAGGAGACCGCCCGCCGGCTGGAACGTCTGCTCCCCCGCGCGCACCCCACCAACCGGGCCCGCCTGGAACGGGAACTGGCCGAGGCGCGGGCCGGGCGCGGCCCGACGCTCTTCGACCAGCTGGTCGGGATCATCACGGAACGGACGGCACCCGGCACCCTGCGCCTGGGCTGAACTCCCGGGCGTACGGCTCGTCTTCCTCTCAGGGACGCGGCACGTTGCGGAGGTTGGAGCGGGCCATCTGGAGCATCCTGCCGACCCCGCCGTCCAGGACGATCTTGCTGGCGGAGAGCGCGAAGCCGGTGACCATGTCGGCGCTGATCTTCGGCGGGATGGAGAGGGCGTTCGGGTCGGTGACCACATCGACGAGCGCGGGCCCCTTGTGCCGGAAGGCGTCCTTGAGCGCGCCCTCCAGCTGCTTGGGCTTCTCCACACGCACGCCGTAGGCCCCACTGGCCCGGGCGATGGCGGCGAAGTCGGGGTTCTTGTTGGTCGTGCCGAACGACGGCAGCCCGGCCACCAGCATCTCCAGCTCGACCATGCCGAGCGAGGAGTTGTTGAAGAGGACGACCTTCACCGGCAGGTTGTACTGGACGAGCGTGAGGAAGTCACCCATCAGCATGGTGAATCCGCCGTCGCCGGACATCGACACGACCTGGCGGTTCCGGTCGGTGAACTGGGCGCCGATCGCCTGCGGCAGCGCGTTGGCCATCGAGCCGTGGCTGAACGAACCGATCACCCGGCGGCGGCCGTTGGGCGTGAGATAGCGGGCCGCCCACACATTGCACATGCCGGTGTCCACCGTGAACACCGCCTCCTTGTCGGCCAGTTCGTCCAGGACCGAGGCGACGTACTCCGGATGGATCGGGACGTGCTTCTCGACCTTGCGGGTGTAGGCCTTGACCACGCCCTCCAGGGCGTCGGCGTGCTTCTTGAGCATCCGGTCGAGGAACTTCCGGTCGGTCTTGGCCTTCACCCGCGGGGTCAGGGCACGCAGCGTCTCGCGTACGTCGCCCCAGACCGCCAGGTCGAGCTTGGACCGGCGGCCCAGGTGCTCGGGGCGCACATCGACCTGGACGATCCGGACATCGGTGGGGAGGAAGGCGTTGTACGGGAAGTCGGTGCCCAGCAGGATCAGCAGGTCGCACTCGTTGGTCGCCTCGTAGGCGGCGCCGTAGCCGAGCAGCCCGCTCATGCCGACGTCGTAGGGGTTGTCGTACTGGATCCACTCCTTGCCGCGCAGCGCGTGGCCGACCGGGGCCTTCACCCGCTCGGCCAGCTCCATCACCTCGGCGTGGGCGCCCGCCGTTCCGCTCCCGCAGAACAGCGTCACCCGTTTGGCCTCGTCGATCATCCGGCAGAGCTTCTCGATCTCCTCGTCGCCGGGCTTCACCGAGGGCCGCGAGGTGACCAGCGCGTGCTCGATCGACTTCTCCGGGGCGGGCTGCGAGGCGATGTCACCCGGCATCGACACGACGCTGACGCCGCCTCGGCCGATCGCGTGCTGGATCGCCGTCTGGAGCAGACGCGGCATCTGCTGCGGGTTGGAGATCATCTCGTTGTAGTGGCTGCACTCCTGGAAGAGCAGCTCGGGATGGGTCTCCTGGAAGTAGCCGAGGCCGATCTCGCTCGACGGGATGTGCGAGGCGAGGGCGAGGACCGGGGCCATCGAGCGGTGGGCGTCGTACAGGCCGTTGATGAGGTGGAGATTGCCGGGGCCGCAGGACCCGGCGCAGGCGGCGAGGGTGCCGGTGATCTGCGCCTCGGCACCCGCCGCGAACGCGGCCGTCTCCTCGTGCCTGACCTGGATCCACTCGACGGCGGAGTTGCGCCGGACCGCGTCCACCACGGGGTTGAGGCTGTCGCCGACAACGCCGTACAGCCGCTTGACCCCCGCCCGCACGAGGATGTCGACGAACTGTTCCGACACGTTCTGCTTGGCCATGGGTGCGCACCCTCTCTGCCTCCGGCTGCCCCCGCACTCCATCAACCCATGGCCCGCGCCGTTACGCCTCCCAGACCGCCGCGCTGGTGCGGTCGTCGGCGTACCCCTTGGTCCGGAGCTGGGTGTCGGCCAGATAGGCGGCCAGCCCCGGCGGGCCCCCGCTCGTCCAGCGCCGGGCCAGTTCTTCCGCGAGCGCCGGCTCGCCGCGCATCGGTTCGGCCAGGCCGTTCCCGCAGAGCAGCAGCGTGTCCCCCGGCCGGGCGACGGAGGCGCGGAAGCGGAAGGGCTCGGCGGGCGGTCGCGGCGGGTCCTCGGCGTACGGGGACGGGGGCGTGGCGATCTGCAGATCCATCGTCAGCCGGTCCCCGCCGGGGGTCGCCTCGCTCGCCCCGCCGCCCGCCACCGGGAGCTCCGGGTCGAGGTCCTGCCAGGCGCCGTCGCGCAGCCGGAAGAGGCCGCCGGGTCCGATGCCGAAGAAGACCCGGGTGCGGCACTCCGGGTCGGCGGACAGCAGCAGGCAGCGCAGGCCCGCGCTGTAGGCGGAGGGTTCGAGGCCCAGCTCGGCGGCGCGGGCACGCAGCTTGCCGTACGTACGGTCGGTGAGGCGGTGCAGACCCGATTTCAGGTCGCCCCTGCGTCCCGCCCGTATGTCGTCGGAGAGCCGGGCGTGGCTGCGGGCGACCGATCCGCCGATCCAGCGACAGGCGTCGGCGGCGGCGAGGTGGGCCTGTTCCCCGCCCCGGGCTCCTCCGGCCACGGCGACCAGGACCAGGGCCGCGTCCCCGGCGCCGAAGCGCGCGGTGAGCAGGGCGTCGCGGCGGGGCTCGCCGCGAAAGCGCGCGGAGTCCCCGCGCACGGAGGCGGCCCGCAGGGTGCAGGTCCCGTAGCGGGCGCCGTCGAGGACGGTGTCGGGGACGAGCGCGTCGAGGTCGTCGGGCCCCGAGGCGGGCAGGGCGACGGGCTCCGCGTCGTAGGTCGGCGGCCGGTCCCCGATGTGCCCGGCCACGGGACGCGCGGGCGGTGCCGGGGGCTCCGATGGGGCGGCTGCGGGCGGTTCGGCCGGCGCCTCGGGGGGCGGGGGCGGAGCCGGGGGCCGTACGGCGAAGGTCTGCGGCCGGGGAGGCGGCCCGTCGGGCGCCTCCCAGGGCGCACGCCCGAACGAGACGGTGCGCGGGGGACTCGAAGGCCCGGGCGGCTCCGGCGGGGCTCCCTCCGGGTCCGGCGCGGGCGGCTGCGGCGCGCGGCCCGGAGGCCGGGGCGCGGCGGCCTGCGTATCCGGCAGGCGCGGGTCGGGCAGGGGGACCACCGTGACCGGGTGGTCACCGTGCTCCTCCGCCTCGCCCACGGCGACCGACGCCGAGTCGAAACGGTCGTCGAGACTGTCGGCCGCGCCGCTCGGGCCGGTGTCCGGCGCGGTCTCGTCGTACAGCCGGCGCCACCACTCGTCCTCGTGGGCGGCGGGCCTCTCCCCCTGCTGGCTCATGCCCATATTGTCGACCGCTCGGGGCGTACGAAACCGGGTCATCCCGAAAGTGGCGCGGAAGTGGGACCCGCCGAGCGTCCCCACCCCCCACGGGAAGGTCGCCCGGCGGGCCGGTCTGTGAGATCAGCCCACCGCCTGCGGGGCGGGTGGTACTGCGGTGCCGCCAGACTGTCAGAGGGGCCGGTGTCACGGGGCATGATGACCTCGGCGGGTTTACGCCGTGGCCGGTTCCCGCCAGGTCGCACCCCGCCCGACGGGCGCGGGAACGTGCGAGAACCGATCCGGGGAGGGCCGAGGATGCTGTCAGCGATAGGTCTCGACGAGAGACAGGAGGCGGCCTACAGGGCGCTGGTCGCGGCCGGGGCCGCGGAACTCCCCGATCTCGCGAGACGGCTGGCCCAGCCGGAGGCGGACACGGAACGCGCCCTGCGCAGGCTGGAACAGCAGGGGCTCGTGGCCCAGTCCTCGTCACGGGCGGACCGCTGGGTCGCCGCGCCGCCCGGGGTCGCGCTGGGCGCGCTGCTCACCCAGCAGCGCCACGAGCTGGAACAGGCGGAGCTGGCGTCCGCGCTGCTCGCCGAGGAGTACAGGGCCGAGGCGGCCGAGCCCGCCGCGCACGACCTGGTGGAGGTGGTGACGGGGGCGAGCGCGGTGTCCCACCGGTTCCACCAGCTGCAACTGGGCGCCACGACGGAGGTCTGCGCGCTGGTCACGGGGAAGCCGATCGCGGTCAGCGGACTGGAGAACGAGTCCGAGGAGCGGGCGGCCATGCGGGGCGTCTCGTACCGCGTGGTCGTCGAGCGGGACGTGCTGTCGCTGCCGTCCGGCATCGTCGAGCTGTCGGCGGCGCTGGGCCGTGACGAGCAGTGCCGGGTGGTGGACAGGGTGCCGACGAAGCTGGTGGTCGCCGACGCGTCGCTCGCCATGGTGCCGCTGACCGGCCGCGGGGCCGAACCCGCGGCGCTGGTCATCCATGCCAGTGGGCTGCTGGAGTCCCTGATGGGCCTCTTCGAGGCGGTGTGGCGGGACGCGATGCCGCTGCGGCTGGGCGGGGACGGCATCAGGGAGGAGAACGGCCCGGGGCCCGATCCGACCGATCTGGAGATCCTCTCGCTGCTGCTGGCCGGTCTGACGGACGCGAGCGTGGCGAAACAGCTGGATCTGGGCCTGCGGACCGTGCAGCGGCGGGTGAAGGGGCTCATGGAGCTCACCGGGGTGACCACCCGGCTACAGCTGGGATGGCACGCGTACGAACGCGGATGGGTGGCCCGCGCCCCACGCTGACCCCCCTCGGCCGTCGCTCCGGGCCCGTCGGGCCCCGCGCTGACGGGCGGGACCCCGCGGACTCCGGCACGCTGGTCGAATGAGTGTGTGGCAGCTCGTCGCCGTCGGGGCTCTGATGCTGCTCGGCCTGGTGGGAGTGCTGGTGCCGGGCGTCCCCGGGCAGGCGATCGTCTGGGCGGCGGTGCTCTGGTGGGCGCTGACGGACCCGACGCCGGTCGCCTGGGCCGTGCTGATCGGCTCGACGTGTCTGCTGCTGCTGAACCAGGCCCTGAAGGCCCTCATGCCCGCGCGGCGCCCCCATGAGTCGGGTGCGCCGCGCAAGACACTGATGGCGGGCGGGCTCGCGGCCATCGCCGGGTTCTTCGTGGTCCCGGTGGTGGGCGGAATCCTGGGTTACGTGGGCGCGGTCTACGGCGCCGAGCGTCTTCGTCTGGGCAGCCGGGCGGCCGGCCTGGCCTCGCTCAAGTCCGTGATGCGGGCGACGGGCTACTCGGTGCTCCTGGAGCTGTTCAGCTGTCTGCTGGTGGTGGGGGCATGGCTGGGAGCGGTCATCTGGGGCTGAGGTACGGGAGTGCCGGGGCGGCTGCCGCCCCGGCACTCCCGTACCGCTTCGCCCCTTACCGGGTGCGGCCCCGCTTCAGCTCCATGGCCGCCTTGCCCTCCGCGCCCCTGCGCTTCCACTCACGCAGGGTCTCGGAGCGCAGCCGGGCATCGGTCTTGGCCGCGATGCGGTGGTTCTCCCTGAGCAGCTTGCGGTAGCTGTCCAGGCGCCGCTCGGCCAGCGACCCGTCCTCGATCGCGCCGAGCACGGCACAGCCGGGCTCGGCCTCGTGGGCGCAGTCGTGGAAGCGGCACCGCTGTGCGAGGTCCTCGATCTCGGAGAAGACCTGGCCGACGCCCGCCTCCGCGTCGAAGAGGCCGACCCCGCGCAGCCCGGGGGTGTCGATGAGCACGCCACCGCCCGGCAGCACGAGGAGGTTGCGGGTGGTGGTGGTGTGCCGGCCCTTGCCGTCCACGTCACGCGCGGCCCGCACGTCCATCACGTCCTGGCCGAGGAGCGTGTTGGCGAGGGTCGACTTCCCGGCCCCCGAGGTCCCGAGCAGCACACTCGTACCGCCGCCGATGATCGCGCCGAACACGTCGACGCCCTCCCCGGTGGCGGAGCTGACGGGCAGCACCTGCACCCCGGGGGCGACGCGCTCGATGTCCTCGACGAGATGGGACAGGGTGACGGGGTCCGGGACGAGGTCGGCCTTGGTGAGCAGCACGACGGTGTGCGCCTCGTACCGCTCGGCCTGTGTCCCGTCGCCGAGCAGAGCGGCCCCCGCGGTGCTGGACATGGCCAGCGCGAGGAACCGTTCCAGCCGTCCGAGGTCCAGCTCCACGGCGAGCGATACACAGATGACGATGTGGTCGATGTTGGTGGCGAGCACCTGGCCCTCGGAGCGCTGCGACGACGTCGAGCGGACGAAGGCGGTGCGCCGCGGCAGGAGCGTACGGACGAACTGCGGGTCGCCGTCGGGGTCGACGGCCACCCAGTCACCGGTGCAGACGATCCGCATCGGGTCGCGGGGCACGACGAACGCGGTGTCCGCCCTGAGGGTGCCGCGCGGGGTGACCACGTCGCACTGCCCGCGGTCCACCCGGACCACCCGCCCCGGCAGGAGTCCCTGCGCGGCGTACGGCGCGAAGTCGGCGGCCCAGTCGTCGTCCCAGCCGTACGGGGTCAGCGGGTGCGACGAGGTGGAAGAAGAAAGCGGAGGAACGGGGAGAGACAAGGGAGACCCTTCACAAGGGCGGCCCCGGCAACGCGCGTTCGGGCGCGGAGAGAGAAGGTCGAAGTCAGCCGGTGGCCACGGGGGTGGGAGTGATGCGCTTCGTGTGGGCAGCGCCCATCGCAACGACAGTCATCAATGTCCTCACCTCCTGGCTCCTCGAACTCCGCACACAGTAGCCGGGGGGCTCCCCGCGACGTCAACAGGTTTTCCGGCGAGAGCGCACGACCAGGCGGTTTGCCCTGACTTGAGGTAAATACTCCACGATCAGGTGATACGTGTGCACATCGACCGGTCTCAGGCCGTTAGGGTGCCGGACATGACCTCACCCAATTCCGCCACCCTCCCTTACTCACCAGCCCAGTTGGGCACCCAGATCCTGATCGCGTGGAGTGGCTCCAACCCCGGCGAACCCGAGACCGCCTTCCTGCTCGCCTACTCACTGGGCGACGGACCCGACGGACCCGAGGCCGGAGAGCAGGCCATGCACACGGCCCTGGAGCGCAGCGGACTGCGGGTGGGCGGCGAGACGCTGGACGCGACGTCGATGCCGAACTTCCCGGTGAAGCTTCTCGTCCAGGCCGGGCAGGCCGTGCTGACGCTGCCGCACTTCAAGGCGCAGTACACCGTTCCGCCCCAGTGGCTGACCGCCGCGCGCGACGCGGGCACGGTGCACGGGATGTTCGCCACCCGGCCGTGGCCCGCCGCCGTACCCGGGCAGCCGGTCGGCGAGGAGCAGCTGCGCGCCTTCGTGGGCGACCCGGAGGTCATCGGGACCTCGGCCCACTGCCTCCTGCCCGTGCGCAGCCTGGGCTGACCGTCCGGGCCCATGGCGATGCCCACCACCCCCCGTGGAGTGGTGGGCATCGTCGTGTCCGCGGTGCCTAGCGACGTCAGTTGTTGCCGACGCCGTTGCCCGAGAGAACCGGGATGTCGTTCAGGATGTGCGACAGCGGCTCGTCCCCCTTGGCCTGGGTGGAGTTGTCCGCGCACTGCTGGTTCTGCGGGTTGGACAGGACGTTGACGTCCTGGACCGCGATCGGAATGGCACCGATCAGCGAACCCACGTTGGCCTTGACCGGCAGGGCGATGCAGGGCTTGTTCAGCGAGCCCTGGACCAGGCTGAGCTGCGGGCTCTGGTCGCCCCTGGTCTCGCTGTTGCCGAACTCCGACTCGGCGCCGTTGCCGTTGCTCGTCGTCGTGCCGCGGTCGTTGCCGATCGCCATGGCCGTGGGGGCCGCAGCGGCGGACAGACCGATCAGGGACACGGCAACGGCGGCGCCGGCCATCATCTTCTTCATCACGCTTCACCTTTCGGAGCGTCCCGTTGTGGAACGTACTGATAACCCCAAACGGAGGGTTCGGTTCCGCTACACCACTCGAACGGGTTGAATCCCAATTCGAGGCCGGAACGCCGTGCCCCGCGCCCCTGCCTGGCGTTATCCGCCGGCGCCGCTCGCACCGCCCTCGCCGCCCGCCGTACGAGCCGCCGGGACGAAGGCGCCGGCGCGGCGAGGGGCGGCAGCGGGCCCGAGCTCGGTCCCCCCCGGGTGACGCACGGCCTCGCGCCGGGCGGCCTCGCGCCATTCGGCGAGCAGCCGGTCGTAGATGGGTGTGGAACTCTCCGGCAGCCGGTCGCCGCCGGGCGGGTGGTAACTGTCGTACGGGTCCATGAGGGGCCCCTACCCGGCCGCGCGGAGCGCGTCGGCCACGGATGGGGCAACCGGCCCAATTTCCGCACTATCGGGCTACCCGACCGGTCGGCCGGGGTCTCGTACCGGACGCGGACAGAGCTGTGGGGCCAGCGCGTCCGGGCTCCAGACCGACGGTCGGTCGCCCCATGGACGGACTGGCCCCACATGTCCTCACGGACTATGACGAGGCGGGAAACGATGCGCCCTGGCCGGGGATGGGCCCAGGGATGCCGGATTCGCGCGCTGTCAGTTGTTGCCCGCGCCGTTGGCCGAGAGGATCGGGATGTCGTTCAGGATGTGCGACAGCGCCTCGTCCCCCTTGGCCTGGGTGGAGTTCTCGGTGCACTGCTGGTTCTGCGGCGAGGACAGGACGTTGATGTCCTGGACCGAGATCGGGATGAGCCCGAGGAGCGAGCCGACGTTGGCCTTCGCGGGCAGCGCGATGCAGGGCTTGTTGAACGAGCCCTGGATGAGACCGATCTGCGGGCTCATGTCGCCGTGCGTGCTGCTGTTGCCGTAGTACTGCTCGGAACCGTTGCCGTTGGACGTCGTCGTGCCGTGGTCGTTGCCGACCGCCATGGCCGAGGGGGCCGCGGCGGCGGAAACACCGGCGACGGAGGCGGCGACTGCCGCCGACGCCAGAATCTTCTTCATCATGAACGTGCCCTTCTGGTTTTTCTGTTGCCCGCCTGTCCGGAAGCATTCTGATCAACTCCGCACAGCGGGGTTCGGTTGCGCCGTTTCACTCGAACGATTTCCCGTTCCGGCGGTATCGAGCGGTCCGGGAAAATGCCCGGTGAATTGAGCGCCCCCGATGTGGAACCGGTGCTCCGCGGCGGATCAGCCGCCCAGCGGAAGTCCGCCCAGGAGCGGGGCCGCCGAGTCGGCCACCTCGGCCACCGCGTCCGCAGACCTGCTGACCGTGCCGTCCTCGCGCACCGCGCCGGCGGTCTGGCCCACCGCGTCCACCACGGGGTTCACCACCCGGTCGGGGACCTGCGGCACGGTGGAGGTCAGCTCGTTCATCCCGCCGGTGAGGCTGATGCTCGGAGCGGTGGGAGTGGCGGCGTGGGCGGGAGCGGTCGCTCCGAGAGCGGCGACGGAACCCGCCACGACGGCGAAAGCTTTCGCGTACTTCACTTCTCAAGTCCCTTCCTCGGCGGCGTTCGCCGCCTTTGTACGGGACAACGATCAAGCGGCACAGGGGGAAACTGCACGTACGGGATCTGCACGGAAACAGCGAAAAGGCCCTGGAGCAGGACGTGCGCTCCAGGGCCCTCTCATGACGAACCGTCGGCTCGACCGGAAAAACGTCAGTCGTTGATGCAGACGTTGCCGAACGCCGGGTTCAGCAGGCCGATGACGTTGATGGTGTTGCCGCAGACGTTCACCGGGATGTGGATCGGAACCTGAACGACATTGCCGGACAGGACACCCGGGGAGTGGGCGGCAACGGCCTCGGCGCCGGAGTCGGCCATGGCCGGGGCAGCGGCACCCAGCGCCATGAGGGTTCCGGCGGCGACGGCGGCGGCCTTGGTGTACTTCACTTTTGGTCCCTTTCTGCAGTGGAGTCCTGAGCGGTCACGTCTTTCGTGCCGCACGAGCGATTCGATGAATTCGCTCGTGACTCCCGAGCTGTAATCCGTAACGATTGACGGGCGAAGACGAAACGCTATGGGACTGGTTTCTCTGAAATCCGCCCGAATGGTGCAGGCCCGGGCCGCGCGATGGAGGAGTGTCGGCGGCCCGGACCGGTCCTGGCAGCCAGGTCAGCTGTTGCCGGCGCCGTTGCCCGAGAGAACCGGGATGTCCGACAGGATGTGCGACAGCGGCTCGTCACCCTTGGCCTGGGTGGAGTTGTCGGTGCACTGCTGGTTCTGCGGGTTGGACAGGACGTTGATGTCCTGGACCGCGACGGCGGCGAGGAGGCCGACGAGCGCACCGGCGTTGGCCTTGACCGGCAGGGCGACGCAGGGCTTGTTCAGCGAACCCTGCACCAGGCTGAGCTGCGGGCTCTGGTCACCCCTGGTCTCGCTGTTGCCGAACTCCTGCTCGGCACCGTTGCCGTTGATCGACGTGGTGCCGGTGTCGTCACCGATCGCCATGGCGCTCGTCGCCGAGAGACCGAGGATGGAGGCGGCGACGGCGCCGGTGGCCAGAACCTTCTTGATCACGATGAACCCTTCTCGTACCGATTGCCCCGCGACGGAGCGCACTGATCAACTCACCGACGGCCGTTTGGTTGCCCCCGGCGGCGCGCGTTCACCCGAATGCCGGATCAGATCGCCACCGGTGCACGAACACACGTGCGTGACCCTTTCGGGTGGTTACATAATTTCCACGAACCTTCAAGTTTCCCCCGCATGGCCCGGCTCGTTACGGATTCGTCCGCGTCGATGGAATGACTTCCATCAGGGGCCCCGCCCAGCGCGAATTCCCGGAGAAGGGCATGTAATGCGACAGGTTCTGAATAAAAGCATGATCGTCATGGCAGCGGCCTCGGGCATCCTGTCCGCTGCCGGCGGCTACGCGCACGCCGATTCCTCGGCCGACGGTGTCGCCGCGAACTCGCCGGGCGTCGGCTCGGGCAACGCCGTACAGGTCCCGGTGCACGTCCCGGTCAACCTCTGCGGCAACACCGTCAATGTGATCGCCCTCCTGAACCCGGCCTTCGGGAACTCCTGCGCGAACGTCAGCTCGCACGACAGCCACGGTGGTGGCCACGGTGGCGGGTACGGCGACGAGCACGGCGGCAGCCAGGGCGGCGGGCACGGCCACAACGGCTCCGGCGCCGGCGCGGACGGCGCGGCCGTCGGCTCCCCCGGTGTCCTCTCCGGCAACCTCGCCCAGGTTCCGGTGGACGTCCCCGTGAACGCTTGCGGCAACAGCATCGACGTCGTCGGTGCGCTGAACCCGGCGTTCGGCAACTCCTGCGTCAACGACAGCGGTTACGACCACGGCCACCCGCCGGTGGATCCGCCCGTGGAGCCGCCGGTGGAGCCCCCGGTGGAGCCCCCGACCGAGGAGCCTCCGACGGTCACCCCGCCGAGCGAGGAGCCCCCCACCGAGGAGCCTCCGACGGTCACCCCGCCGACCTCGAAGCCTCCCGTGGACGAGCCGCCGGCCGGCAACCCCGGTCCGAACACGCCCGGCACGCAGCTGGCCGAGACGGGTGCCGGTGGCATGGGCCTGGCCGCCGGCGCGAGCGCGGGGCTGCTGCTGGGAGGCGCGGTGCTGATGCGCCGCACCCGCGGTTCGCGCAACTAGTCCCGTACGCACGCAGGGGCCGTCCCGCAGCGTGGATGCTGTGCTTCACGTACAACGTGGGGGCACTATGCGAAAAGGCGCCCGCCCGGGAGTTCCGGGCGGGCGCCTTTCGCGCGGGTACCGCAGGGGTCCTACGGATAGAAGTGCGTCAGCGACTCGGCGACACAGGCCGGCTTGTCGGAGCCCTCCAGCTCGAAGGTGAAGCCCCGTGTCATCTGTACGCCGCCCCGGGCGACCTCGGTCACCCCGGTGACGATGGCGTGCAGGCGCACGCGGCTGCCGACGGGGACGGGGGCGGGGTAACGGACCCGGTTGACCCCGTAGTTGAGCGCGCGCCCCACACCGCTCACCTGGAGCAGTTCGCCGAACATCGGGATGCCCCAGCTCAGGACCATGTAGCCGTGGGCGATGGTGCGTCCGTACGGGCCGGCGGCGGCGCGCTCGACATCGGTGTGGATCCACTGGTGGTCGCCGGAGACGAACGCGTAGGCGTCGATGAGTTCCTGGGTGACCTCCTTCCACTCCGAGCGGCCGAGGTCGCGCCCGCCGAGGGCGAGGATCTCCGGGATGCCGTGCGCGGTCAGCGGCATGGCGGTACTCCGTTCTGCGGGTGCGGGCGGTCAGGCGGTGACGGGCGCGGTGCGGGGCGCGGCGACCGGCTCGGCGGCCTGCTCGTCGTGGTTGGGGCGCTTCAGCAGGAGGAGCATGCAGCCCAGGGTCAGCGCGACCTGGAAGACGGCGTAGGCGATGACGGCGGTGATGGAGCCGGTCCTGTTGAGCAGGAACTGGCCGATGATCGGGGTGGTGCCGCCGAGCAGGGTGCCGCAGAGCTGGTAGCAGAGCGAGATGCCGGTGTAGCGCAGGTGGGCCGGGAAGCGGCTGGCGAGCATGCCGGCGAGCGCCGCGTAGTAGAGGCAGTGCGGGATCGTGGCGACGGAGACACCGAGCATCGCGAGGCCGTAGTTCTCGGTGTTGATGAGGACGAACATCACCGGCATCAGGATCAGTTCCGGCACCAGCATCACGAGCACGGCGCGGGACCAGCTCTTCATCTTCGTGGCGATGACGGCGCCGAAGGGCTGGACGATGATCTGGGTGATGTTGGCGACCAGGATGATCGTCAGGAACGAGCTGCGGTCGAAGTCCAGCGAGGTGGTGGCCCAGGACAGGGCGAACGTCGACTTGAAGTACGTCGCGGACAGACCGATGGTGCAGGCGCCGATGCCGAGGACGATCAGCATGGGGTGGCTGCGGAGGACCTCGGTCAGCGGGAGCTTGACGACTTCCTTCTTCTCGATGATCTTGGCCATGGCCGGGGACTCCGCGACCTTCAGGCGGACGAGCAGGCCGACCATGACGAGCGCGGCGGAGGCGAGGAAGGGCACGCGCCAGCCCCAGGAGACGAAGGCGTCGTCGGGCAGCTGGCTGATGGCGAGGAAGCTCACCGTGGAGAGGGTGTTGCCGACGGGCGAGCCCTGCTGGGCGAACGCGCCGTACAGCACCGACTTGCCCTTGGGGGCGTGCTCGGAGGCGATCAGGACGGAGCCGCCCCATTCACCGCCGAGGCCGATGCCCTGGATCATGCGGATGCAGACCAGCAGGATCGGGGCGGCGATGCCGATGGAGGCGTAGCCGGGCAGCAGGCCGATCGCCGTGGTCGAGATGCCCATCATCAGCAGGGTGATGACGAGGGTCTTCTTGCGGCCGAGGCGGTCGCCGTAGTGGCCGAAGATGATGCCGCCGAGGGGGCGGGCGAGGAAGCCGACCCAGAAGGTGGCGAAGGCGACCAGGGTGCCTATGGGGCCTTCGAGTTCCGGGAAGAACACCTTGTCGAAGACGAGCGCTGCCGCGGTTCCGTAGATGTAGAAGTCGAACCACTCGATGGTCGAGCCGATGAAGGCTCCGAAACCTGCGCGGTTGGCGGCTTTTGTTCGCTCGCGTGCGGATGCGGTGGTCGCACTCATGGTGGCTCCCGTGAACTTCGTCGATCAAGCGGATGGGGACACGGCGGACCCGGCGTCGCCCGAGACGCCTTGGGTCGCGTGGTGGAGAGGGGACGGAAAAGGGGGGACGGAGAGGGATGTCGAGGGGGACGGACTCCGGTCAGGCGGCGATGCGTTCGAAGACCGCGGCAAGGCCCTGGCCGCCGCCGATACACATGGTCTCCAGGCCGTAGCGGGCCTCGCTGCGGTGCATCTCACGGCTGAGCGTGGCCAGGATGCGGGCACCGGTGGCGCCGACCGGGTGGCCGAGCGAGACACCGGAGCCGTTGATGTTGATCCGCTGCTCGTGGTCCTTCTCGCCCAGGCCGAGTTCGCGGGTGCAGGCCAGTACCTGGGCGGCGAAGGCCTCGTTGATCTCGATCAGGTCGAGGTCGGCGAGGGTGAGTCCGGCGCGGCCGAGGGCCGCGTGGGTGGCCGGGACGGGGCCGATGCCCATCGTCGCGGCGGGGACACCCGCGCGGGCGAAGGAGACGAGGCGGACGAGCGGGGTGAGCCCGAGCCGTTCGGCGGTGGCCGCGCTGGTGACCAGGCAGGCGGCGGCGGCGTCGTTCTGGCCGCTCGCATTGCCCGCGGTGACGGTGGCCTCGGGGTCGGTCCTCGCCATGATGGGCCGCAGCGCGGCGAGCTGCTCGGCGGTGGTGTCCGGGCGGGGGTGCTCGTCGGCCGAGACGACCGTCTCGCCCTTGCGGGTGCGCACAGTGACCGGAACGGTCTCCGCGTCATACCGCCCTTCCGCCACGGCGCGGGCGGTGCGGGCCTGCGAGCGCAGGGCGAGGGCGTCCTGGTCGGCGCGGCTGATCGCGTACGCCCTGCGGAGGTTCTCCGCGGTCTCGATCATGCCGCCGGGTACGGGGTGGTGGACGCCGCCCGCGGTGACCCGGCCCCTGGCCAGCGAGTCGTGGAGCTGGAGGCCGGGGCCCTTGATGCCCCAGCGTCCGTCGTGCGTGTAGTACGGCGCGGCGCTCATCACGTCGACGCCTCCGGCGATGACGACGTCGCTGAACCCGGCGCGGATCTGCATGGCGGCGTCGAGGACGGCCTGGAGGCCGGAGCCGCAGCGCCGGTCGGTCTGGACGCCGGTGACGGTGTCGGGGAGTCCGGCGTCCAGGGCGGCGACGCGGCCGATCGCGGGCGCCTCGGAGGAGGGGTAGGCGTGCCCGAGGATCACCTCGTCCACCCGGTCGGGATCGATGCCCGTACGGGCGACGACCTCGGCGATGACGCGTGCGGCGAGCGCGGCGGGCGTCTGCTGGGCGAACGCGCCGCCGAAACGCCCGATGGGTGTGCGCAGCGGCTCGCAGATGACGACATCGGTCTGGTCGGGCACGGCGGAACACCTTTCGGCGGGTTCGGGTGTGTGGGGCGACCTTCGCACTGGACCACTGAGTCGGTCCAATATCGAGTTCCCCCACATTCAAGACGCCTGGCGTCTCAATCCGGCCTCAGGGGGTCGGCAAGGCGTCCTCGGCGACCGCGAGCACGGCACGCAGCGCCGCCGAGGGGTTGTCCGCCCGCCAGGCCAGCGCCGCCTGGCGCCGTATGGGCGGGCCCGCGAGGGAGCGGTAGACCAGCCCGTTCTGCTGGATGTGGCGGACCGAGGAGACCGTGAGCGTGACACCGACGCCGGCGGCGACGAGGGCCAGGATCGTGTACGAGTCGGGCGCCTCCTGCACCACGCGCGGGTTGAAGCCGGTGGCCTCGCAGGCCTGGACCATCGCGTCGCGCACCGTGGAGCCGGCGTTCGCCGGGAAGGAGACGAAGGGTTCGTCGGCGAGGACGCCGATCGGGATGCTCTCCAGGCGGGCGAGCCGGTGGTCGGAGGGCAGCGCGCAGAGGAGCTCCTCCTCGTCGATCACCCGGTAGTCCACCCCGGGCTGGGTGACGGGGAGCCGGACGAAGCCCAGGTCGAGCGAGCCGTCGGCGACCCGGGACAGGGCGACATTGGCGTACGTCTGGCCCTTCATGACCAGTTCGAGCGCGGGGTGGGCGGCGCGCACGGCCCGGGTCAGCAGGGGCAGCGTCTCGTGGCTGGAGGCGCCCGCGAAGCCGATCGTGACCCTGCCGTACTCCCCGCGCCCGGCGGCCTTGGCGGCCCGTACCGCCGTGTCCAGGTTGTCGAGCACGGTCCGTACGGGTTCGAGGAAGGACTCCCCCGCGCTGGTCAGCCGCACCGAGCGGGTGTTGCGCTCGAAGAGCTGGACGCCGAGCTCCTTCTCCAGCTGGCGGATCTGCTGGCTGAGCGGGGGCTGTGCCATCTGCAGCCGCTTGGCGGCGCGGCCGAAGTGCAGCTCCTCGGCGACGGCGGTGAAGGCGGTCAGATGACGCAGCTCCATCGGGTACTTCCATTCATTAACCAACGGTCTTGATCCGACCTTAATTTGGTATTGGACAGCAATCAATAGCCGCTGACACGGTGAGGGCGACCAGCACGCACTTGCCGAGGAGCACCGTGGAGCGGACGGATACGGCCGACGCGCCGAGCAAAGTCATGTCGATGAGGGAGGCCGTCGCCGCCTTCGTGCACGACGGAGCCACCGTCGCCCTCGAAGGGTTCACCCACCTGGTTCCCACCGCGGCCGGGCACGAGATCATCCGCCAGGGCCGCAAGGGCCTCACCGTCGTACGGATGACGGCGGACATCGTGGTGGACCAGATGATCGCCGCGGGCTGTGTCTCGCGGCTGGTCTCGTCCTTCGTGGGCAACTCCTCCGCCGGTTCGCTCGGGGAGCTGCGGCGCCGGATCGAGCGCGCCGACCCTGCGCCCCTGGCCTTCGAGGAGTACAGCCACTACGGGATGGTCTGCCGCTATCTCGCCGGGTCCCAGCGGCTGCCGTTCTATCCGCTGCGCAGCTACGGCGGCAGCGATCTGCCGGGCGTCAACAGCGCTCTGCGCAAGGTGACGTCGCCCTATCCCGGGCCCGACGGGGAGCCGGAGCAGATCTACGTCGTGCCGCCCGTCAACCCGGACGTGACGATCATCCACGCCCAGCGCGCCGACCGCCGGGGCAACACCCAGATCTGGGGGCTCACCGGCATCCAGGCCGAGGCGGTGTACGCGGCGGACAAGGCGATTGTCGTCGTCGAGGAGGTCGTCGCCGACGAGGTGGTCCGCTCGGACCCCAACCGCACGGTCGTCCCCTCCCACGCGGTGGACGCCGTCGTGGTCTGCCCGCGCGGCGCGCACCCCTCCTTCGCGCAGGGCTACTACGACCGCGACAACGCCTTCTACCGGGCCTGGTCCCACATCAGCAAGGACCCGGAGCGGCTGCGCGAGTGGCTGGCGGAGTGGGTGTACGGAACGGCCGACCACGCCGAGTACGTCGACAAGCTGGGCGAGGAGTTCTGGGCGGGTCTGGCCGTCGGCGAGGCACTCAGCGAACCGGTGAACTACGGGCGGCGGCTGTGAGCGCGCCGGAGGAGAGGGAACGGGACATGACCACCACCGCACCGGAGGCCGTCACCTCCTCCGAGCTGCTCTCCGTCGTCGCCTCGCGCGAACTGGCTTCCCGCCGCACGGTGTTCGCCGGTATCGGGCTGCCGACGCTCGCCACCGAGCTGGCCCATCTGACGGTCGCGCCGCAGATCGAGGTCGTCTACGAGTCGGGGGTGTGCGGGGCGCACCCCTCGCACCTGCCGGAGACCATCGCCGACGCCGTGCTCATCTCGGGTGCGGAGGCGGTGCTCTCGATGCCGGCGCTGTTCGGCTGTGTGCTCCAGGGCGGTCACATCGACGTGGGCTTCCTGGGGGCCGCGCAGATCGACCGGTGGGGCAACCTCAACACCTCGGTCATCGGTGACTGGGAGAGCCCCGCGGTACGGCTCCCCGGTTCCGGCGGTGCCGTCGAGGTGATGGCCAACTCCCGCGAGGTCTTCGTGGTGATGCGCCGTCACAACCCGCGCTCCTTCACCGGGACCCTGGACTTCTGCACCACCCCGGGCCCGGACCGCGCGCTCGCCGAGGGCATCCGGCCGCTGGGCGCGGGGGTCACCCGGGTCATCACCGAGCTGGGCATCCTGGCCCGGGCCGGCGTCGGGGAGGAGCTCCGGCTCGTCGCCGTGCACCCGGGGGTGACGGTGGACCAGGTGCGCGAGGCCACGGGCTGGGACCTCCAGGTCGCCGCCACCGTCGACACCGTGCCCCCGCCGACCGCGGCGGAACTCCGGCTCCTGCGCGAGGACGTCGACCCGGGCAGGGTCTACCTTCGCTGACACGGCCGTGGCCGGCCTCCGCCGGCATCCACCACGGTTTTCCTTCGATCACCGCACCTGCCGAGAGGACGTAACCGCCATGCGTATCAGGATCGTCGGCGCCGGGGCCATGGGCCGGGGCATCGCCCAGTGGGCCGCGGTCGCCGGGCACACCGTCGAGCTCTGCGACGTGAGGACCGAGGCGGTGACAGCGGCCGTGGACTTCGTGCGGTCCATGCTGGAACGCGCGGTCCAGAAGGGCCGGATGACCGCCGGCGACGCCGCCGCCGCCCTGGAGCGGCTGGTCCCGCTGGACGACCCGTGGGCGGGGGGCCCTGACGTGGAGCTGGTCGTCGAGGCTGTACGGGAGGACCTGGACACCAAGGCCGAGGTCTTCGGGAAGCTGGAGCAGGCGCTGCCGGACTCCACCGTCTTCGCGACCAACACCTCATCCCTCTCCGTGACCCGCATCGCCGCGTCGCTGAAGGACCCGGGCCGGCTGGCGGGGCTGCACTTCTTCAACCCGGTACCGCTGATGAAGATCGTCGAGATCGTGCCGGGCGCCGCGACGCGTCCGGAGATCCCGCCCCTCCTGACCACCCTGGTCGAGAGCTGCGGCCATCGCGCGGTGACCGTCGCCGACACCCCCGGCTTCCTGGTCAACCACGCCGGCCGGGGCCTGGTGACGGAGGCCCTGGCGCTCCTGGAGGAGTCGGTCGCGGACCCCGCGGGGATCGACCGGATCGCCCGGGACGTGCTGGGGCTGCGCATGGGCCCGTTCGAACTGATGGACCTCACGGGGCTCGACGTCACGGCGGCGGTGATCGACTCCATCTGGCAGGGCTTCCGCCACGAGGACCGGCTCCGCCCGTCCTTCCTCACCCCGAACCGGGTGACGGCGGGCCTGCACGGCCGCAAGACCGGCCAGGGCTGGTTCGCGTACGGCCCCGAGGCGCCCTCCCCCGCCCCGGAGGCACCGGTGACGGGTGACGCGGACCGGCCGGTGTTCGTGGCGGGCGGCGAGGGGGACGCGCTGCGGAGCGCGCTGAGCACCGCCGGAGCGACGGTGGAGAGCGGCCCCGGGCCCTCGGAGGCAGCCGTGGTCCTCGTCCCGGTCTGGGGCACCACGGCCGCCGCAGCGGTGGCCGCGCTGGGGCTTCCCGCCTCGCGCACCTTCGGTGTGGACCCGCTGCCCCCGGCGGGCCGCCGCAGGGTCCTCGCCGTGACCCCGGCGTCCGACCCCGCCGCCGCGCGGGACGCCCGCGCGGTGCTGGCCCGCGCGGCGGACGGCGGGGAGCCGTACGCCGTGTCCGTGGTGCGGGACACCGCGGGTTCGGTGGCACAGCGGCTGCTCGCCTCGGTGGTCTCCGTCGCCGCGTCGATCGCGGAGCGCTCGCTCGCCACCCCGGCGGACATCGACCTGGCGGTGACGACCGGCCTCGGCTACCCGGCGGGCCCGCTGGCCTGGGGCGACCGGATCGGCGCCGCGCGGCTGCTGGACCTCCAGCGGGCGCTGCACGCCACGACGGGCGACCAGCGCCACCGTCCGACCCGCTGGCTGACCGAACGCGCGCAGCTCGGCCTGCCGCTGACGGACCCGGGCACCTCGCCCGCCGACTGCGCCTGAGCGCGGGCACCCGCCGGGCCCGTGACCGTTTCGTACAAGACATGGTCACGGGCCCGGCCTACGTTCGTTCCATGACTCCACGACTCGACGCGATCTCCGTCACCACCGCCGATCTTCCCGCCTCGCTGGCCTTCTACCGCAGGCTCGGGCTCGACATCCCCAAGGGTGCCGAGTCGGCCCCCCATGTCGAGGTGTCGCTGCCGGGCGGGCAGCGCCTGCTCTGGGACACGGAGGACGTCGTCCGCTCATTCGATCCCGGCTGGACGGGCTCGAAGGGCGGCGAGCGCCTCGGGCTGGCCTTCCTGTGCGACGGCCCGGCGGAGGTGGACGCGGTGTACACGGATCTGACCGATGCCGGCTACGAGGGCCATCTGCCGCCCTGGGACGCGGTCTGGGGGCAGCGTTACGCCGTCGTCCTGGACCCGGACGGCTCCGCGGTCTCGCTGTTCGCGCCCCGTCCCTCGTAGCCCGTGGCGGTGAGATAGCCGCCCAGTGTCGCACCGGCCAGGTCCCGCATCTCCCGCGCCAGGTGCGCCTGGTCGGCGCAGCCCGCGGCTTGGGCAGCCTCGGCGTACGGCGTTCCCGCGCGTACGAGGGCGAGGGCGCGCTGCAGTCTCAGGATCCTGGCCAGTGTCTTCGGCCCGTAGCCGAACGCGGCCAGCGAGCGGCGGTGCAGCTGACGGGGTCCGAGCCCCACGGCGCGTGCGGTGGCGGCGACGGAGCTGCCCTGCCGCAGCCGCGCGGCGACGACGGCCGCGAGCGGGTCCGGGGGCCCGGTGCGGGCGGCCCGGCGCAGGGCGATGCCCTCCAGCGCGGCGCCCGGGTCGCCCGCCGCCCCGATCCGCTCGGTGAGCCCGCGGACGTCGGGGCCGGGCCAGAGCGCGTCGAGGGCGACCCGCCGGTCGCGCAGCTCGTGCGCGGGCACGCCGAGGAGGGCGGGAGCGGTGCCGGGGGCGAAGCGGATGCCGGCGCAGTCGCCCGAGAGCGCCGCACCGGGGGTGAACGCATGGGTGTCGGGGCCCGCGACCAGGAGCCGGCCGCCCACCCAGAGCAGGTCCATGCAGCCGTCGGGGAGCACGGGCCGGGCGGGGTCCCGTGCCCCGCTCCAGGCCCAGAGAACCGCGCCGCCGAAGCGCGACACCCGCTCCTCGTACCGTGCGCCCATGGTTCCAGCCTAGAGGTCCCGGACGCGGGTCCGGCCCGCCGTGGGCCGGTGGCGGGTCAGCCCTCCTCGGACCGGTCCGGGATCACGCTCCGCCCCGTCCCCGACGCGAAGCCGAGCCAGTGTGCCGGTTCCCGGCCCAGCACCAGCCGACCTTGGGGGCGTCGCGCCGCTCACGGCCGTCGCGCCCGGTGCCGTTGCTGATCCACAGCGCGGGAGTACGGGCGTCCAGGGCGCTGTTCGCCTTGCGCAGCCGGGAACCGATGGTCATGAAGCAGTGGTTGCGCTCCAGGATCTCGGGCTGCTGCAGCACCCAGGCGATGCCCTCGGTGAGCAGCATCGGGGTGCGGTCCCGCCCGGTGAGGGCGGGCAGCGCCTCGTCCGGGCTCCAGTTGGCCATCTCGTCCCCGCGGTCGGCCCCGGTGACGAGGTAGAGCGGGGCGTCGGGCAGCGCGACGGTGTCGAGCGGGGCGAACAGGTCGACATCGGACATGTCGGTGACGACGAACCCCGGCTTGCCGTTGCGGCTGAGCAACGGCGCGAGGACGGAGGCGGGGGCCCGGCCGGGATGGACGGCGAGCAGGGTTCCCTCGTCGGCGGAGGCGTCGGCGGCCTCGGCGAAGGCGCGCAGTTCGCCGGCGGACAGACCGGCGATCCCGTGCACCCCGAGCTCGATCAGGCGCTCGGCCTGTGCCGACGGTGCCGGGAGCGCGGGAAGGACGGTGGACGTTTCGGGCACGATGCTCCCAGGGTGACGTCGTGGGCGGACTCGGGACCAACGCGGTGCCGCGCCCGAATGTTCCCGCCGTGCTTCCCGTCCCTGCGGAACGTTCCGGTCCTACTTCGCGTCCCTGTTCCCGTGCAGACGGGACTTCACGTCGTCCGGGGGCAGGAAGCGCGACCAGCGCTCGGGGAATTCGGAGGGCATGGAGACGTCCTCCTCGTCGTCGTCCGCATAGGCGTCCCAGTTCGCCGCCTGGGTACGGGCCACCAGTTCCGCGGCCTGCGCCGCCTTCACCCGGTCGCTGGCCGCGCGGGCCGCCGCCGTGGCCAGCGAGGGCCAGACGCGGTCGATCGCCGCGTTCACGGCGGCGCCGACCAGGACGGCGAAGGCGGAGATGCCTATCCAGAGCAGGACGGCGATGGGCGCGGCCAAGGAGCCGTAGATGGTGGGGCCTTCGACCGTGCTCGTGAGGTAGATCCGCAGCAGGAAGCTCCCCAGCACCCACATGCCGAGCGCCACGAGCGCCCCGGGCACGTCCTCCATCCACGGTGAACGGACGGGGACGGACACGTGGTAGAGCGTCGTCAGGAAGGCGATGGACAGGATGATGACCAGCGGCCAGTAGAGGACGGCCAGCACCTCGGTGCCGAAGGGGACGAACTCCACCACCCGGTCGGGGCCGACGACCAGCAGCGGCAGCACCACGGCGCCCAGGAGCAGCGCGACCACGTAGAGCAGGAAGGCGAGCAGCCGGGTCTTGACGATGCCCCGGTGGCCGTCGAGGCCGTACATCACGGTGATGGTGTCGATGAAGACGTTCACCGCGCGGGAGCCGGACCAGAGCGCGATCGCGAAGCCGATGGAGATGACGTCGGGGCGCGCGCCCGTGGTCACGTCGGCTATGAGCGGTTTCGCGATGTCGTTGACGCCGCGCTCGGACAGCACGGTCTGCACCGCGCCGAGGATGTTGCGCTCGATGGAGGCGACGGTGGTGGTGGCCGTCCAGTCGTCGACGTATCCGAGCAGCCCGATCAGACCGAGCAGCAGCGGTGGCAGGGACAGCAGGGTGAAGAACGCCGCCTCGGCGGCGAGGCCGAGGATGCGGTACTCGATGCACGAGTTGACCGTGTCCTTGAGCAGATGCCACGCCATCTGGCGCTTCGACACGTTGCGATAGAGGACTCGAGCCCGGTGGAGCCGGCCTGGTGGCCGCTCGGGTGTTTCGTTTGCTGCCTGCACCTCCTTACCGTAGCGGCATGGCAGCTACCACCCACACAGTGACCAACCAGGTTCCGCCGCTGGTCGGCTATGACGTCTTCGCGGCCGATCGTGCTCTGACGGAGGCCGTCGAGCGGCATCTGGAACCGGGAATCCTCGACGAGGCCCGGGGGGAACTCGGCGCGCTGGGTCTCTCCGCCGGCTCGGCCCAGGCCCAGGAGTGGGGTGCGCAGGCCAACGAGAATCCTCCGAAGCTGCGTACGCACGACCGCTACGGGCACCGCGTCGACGAGGTGGACTTCCATCCGGCCTGGCACCGGCTGCTGGGGCACGCGGTGACGGCGGGGCTGACGGACGCCTGGGGCAGGCAGGGCGGTCATGTCCGGCGCGCGGCCGGGTTCCTGGTCTGGACGCAGGCCGAGGCGGGCCACGGATGCCCGCTGTCGATGACACACGCGGCGGTCCCGGCGCTGCGCACCGACCCCGCGCTGGCCGCCGAGTGGGAGCCGCTGCTGACCTCGCACGTGTACGAGGAGGGGCTGCGGCCCGCCTCGCAGAAGGCCGGTGTGCTCTTCGGGATGGGCATGACGGAGAAGCAGGGCGGCACCGATGTCCGCTCCAACACCACCCGGGCCGAACCGCTGGCCGGCGACGGGGAGTATCTGCTCACCGGCCACAAGTGGTTCTGCTCGGCTCCCATGTCGGACGGCTTCCTGGTGCTGGCCCAGGCCCCGGGCGGGCTGAGCTGCTTCCTGGTGCCGCGGGTCCTGCCGGACGGCGCCCGCAACGTGTTCGCGATCCAGCGACTCAAGGACAAACTGGGCAACCGGTCGAACGCCTCCAGCGAGGTCGAGTTCGACGGGACGTGGGCCCGCCGGGTCGGTGAGGAGGGGCGCGGGGTGCGCACCATCATCGAGATGGTGGCGGCGACCCGGCTGGACTGCGTGGTGGGTTCGGCGGCGCTGATGCGGCAGGCGGTGGCACAGGCGATCCATCACAGCGCGTACCGCAGCGCGTTCGGCGGGCTGCTGATCGAGAAGCCGCTGATGCGCAACGTACTGGCCGATCTCGCCCTGGAGTCGGAGGCGGCGACGACGCTCGCGCTGCGGCTGGCCGCCGCCTACGACGCGGACACGGAGGAGGAGCGCGCTTTCCTGCGGATCGCCGTGCCGGCCGCCAAGTACTGGGTGACGAAGCGGTGCGCCGCGGTGGTCGGGGAGGCCCTGGAGTGCCTGGGCGGCAACGGTTACGTCGAGGAGTCGGGGATGCCCCGGCTGCTGCGCGAGGCGCCGCTCAACTCGATCTGGGAGGGCTCGGGCAACGTACAGGCGCTCGATGTGCTGCGGGCGTTGCAGCGTGAGCCGGGGGCGCTGAACGCCTTCCTCACGGAGGTCGGGAAGGCGCGGGGCACCGATCACCGGCTCGACAGGGCGATCAAGGACCTGCTGACCGAACTCGCGGACCTGGACGCCGTCGAGGCGCGGGCCAGGCGGCTGGTGGAGCGGATGGCCCTGGTGCTCCAGGGTTCGCTGCTGCTGCGCTGGGCGCCGCCCGAGGTCGCCGACGCGTTCTGCGCCTCCCGGCTGGGCGGGGACTGGGGCTCTGCCTTCGGGACGCTGCCGCACAGTCTGGATCTGGCCACGGTCGTGGAGCGGGCACGGGCCCAGGAGCGCTAGCGGCGCGGGGCCCGTGAGTGCCGCCGGGCCGTCGGGACAAACGACGGAGGGTGGTGCTGCGCCGACACGGCACCACCCTCCACGCCTGTGCAGCACCGCACGGCGGGTCGAGGACTCCCCGCACGGTGTTCCACCACTCTTGTACGGTCTGCGGCCTCTCGCCAGAGTTGCAAAGGGTTGCAACCATTGCGTGGACTGTGGGGTGACGGGACCCTGTCCACGGCAGGATGGCTCCCTGGGTCCGGTTTCCCAGTTCCGGTCGGACCCGGGCTTTGTTGGGGGGACCCGTCATGGAGACACGCCGTTTCACGCCATCGCGGCAGGAGAATGCGCGGTACCCCGCGGTGACCGAGGGCATGGTCCACCGCGCCCGGGAGGCCCGGCTGGAAGGCCTGCGCACAGCGGCCGTGCCGCGCGCCGAGATCGACGCCTCCTGGGACCGGGTGCTGCGCAGCGGGATCGATCCGGAGCAGTCGCCGGAAACCAGGCTGCTGGAGGCCGACGAGATCGAGCACCGCCGCAGCAGCACCGCGCTCGGCGAGGTCATGCCGCTGCTGCGGCAGGGGCTGGCCTCGATCGCGGACGCCGCTCAGCAGATCATGGTGGTCACGGACCCGGAGGGCAGGGTGCTGTGGCGGCAGGGGCACTCGGCCGTGCTGCGCCGGGCCAGGGACATCTGCCTGGAGGAGGGCGCGAACTGGGCCGAGTCGGCGACGGGCACCAATGCCATCGGCACGGCGCTCGCCGTCCGCACCCCCGTCCAGGTCCACTCCGCCGAGCACTTCATCCGCGCCCTGCACGGCTGGACCTGTGCGGCGGCCCCGTTGCGCGATCCCCGGGACGGCCGGCTGATGGGCATCGTCGACATCAGCGGGCCCGCCTCCACCTTCCATCCGGCGACGCTGGCCCTGGTCGGCTCGGTGACGGCGCTGGCGGAGAGCGAGCTGCGCAACCGGCATCTGGTCTCCATAGACCGGCTGCGCTCGGTGGCCGCCCCGATCCTGTGCCGGATGCCCGGCCGCGCCCTGGTGGTGGACACGCACGGCTGGCCCGCCGCCTTCAGCGGCATGCCGCCCATGGACCGGCTGCCGCTGCCGAAGTCGCTGCGGGCGGGCACGGTGTGGCTGGCGTCGCTGGGGATGTGCCGGGTGGAGCCGCTGCCGGGCGGGTGGCTGATCCAGGTCACGGAGGGCGCGAGCGAGGGTCCGCCTCGCCGGGTGGTGCTCGATCTGAGCCGGGAGCGGGGGCTCGCGGTCCATGTGGCGGGCCCCGTGGGCACCTGGACGCACCGGCTCTCGCCCCGGCACGCGGAGCTGCTGTACTCGCTGGCCCTGCACAGGGACGGGCGCACGGCGGCGGAGCTGGCCGAGGACGTCTTCGGCGACGCGACCAGGACGGTGACGGTGCGGGCCGAGATATCCCGTATACGGCGGCATCTCGCGGAGGTGCTCGCGCACCGCCCGTACCGCTTCGGCGAGGGTGTCGAGGTGGAGGTCGTCCATCCGGACGTGCCGGCCGATCTGCTGCCCCGCTCGAACGCTCCGGTGGTGCTCAGGGCACGTGCGGCGGCCGGGGTGGCCTGACGTCTCCGTCTTTCTGGGGCCTTCTGGGCGGCCTTTTGGGTGAAGGGCCCGGGCCGTGGTTTTCTGACCGCCATGAGCAACGCCACGCACTCCGCCGCCGCCCCCCTCTCCGACGTGACCGTCTGGCACCTGGAGCAGACCTCCCCCGCCGATCTGAAGCCCGCCGCCGCCCCCGACGGCTCGGTGACGGTCGTGCGCTCGGAGACGGCGCTGCCCGAGTTCAGCCGCTTCCTGTACACGGCGGTGGGCGGGGACGTCCGGTGGACCGACCGGCTGGACCTCACGTACGCGCAGTGGGAAGAGCTCCTGGAGCGGCCCGGGGTCGAGACGTGGGTGGCGTACGAGAACGGGACCCCGGCGGGGTTCATCGAGCTCGGCCCCCAGGAGGACGGGGCGGTCGAGATCGTCTACTTCGGTCTGATCCCCGCCTTCCGGGGCCGCCGGATAGGCGGACACCTGCTCTCGGAGGGCGTGGCGCGCGCCTGGGACCTGGCCGAGCGGCACCCGGAGCGGACCCCCACCAAGCGGGTGTGGCTGCACACCTGCTCCAATGACGGGCCGCACGCGATGGGCAACTACCTGCGGCGGGGCTTCCGGCTGTTCGACACGAAGACCGAGCAGGAGCCCGACGTCCCGAACCCGGGTCCCTGGCCGGGCGCGCACGCCTGACCGGAGGCCGGGGGCACTCACCCGGGTGCCCCGGTCCGGGCCGATCCCGGGCCGATCTTGTCGCTTTGTCGACAGATCCGCGTGATCGACACCACATCGTCTCGCATTTCGAGACCATCTCGTCCACATGATGGATCGTGGTGGACTGCTCCGAGATCGGCGTGACACGCTTCCGTCATGTCTGGAACTGGAATTGCCTTGGTGAGTCGGCGGCACGTCGACCTCGGCCGCATGTCCAGCGCCATCTGTCCGGTCCGCTGAGAGTCACCAGCACCGCGATTTCCTGAAGTCCGCTCCACCCCTGCGCACCGCCGCGCCTCACGCGAGTGTGCAGTTCAGAGCCGCCCTCCTGCAGTCCCGAAGGACGTATAGCCATGGCCGCCATCCCCGAGAAGCCTGCTACCGCCACGCCCCGCCGCAAGGCCGGACGTCACCGTGGTGAAGGTCAGTGGGCCATGGGTCACTTCACACCGCTCAACGGGAACGAGCAGTTCAAGAAGGACGACGACAGTCTCAACGTGCGGACGCGCATTGAGACGATCTACTCCAAGCGCGGTTTCGACTCGATCGACCCCAACGACCTGCGCGGACGCATGCGCTGGTGGGGCCTGTACACCCAGCGCCGTCCCGGGATCGACGGCGGCAAGACCGCCGTGCTGGAGCCGGAGGAGCTGGACGACCGCTTCTTCATGCTGCGCGTGCGCATCGACGGCGGGAAGCTGACCACCGCGCAACTGCGTGTCATCGGCGAGATCTCCGAGGAGTACGCCCGCGGCACCGCCGACATCACCGACCGGCAGAACGTCCAGCTGCACTGGATCCGCATCGAGGACGTCCCCGCGATCTGGGAGAAGCTCGAAGCGGTCGGCCTTTCGACCACCGAGGCATGCGGTGACTGCCCCCGCGTGATCATCGGTTCCCCGGTGGCGGGCATCGCCGCGGACGAGATCATCGACGGCACCCCCGCCGTCGAGGAGATCCACGAGCGTTACATCGGCAGCAAGGAATTCTCCAACCTGCCCCGCAAGTTCAAGACCGCGATCTCGGGCTCGCCGGTCCAGGACGTGGTGCACGAGATCAACGACATCGCGTTCGTGGGCGTCGACCACCCCGAGCACGGCCCCGGCTTCGACCTCTGGGTCGGCGGCGGGCTCTCCACCAACCCGCGCTTCGCCGAGCGTCTGGGCGCCTGGGTGCCGCTGGACGAGGTCCCCGACGTCTGGGCCGGCGTCATCGGGATCTTCCGCGACTACGGCTACCGCCGGCTCCGCACCCGCGCCCGCCTGAAGTTCCTGATGGCCGACTGGGGCCCGGAGAAGTTCCGCCAGGTCCTGGAGGACGAGTACCTCAAGCGCCCGATGCTGGACGGCCCGCCGCCCGCGCAGCCCTCCTCCCGCTGGCGCGACCACATCGGTGTGCACGCGCAGCGCGACGGCCGTTTCTACGTCGGCTTCGCCCCGCGCGTGGGCCGCGTGGACGGCTCCACCCTGGCCAAGATCGCCGATCTGGCCGAGGCACACGGCTCCGGCCGGGTCCGCACCACCGTCGAGCAGAAGATGCTCATCCTCGACGTGGAGCAGGACCAGGTCGAGTCGCTGACCGCCGGCCTGGAGGCGCTGGACTTCCAGGTGAAGGCCTCCCCGTTCCGGCGCGGCACGATGGCCTGCACCGGCATCGAGTTCTGCAAGCTGGCGATCGTCGAGACCAAGGCGCGCGGCGCCGCGCTCATCGACGAACTGGAGCGCCGTCTCCCGGACTTCGAGGAGCCGCTCTCCATCAACATCAACGGCTGCCCCAACGCCTGCGCCCGCATCCAGACCGCGGACATCGGCCTCAAGGGCCAGCTGATGCTGGACGGCGACGGCAATCAGGTCGAGGGCTACCAGGTGCACCTCGGTGGCGCGCTCGGCCTGGAGGCCGGTTTCGGCCGCAAGGTCCGCGGTCTGAAGGTCACCTCGGCCGAACTCCCGGACTACGTCGAGCGGGTGCTCGGCAAGTTCCAGGAGGAGCGCGAGGAGGGCGAGCGCTTCGCGACCTGGGCGGCCCGCGCCAGTGCGGAGTCGCTGTCATGAGCGAACGAGCCGCGCCGTTCTACTGCCCGTACTGCGGCGACGAGGACCTGCGCCCGCACGAGGCCGGACACGGCGCCTGGGAATGTGCTTCCTGCAACCGCGCGTTCCAGCTGAAGTTCCTGGGCCTGCTGGCCCAGGGGCTCCAGCGCGACGACGTCGAAGGGGACACGGCATGACGGACACGCTGCACGCGGACGAGCTCACCGACGAGGAACTGAAGGAACTGGCCGAGCGGGCCGGGCGCGAGCTGGAGGACGCCTCCGCGAGCGACATCCTGAAGTGGGCGGCCGACACCTTCGGCCGGCGCTTCTGCGTCACCTCCTCCATGGAGGACGCGGTCGTCGCGCACCTGGCCTCCCAGGTCTTCCCCGGTGTGGACGTCGTCTTCCTCGACACGGGCTACCACTTCGAGGAGACCATCGGCACCCGGGACGCGGTGGACGCCGTGATGGACGTCAGGCTCATCACGCTGACCCCGCGTCAGTCGGTCGCCGAGCAGGACGCGGAGTACGGTCCGAAGCTGCACGACCGCGACCCCGACCTCTGCTGCGCGCTGCGCAAGGTCAAGCCGCTGGAGGAGGGTCTGACCGCGTACGCCGCCTGGGCGACCGGGCTGCGCCGCGACGAGTCCCCCACCCGGGCCAACACCCCGGTCGTGGGCTGGGACGAGAAGCGCCGCAAGGTGAAGGTCTCGCCGATCGCCCGGTGGACCCAGGACGACGTGGACGCGTATGTCGCCGAGAACGGCGTACTGACCAACCCGCTGCTGATGGACGGCTACGCCTCCGTCGGCTGCGCGCCCTGCACCCGGCGGGTGCTGGAGGGCGAGGACGCACGGGCCGGCCGCTGGGCCGGACGCGGCAAGACCGAATGCGGGCTGCACGGCTGATGACGACTGATCAGGAGATATCGATGAGCGTGACGGAGACGGGAGCCACCGTCTGGCTCACCGGTCTGCCGAGCGCCGGCAAGACCACCATCGCCTACGAACTGGCGGGCCGGCTGCGCGCGGACGGGCACCGGGTCGAGGTTCTGGACGGTGACGAGATCCGGGAGTTCCTCTCCGCGGGCCTCGGCTTCTCCCGCGAGGACCGGCACACCAACGTCCAGCGGATCGGCTTCGTCGCCGAACTGCTGGCCGCCAACGGTGTGAAGGCCCTCGTTCCGGTCATCGCGCCCTACGCCGACAGCCGTGACGCGGTGCGCAAGCGCCATCAGCAGGAGGGCACCGCGTATCTGGAGGTGCATGTCGCGACTCCGGTCGAGGTGTGCTCCGAGCGCGATGTGAAGGGGCTGTACGCCAAGCAGGCGGCGGGCGAGCTCACCGGTCTCACCGGGGTCGACGACCCCTACGAGGCGCCGGAGTCGCCCGATCTGCGGATCGAGTCGCACCAGCAGACCGTGCAGGAGTCCGCAGCGGCGCTTCACGCGCTGCTCACCGAGAGGGGCCTGGCGTGAGCACTGTCGCCACCGTGCCGGAAGGCACCGTCAACCCGTACGCGCTGAGCCACCTGGACTCGCTGGAGTCGGAGGCGGTGCACATCTTCCGTGAGGTCGCGGGCGAGTTCGAGCGGCCGGTGATCCTCTTCTCCGGCGGCAAGGACTCGATCCTGATGCTGCACCTCGCGCTGAAGGCCTTCGCTCCCGCGCCCATACCCTTCACGCTCCTGCACGTCGACACCGGGCACAACTTCCCCGAGGTCCTCGACTACCGCGACCGCACCGTCGAGAAGCACGGTCTGCGCCTCCACGTCGCCTCCGTCCAGGACTACATCGACGCCGGCAAGCTCCGCGAGCGCCCCGACGGCACCCGCAACCCGCTCCAGACGGTCCCGCTCACCGAGGCCATCCAGCAGCACCGCTTCGACGCCGTCTTCGGCGGCGGACGCCGCGACGAGGAGAAGGCCCGCGCCAAGGAGCGCGTCTTCTCCCTCCGCGACGAGTTCTCCCAGTGGGACCCCCGCCGCCAGCGCCCCGAGCTGTGGCAGCTCTACAACGGCCGCCACGCCCCCGGTGAGCACGTGCGCGTCTTCCCCATCTCCAACTGGACCGAACTCGACGTCTGGCAGTACATCGAGCGCGAGGGCATCGAGCTCCCGGAGATCTACTTCGCCCACGAGCGCGAGGTCTTCAGCCGCAACGGCATGTGGCTCACCGCCGGCGAGTGGGGCGGCCCCAAGGACCACGAGAAGGTCGAGACCCGCCAGGTCCGCTACCGCACCGTCGGCGACATGTCCTGCACCGGCGCCGTCGACTCCGACGCCACCACCCTGGACGCCGTGATCACCGAGATCGCCGCCTCCCGCCTCACCGAGCGGGGCGCGACCCGCGCCGACGACAAGATGTCCGAGGCCGCGATGGAAGACCGTAAGCGCGAGGGGTACTTCTAAAAATGACCACACCCATCCAGCTGGCAGAGCAGCTCTCGGCCACCACCCTCCTGCGCTTCGCCACGGCCGGCTCCGTCGACGACGGCAAGTCGACCCTCGTCGGACGCCTGCTGCACGACTCCAAGTCGGTCCTCACCGACCAGCTGGAGGCCGTGGCGCTGGCCTCCACCAACCGCGGCCAGGAGGCACCCGACCTGGCGCTGCTCACCGACGGGCTGCGCGCCGAGCGCGAGCAGGGCATCACCATCGACGTGGCCTACCGCTACTTCGCCACGCCCCGGCGCCGGTTCATCCTCGCCGACACCCCCGGCCATGTGCAGTACACCCGCAACATGGTCACCGGTGCCTCCACCGCCGAGCTCGCCGTCGTGCTGGTCGACGCCCGCAACGGTGTGGTCGAGCAGACCCGCCGCCACGCCGCGGTCGCCGCCCTGCTGCGCGTCCCCCACGTCGTCCTCGCGGTGAACAAGATGGACCTCGTGGACTACGCGGAGCCCGTCTTCGCCGCGATCGCCGAGGAGTTCACCGCGTACGCCGCCTCGCTCGGCGTCCCGGAGATCACCGCGATCCCGATCTCCGCGCTCGCCGGTGACAACGTCGTGGAACCCTCCGCCCACATGGACTGGTACGGCGGCCCGACGGTCCTGGAGCACCTGGAGACGGTGCCGGTCAGCCATGACCTCACCGCCTGCCACGCGCGCTTCCCGGTGCAGTACGTGATCCGTCCGCAGACCGCCGAGCACCCCGACTACCGGGGGTACGCCGGTCAGATCGCCGCCGGGGTGTTCCGGGTCGGCGAGACGGTCTCCGTGCTGCCTTCCGGACGCACCACGACGATCGAGGGGATCGACGCGCTCGGCGAGAGCGTCGACATCGCCTGGGCGCCGCAGTCGGTGACGATCCGGCTGGCCGACGACATCGACGTCTCGCGCGGCGACCTGATCGCGCCGGCCTCGGACACGCCGGCCACCACACAGGACGTCGAGGCGACCGTCTGCCACGTCGCGGACCAGCCGCTCACGGTGGGCCAGCGGGTGCTGCTCAAGCACACCACCCGCACGGTCAAGGCCATCGTCAAGGACATCCCGTCGCGGCTGACCCTGGACGACCTGTCGCAGCACCCGGCCCCCGGGCAGCTCGTGGCCAACGACATCGGCCGGGTCGTCGTCCGCACCGCCGAGCCGCTCGCGCTCGACGCCTACGCGGACTCGCGGCGCACCGGCTCCTTCCTGCTGATCGACCCCGCCGACGGCACGACGCTGTCGGCCGGCATGGCGGGCGCCTCGTTCGCCGCCGCCAACGGCGGGGAGGCGGAGGCGGACACCTCCGCCGAGGACGCGGAGTGGGACTTCTGATGATCAACGATTTCTTCTCGACCTTCGCGAAGGAGGGCGGCCGGGTCGGCAGCGGCGCCCTCGGCAGCGGCCAGGGCGGGGTCGGGCGATGTGCGTGATGACGTACGCGCACTGCCTGCGCGCCCGCTCGTACGACCCGCACCGCCAGTTCAGACGAAGACCTGCCGACCGCCCGGCCGCGCCACCTGATCCCAGGGGGACGTGAGCACCGGGCCAACGAGAGGAAAGCCTCCCGTGCCTGCCACCCGTACCACTCTCCGCCGCAGCCTCTCCGCTGCCGCCGCCCTGCCGCTGCTCGCCGTGGCGCTCACCGCCTGCGGCTACGGCTCCGAGGCGAAGGACGACGACTCCTCCAAGTCGAACGTCTCCGCCGACGGGAAGAAGCTCTCGACGGACACCGTGAAGATCGGTTACTTCCCGAACCTCACGCACGCCACCGCCCTGGTCGGCATCCAGGAAGGCCTCATCGCCAAGGAGCTGGGCGGCACCACGGTCAAGCCCTCGACGTTCAACGCCGGGCCCTCCGAGATCGAGGCGCTCAACGCGGGTGCGATCGACATCGGCTTCATCGGCCCCTCCCCCTCGATCAACGGCTACAGCAAGTCCAAGGGCCAGAGCCTGCGGATCATCGGTGGCTCGGCGTCCGGCGGCGTGAAGCTCGTCGTGAACCCGAAGAAGATCAAGACCCTGGACGACCTCAAGGGCAAGAAGATCGCCACCCCGCAGCTCGGCAACACCCAGGACGTGGCGTTCCTCAACTGGATCGCCGAGAAGGGCTGGAAGGTCGACGCCCAGAGCGGCAAGGGCGACGTCTCCGTGGTCCGCTCGGACAACAAGGTCACCCCGGACGCCTTCAAGGCCGGTTCCCTGGACGGTGCCTGGGTCCCCGAGCCGACCGCCTCCAAGCTGGTCGCCGAGGGCGGCAAGGTCCTGCTCGACGAGTCGACGCTGTGGCCGGACGACAAGTTCGTCATCACGAACATCATCGTGTCGCAGAAGTTCCTCTCCGAGCACCCGGACGTCGTGGACGCGGTGCTGCGCGGCACGGTGAACACCAACAAGTGGATCAACGCCAACCCTGACGAGGCGAAGGCCTCGGCCAACGCGGCGCTCAAGGAGCTCAGCGGCAAGGCGCTGCCCGCCGAGGTCCTCGACCCGGCATGGGAGTCGATCCAGATCACGGACGACCCGCTGGCCGCCACGCTCCAGGCGCAGGCCGACCACGCGGTCTCCGCGGGTCTGCTGGAGAAGCCCGACCTCAAGGGCATCTACGACCTGAAGCCGCTGAACAAGATCCTCAAGGCCGAGGGCCAGCCCGAGGTCGCCGACGCCGGTCTCGGCGCCGAGTAGTCCACCCGCCCGCACCAGGATCCCTGAAGATTCCCAGGAGGTGACGACCATGGCGACCACCACCCTCACCAAGGCCGAGGACCGTGCAGCGGTCGAGCATGCCGCCCGCATCCGACACGTCTCCAAGTCCTTCGCCGGACCCACGGGGCAGCAGCTCGTCCTGGACGACATCACGCTCGATGTCGCTCCGGGCGAGTTCGTCACCCTCCTGGGAGCTTCCGGGTGCGGTAAGTCCACGCTGCTCAATCTGGTGGCCGGTCTCGACCGCCCGACCGCGGGGTCCATCGAGACCCCCGGCGGGCGGCCGGCCCTGATGTTCCAGGAGCACGCCCTCTTCCCGTGGCTGACCGCGGGCAAGAACATCGAACTCGCCCTGCGGCTGCGCGGGGTCCCGAAGACCGAGCGCCGCCCGGAGGCGGAGCGGCTGCTCGAACTCGTGCGCCTCGGCGGGGCGTACGGGAAGCGGGTGCACGAACTCTCGGGCGGGATGCGCCAGCGGGTCGCGCTGGCACGCGCGCTCGCCCAGGACAGCCAGCTGCTGCTGATGGACGAGCCGTTCGCCGCGCTCGACGCCATCACCCGCGATGTGCTGCACGACGAGCTGACGCGGATCTGGCGCGAGACGAACGCCTCCGTCCTCTTCGTCACCCACAACGTGCGCGAGGCGGTGCGGCTCGCCCAGCGCGTCATCCTGCTCTCCTCGCGCCCGGGCAGGATCGCCCGCGAGTGGACGGTCGACATCGAGCAGCCTCGCCGCATCGAGGACACCGCCGTGGCGGAGCTGTCCGTCGAGATCACCGAAGAACTGCGTGGGGAGATCCGCCGACATGGCCAGCACTGATACGAAGCCCGACGACCTGGCCGGTCTCGAAGCCGGCCTGGACGCGCTCGACGCCGTACAGGTCCGCAGGACACCGACCCGCGAGATCCTGCTCAACAAGGTGCTTCCGCCGGTCGTCGCGGTCGTCCTGGTGGTCCTGGTCTGGCAGCTGCTGGTCTGGGCGAAGGTCACCGACGACTACAAGCTGCCGCCGCCCGCGGCGGTCTGGGACAGCCTGACCGACATGTGGGTGCAGGGCACCCTGCTGGAGGTCATCTGGACCAGTGTGTCGCGCGGCCTGTTCGGCTTCGTGATGGCCGTGGCGATCGGCACCCCGCTGGGCATGCTGGTCGCACGGGTGAAGGTCGTCCGGGCGGCGATCGGGCCGATCCTGTCCGGGCTTCAGTCGCTGCCGTCCGTGGCGTGGGTGGCGCCGGCCATCATCTGGCTGGGCCTCGACGACAAGACGATGTACGCGGTGATCCTGCTCGGCGCGGTCCCGTCCGTCGCCAACGGCCTGGTCTCCGGTGTCGACCAGGTGCCGCCGCTGTTCCTCCGCGCGGGCCGCACGATCGGTGCGACGGGGCTGCGCGGGACGATCCACATCGTCCTGCCGGCCGCGCTGCCCGGTTATCTCGCGGGCCTCAAGCAGGGCTGGGCGTTCTCCTGGCGCTCGCTCATGGCCGCCGAGATCATCGCGTCCTCGCCCGACCTGGGGCTGGGGCTCGGCCAGTTGCTGGAGAACGGCCGGAACAACTTCGACATGCCGGGGATCTTCCTGGCCATCCTCCTCATCCTGTTCGTCGGCATCGCCATCGACCTGCTGATCTTCAGTCCGCTGGAGCGGCGGGTGCTGCGCAGCCGTGGTCTCCTGGTCAAGAGCTGAGTCCTCATGCCCTCTCCGGTTCTCCTCGTCATCGCCCACGGCAGCCGCGACCCGCGGCACGCGGCGACCGTCCACGCGCTCACCGCGCGGGTGCGGTCGCTGCGGCCCGGGCTGCGGGTGGAGACGGGCTTCCTGGAGTTCAACGCCCCGTCCGTGCCCAGGGTGCTGGAGCGCCTGGCCGCGGAGGGGGCGGACGAGGTCGTGGCGCTTCCCCTGCTGCTGACCCGGGCCTTCCACGCCAAGGCGGACATCCCCTCGGTGCTGCGCGAGGCCCGTGCGCGGCTGCCTCGGCTGCGGATCCACCAGGCCGATGTGCTCGGCCCGTCCCCGCTGCTGAACGCCGCGCTGGAACAGCGCCTGTACGAGGCCGGGCTCACCCCCGGCGACAAGAGCTCGACCGGGCTGGTCCTGGCCTCGGCGGGCTCCACCGACCCGGAGGCGATCGCAGTGATCGCTGAAATCGCGCGGGAGCTGCGGCACACCGGCTGGTGCGCCGTGCGGCCTGCGTTCGCCTCCGCTGTAGTTGCCGGGGGCTCCTCCCGCACCGCCGACGCGGTGCGTGCCCTGCGCGCCGAAGGCGTACGGCGGGTCGCGGTGGCCCCGTACGTCATCGCACCGGGCAGGCTTCCCGACCGTATCGCCGCGGGTGCCGAGGAGTCCGGGGCCGATGTACTGGCCGGCGTGCTCGGCCCGTCCCCCGAACTGGCCCGGCTGCTGCTGACGCGCTACGACGAGGCGCGCGTCCCGGTGACCGGGGCGATCAGCGCCTAGGACTCCGGGCGGTCCTGCCCCAGGTCGAGGCTGCCGGTGCGCTCGCGCTTCATCTCGAAGAAGTCCGGGTGGCCGGCCAGGACCCGGAAGCTGTCGAAGATCCGTGCCGCCTCCTCGCCGCGCGGTACGGAGCTGAGCACCGGTCCGAACCAGACGGTGCCGTCGACATGGATCGTGGGTGTTCCGACATAGGAACCGGCGGCGGGGTCCTTCCCCCGGTCGTGGCTGCGGCGCACGGCCTCGTCGTACGTGTCCGTGTGCGCGGCCGCCGCCAGGGCCCCGGGCAGGCCCAGTTCGGCGAGGGACTCGGCGACGACGGCGTCGAAGTCCTCGTTCTTCTCCCGGTGGATGCGGGTGCCCAGGGCGGTGTAGAGGTCCCGGAGGATGCCCGGACCGTGGCTCGCCGCCGCGGCGGCGGCGACCCGCACAGGCCCGATCGATCTGTCGACCAGATCGCGGTACCAGCCGGGGAGTTCGTTGCCGGTGTTGTGCAGATGGAGGCTCATGACGTGGAAGCGGAGCTCGATGTCCCGCAGACGCTCCACCTCCAGCATCCAGCGGGAGGCGATCCAGGCGAACGGGCAGGCGGGGTCGAAATAGAAGTCGACGGCCGCGCTGCCCGATGTCTTGTTCACGTGGGTGCTCATGCGTGAAGCCTATGAAGGCGGTGGCCCGCACATCTGGGCCATTCGGCCCCCGTGCCGGTGGGCCACCGGTGTCTCCTGAGCGGTCAGGCCGCCAGGGTCCCGTGCGGGTCACGTCCGCTGAGGGCCAGGGCGCGCTCGAAGTCGGAGGCCCCCTCCCGCAGGGTGACTTCACCGGCGAAGCCCTCGTACTGCCGGTAGAGCGCGGCCGTGCCCTCGACCGTCCTCAGCAGGTGGCTCGCCGCCGGTCCGGAGATCCGGAACTCCTGTCCGGTGGCGCGGGCCACGTCCCAGCCGTGCAGCACGGTCTCCATGAGGAGCATCGCGGCGATCTCCGACGCCGGGGTGGAGCCGTGTCCGGTGTCGATGCCGCCCTCCCAGACCGCCGGATCGGACCAGGCGGCGACCGCCTGGTCGAGCTGGGTGGCGTACCGCTCGGGCCAGTCGGGGTCGGCCGTGAAGTCACGGGTCGTCAGCTCGTCGGGGATGGGTACGCGCAGGGCACGGCACTCCAGGCCGTGGGCGCTGTAGAGCACCCAGTGGTTGACCAGTTCCCGCAGGTCCCAGCCCTGACAGGGGGTCGGGGCCGAGTCGGGGAGCGTGGCATCGATGCCCCGGGCGATCCGGGCGGACTCGGTGGCGCATTCGGCCATGTGCGCGTACGCGTTCTTCATGGCTCCATCCTGTGGCCGGGGAGGAAGGCCGGTCTTGAAGAAACGCGACAGCGGCCGGGCCGGGGGCTCCGGCGGAACGGCAACGGGCCGCGCTCGGGGAGCGCGGCCCGTCGGCAGGTGTGGGGTGCCGGGTTCTGCTAGAAGACGCTCACGCCGTAGGCGTTGAGGGCCTCCACGACGGGCTGGAAGAACGTCGTACCGCCCGACGAGCAGTTGCCGCTGCCGCCCGAGGTGAGGCCGAGGGCCGTGGTGCCGGAGAACAGCGAGCCGCCGCTGTCGCCGGGCTCGGCGCAGACGTTGGTCTGGATCATGCCGTAGACGATGTCACCGCTGCCGTAGTTCACGGTCGCGTTGAGACCGGTGACGGTGCCGCTGTGGACGCCGGTGGTGGAGCCGCTGCGCTTGACGGACTGACCGACGCTGGGGTTGGCGGCGGAGGTGATGTCCTGGTAGCTGCCGTTGTAGAGGTAGACCCGGCCGTCGGCGGCGGCGGAGCTGGAGTGCCGGATCAGACCGTAGTCGTTGGTGGGGAAGCTGGTGCCGGCGCGTGTGCCGAGGGTCGTGGTCTGGCCGGAGTTGGTGTACCAGGTGCTGCCTATCTCGGTGCAGTGCCCGGCGGTCAGCGCGTAGTACGTGCTGCCGCTGCGGACGTTGAAGCCGAGGGAACAGCGGCCGCCGCCCGCGTAGATGGCCTGGCCGCCCGCGATGAGCTTGTTGAAGGTGCCCTCGGTGCGCTTGATGTCGGCCTTGGCGCCGGAGTCGGTGACCGACTTCTTGATGGTGGCGATCTCGGCGGCGGTGACCGTGCTGTCGACGGTCACGACGACCTTGCCCGTGCCCGCCTCGGTGTACCAGGCGGTGCCGGCGATGTCGGCGCCGAGCACGGCCGAACTGGCCTCGGCGAGCTCGGCCTTGGTGACCGTGGTGTCGGGTGCGGCCTGGGCGACCGCGGTGGGGGCCGCAAGCGCGACGGCGGTGACCAGACCCGAGGTCGCCGCGATGAGGCGAGCGCGTCTGGAGATCGAGCCGAGGGGGGCGAAGCGCTTGAAGGTCACAGGATCCTCCGTCGATGGGGGGTGTCCGGTCCGCTGGGTGGGCGGGCCGAGGGGTGTGCGGTTGTCCCCGACCGCGGATTCTGGTCGTGGACCTGCCAACCGCACGGCTCGAATCCTTGACTCCGCTTGGCCCGGTGGCAAGGTCGCCTTCCGGACCCTCGGCGCACAGCGGACCCCTCACTCCGCTATGCGTGCGGGTAACCTCCGAACACCGGCGTCCGCTCACCGAACGGACGCCCGCAGCGAATTGCAGCAAAGGCGCGAAGAGTGCCCGGGCGAAGGCCGTTGTCCACGCGCATCGCGTTCACACACGCCGGAGGCGTCCGGGTGGCCGCCGGCCGGGCGATGCCGCACCCCGGAGCGGGCACCCGAGCACACCGACCGTTCGGACGGTTACCGGCGTTTTGCCCGGGCATCCCGGGTGGCCGGAATCCGTCCTTCCGGCGATATCCAGCCGGACGCCGGGTGCAGATCGGACGCACATCGGACCGGGGCGGCACTCTTGCGGTGCCGCCCCGTCGTGTGCTGCGGGGGTGCTGCCTCGGGAGGCGGTACGTACGTGACGCCCGCACTCGGTGCCCGCGGACCCGGCACTCGGCCACAGCGCCCCGGGCCCGGCGATCGGGCCTCGCGGCTCGGGACCCGGCGGCCGGCTCCCCGTGCGGCAGGGGACCGGACCCCGGTGCTCAGACCTCGGCGAAGGGGTCGTCGATGAAGGGCGTGGCCTGGTGGAAGTAGAGCCGCCAGCCGCCCCCGGACAGCCGCCACAGCGAACTGCGGTGGGAGCGCAGCCCTCTGGACTCCGTGTCGAAGGTGAGGTGCACCAGGTCCGGCGCGAGCTGGTCGCCGCGCATCCGTGACGCGGTGAGCGGCCCGGGGTGCGGTGCGTCCGGTCCGGTGAGGGCGGCGATGATCGTCGTACGCTCCCACAGCCGCCCACTGGTGCCGATCTCCCGGAACTCGGGGTGCAGCAGCGCGGCCAGCACCTCCGCGGAGCCCCGTACCACGGGATCGAGGAGGCGGAGCTCGCCCTCGATCGCTGCTGCCACGGCGGGCGAAGGCTCAGTCACGCGTCATCTCCACAAGTTTGACCACGGTGTTCCAGTTACGGCTGGTCGCGACCAGGCCGCGGGTGAAGGCGGGCCGTCCGAGCGCCACGGCCAGCTTGGAGCGGCCGAGCCCCTCGGGGGCGTACAGATAGAGGGCGCGCTCCCCGAGCCGGAACTCCTCGGGACGGAACGCGTCGGCGTCGAGCGCCGCGAACCGGGCGTCGTCGACGGGTTTGTCGAAGTACGTGACGTGCAGCTGCTTGCCCTCCAGCTCCGCGGCCGGGAAAGGACACGCGTCGGCCACGGCGGCGAGATAGGCGCCCGAGCGGACGAGACAGTCGACCGGAAAGCCGAAGTGCGCGTCGATCGCCTGTTCCAGCTCGGCGGCCAGGGAGTCCTCGTCACCCGACTCGCTGCTGAACACGGCGTTCCCGCTCTGGAGATGGGTGGCGATGTGCCCGTATCCCAGCTCCCCCATCACCGTGCGGAGCTCCGCCATCGGAACGCGCCGGTGGCCGCTGACGTTGATCCCCCGCAGCAGCGCCGCGTACATCGTGCTCATGTCCCCACCCTAGAGCCTCGCGCTCCGCTCGCCCGTGTCCCGCCCGCTCGCGCACGGCGGCCGCCGCGCCCCGTGGGGGAGAGCGCGGCGGCCTTGGTGCCGAGCCGTGTCCGCGAGGTCCGCCGTACGCCCGGCGGGCCGGGCCGGACGTCGCGGACACGGCCTTGTGCCCTGCCTGCCGCCTACTCGACGATCTTCAGGAGCTTGTTCGCCGTGCCCTCGGTCGCGTTGGTGATGGCGTCCGGGGTGGCTCCCCCGGTGAGCGCCGCGGCGACCTCGTCGGGGGTGGCGTCCGGGTGTCCGCCGAGGTAGACGGCTGCGGCACCGACGACGTGGGGGGTCGCCATGGACGTGCCGGAGATGGTGTTCGTGGCGTCGTCGCTGTCGTTCCAGGCCGACGTGATGTCCGACCCCGGAGCGTAGATGTCCACGACCGAGCCGAAGTTGGAGAACGACGACTGCTCGTCGTCCACCGTCGACGAGGCGACCGTGATGGCCTCCGGGACGCGGGAGGGGGAGCCCTCGCCGGCGTCGCCCGACTCGTTGCCCGCGGCGACCGCGAAGGTGACGCCGGAGGCGATGGCCTTCTGCACCGCGGCGTCGAGGGCCGGGTCGGCACCCCCGCCGAGGCTCATGTTGGCGACGGACGGGCCCTCGTGGTTCGCGGTGACCCAGTCGATCCCGGCGACGACCTGCTCGGTGGTGCCCGAGCCGGCGTCGTCGAGGACGCGGACGGCCACGATCTTGGCCTTCTTGGCCACGCCGTGGGCCGCTCCCGCGATCGTGCCCGCCACATGGGTGCCGTGCCCGTTGCCGTCGTCGGCGTCGTCGTCGTTGTCCACGGCGTCGAAACCCGAAGTGGCCCGGCCCTCGAAGTCGTTGTGGGTGACGCGGACCCCGGTGTCGATGACGTACGCCGTGACGTCCCCGCCGGCGGCGTCCGGGTAGGTGTACGCGCTGTCGCCCTCGGTCCCGGTCTGGTCGATCCGGTCCAGGCCCCAGGACGGCGGGTTGTCCTGGGTGGCGTCGATGTGGAACTTCTTGTTCTGGACGACCTTGGAGACGGCCGGGTCCGCGGCGAGGCGCTTCGCCTCGGTCTCCGAAAGCCCGCTGGCCGAGAAGCCGTTGATGGCCGAGTCGTAGTTCCGCTGGAGCGTGCCGCCGTACTCCTCGGCCAGGTCGGCCTTGTCGGCCTTCCCGTCCAGCATCACGATGTAGCTGCCGGAGACGGCCGTGGCCGCGTCCGCGCCGTACACGACGCCCGTCGCGGGGGCGGGAGCCGCTCCGGCGTACGGGGTGGCGAGCAGGGTGACACCGGCCGCTGCCGCCACCGCTGTTATCGCGGCGGTGAGCCTGACCGAACGTGCGCGCTTGTGAATTGCCATGAAGAGGGGTCTCCTCGTCATTCTTTGTGGGGGGATTGGCCCTCGGCCGGAAATTCTCCGGGGGCTGCCTCGAAACCCTGCTCGATTGACGCGCCCAGATCAAGACCTTCATGTAGCCGTCACGCAGTCGGCAAACTTTCGACACAGCGAACCGCCGCATTTCGCCCACGCGGTCGCAGGCTGCCCGGTCGCTCGACGCGCATTAGGACGAACAGGGGTTCCGGACGAGTGAACTCGGCTCGGCAAAGCACTGCTGAGTCCGCCCGTCGCGAGGGAACGACCAAGCGGAATGGCATGTTTCGCATGTGCATATCGCCAGCAACACACCCCATACCTCACACGAGGACACATGGCGGACCGCTTGTACGACAAGCCGGTATGACGATGCGCCGGACGGCGCACGCGTCGTCGCCCTGCCTCCGGAGACCACGACGGCCAGCCTGCCGGCGCAGATCCCGCACGGACTCCGGGCCGGCGTCGCGGTCATCGGTCTCGGTTACGTCGGACTGCCCACCGCGCTCTCCCTGTTCGCGGCCGGCCACGCGGTGGTCGGCGTGGACACCAGCGAATCCCGGCTGGACCACATCCGTTCCGCGCGGGTGGATCTGCTGCCCGCCCAGCTCGGCAGACTGACGGCGGCCCTCGACGACCCGGGCTTCCGGCTGACGGCCGACCCCGCCGCGGCCCTGGAGGCGGACGCGGTGATCATCTGCGTACCGACCCCCGTCGACGGGGACCTCGTGCCCGATCTGCGCGCGCTGAAGGCCGCCTGCTCCTCCGCGGTGGCCCACGCGGTGCCGGGACAGCTCCTGGTCCTCACCTCGACCAGCTATGTGGGCACCACGCGCGAGCTTCTCATCGAGCCTCTCGCGGAACGGGGAATGACTCCCGGCACGGATGTCTTCGTCGCCTTCGCGCCCGAGCGGATCGACCCCGGGAACCCCTCGCACTCTCCCGACCGGACGCCACGCGTCGTCGGCGGCGTCACTCCCCGCTGCGCCGAGCGCGCCTGTGCCCTGCTGGCCGGGACCGCGCCCTCCGTCCACCGGGTGGACAGCCCGGAGGCGGCGGAGATGAGCAAGCTCTGGGAGAACACCTTCCGGGCGGTCAACATCGCGCTGGCGAACGAACTGTCCGAGAACTGCCTGGAGTTCGACCTCGAACCGCGGCAGGTCATCGAGGCCGCCGCCACCAAGCCGTACGGCTTCATGCCCTTCTACCCGGGCCCGGGCGTCGGGGGGCACTGCATCCCCTGCGACCCGCATTACCTGCTCTGGCAGCTACGGGCGAGGAAGGTCGCGTCCCCCCTGGTGGACGTCGCGATGACGGCGATCGCCGAGCGCCCCGCCCGGGTCGCCGAGAAGGCCCGGGAAGCGCTCACGGCGCGGGGACCCGGCGTGATCGGCGCGCGGGTCCTGATCCTGGGCATCGCCTACAAGCCGGGGGTGTCGGATCTGCGCGAGAGCCCCGCGCTGGAGATCATGGACCGGCTCACGGCCTGGGGCGCCGCCGTCGAGTACTCCGACGACCTGGTGCCGCGCCTGGAGCGTCACGGGTCCGTGCGCCACAGCGTCGCTGCCCCCGGAGCGCAGGGCTGGGACCTCGTCGTCGTCCACACCCTGCATCCCGGAGCGGATCTGGGCTGGCTGGAGGACGGTCCCGAGGTCCTCGACGTCACCCATCGCCGGGCCCTCACGGCCGCGGGGGCCGCCGTATGACCATGAGCAGTCCCCCGGACCCGGGCCGCTCCCCGACCCGGCGCGCCCTGCTCACCGCGGCCGTGGCCACACCGGCGGCGGGACTCGCAGCCGCCCTCGTCCTGGACGGGGCGGACGCGGAGGCACCCGGTCCGGACGTGTCCCGCCGCCCCGGTGACGGCAAGGCGTCCGGCCCCTCGCCCTCCCCGGCGCCCCGGCCGGACCCCGCCGCCGGTGCCGGGGGTCCCTTCCGCGCGGTTTTCCCCGCAGGCGGCCTGGTGACCAACGAATACGCCTACCGCAGCCCGGAGTCGGACGACGCCCGCCTCTCGGACGACTGGGTCGTCACCAGCGGTTCCCTGTTCGCACAGTGGGGCTTCGGGTGGACCGGAGTCCCCGACGGCGGCACACCCGGCCCCGATTCCGGCCGGTACACGGGCTCGTCCGTCTTCCGGCTCGTCACACGCCGCCGCGACTTCGGCGACACGTCCGTACGGTGCTGGGTGTTCCTGCGCCCCCCGGGTACCACCGGGCGTACCCCCGCTCGTGACTGGGACGGCGGACACCTCTGGCTCCGCTACCACGGCCCGCAGGAGCTGTACGCGCTCAGTTTCCGCCGGCGTGACGGCAAGGCCGTGCTCAAGCGCAAGCACCCGGCGCCGGGCCGCCCCGTGGACGAGGAGGGCGTCTACACCACCCTCGCCACGAGCGATCACGCCGTCGCGTACGGCCGTTGGCACCAGATCGCCGCCACGGTGGGCGGCTGCGGGAACGACCGGGTACGGATCACGCTCGCCCTGGACGGACGGACCGTGCTGGACGCGGAGGACAGGACCCCGGGCAGGCTGGCCGGGCCCGGCGGGGTCGGACTGCGGGGGGACAACACCGAGATGGCCTTCTACGGTTTCACGGCCAGGGACACCGGAGGGCGCCGCGGATGCGCGGACGAGCGTCCGCAGGGGAACCCTCCGGAGGCGTCCGGACCGGAAACGCCCTTCGCGGAGGCTCCGCTTCCGGAGGTCTCCCTTCCCGAGGTCACACTTCCCGAGGTCACACTTCCCGAGGTCTCGCTGCCGGGCGGCTCCTCTCGGGCCGGCTCCCGTCCGGAGATCTTCCGTCCGGAAGGAGAACACGGGTGAGCACCCTCCACCGCCCCCCGGTCCGCACGGAACCGGCCACCGGCCCCGCCGACGGCAGCGGCTCCCGAGAGGTGCGCACCCCCGGACGCCGTGCCACACCCGCGGACCCGGCTCTCAGACACGGAGTGCGGCGGCTGCTCGTCCTGCTCTGTCTGATGCCCCTGCTCATCGTCCTGGCGCACCAGGCCACGCGGTTGCCGCACCACATGGATCTTCCGGTCTGCTACGGGCTGGTCGTGCTCGGCGGCACGATCGCCACGCTCTACATCGCGTACAGCAGGTACGAGGACCCCGCCGAGGGTGAACTGCGGGTGCGCCCGGGCTCGAAGGAGTTCTTCCCCCCGCTGTCCGCGAACCCCGGCATCTCCTTCCTGCTCGCCGTCAAGGACGAGGTGGACGGCATCGAGGCGTGCGTGCGCTCCATGGCGGCGTCCGACTGCCCCGGGGTGCGGATCATCGTCGTGGACGACCACTCCCAGGACGGTACGGGTGAGGTGCTGCGCCGGCTGAGGGACGAGCTCGGGATCACCGTCATCCACCTGGACGCCAATGTCGGCAAGAAGCACGCGCTGGTCCGGGCCTGCGAGCTCGCGGACACCGAGATCATCGCCTTCACCGACTCCGACTGCGTCCTCGCCCCCGACGCCCTGCGGCGTTGTCTCCGCGCGCTGGTGGACCACCCCGAGCTGGGCGCCGTGAGCGGCCACTGCCGGGCGCTGAACACGGAGGCGAGTCTGCTGGCACGGGTCCAGGACGTCTGGTACGAGGGCCAGTTCAGGGTCGCCAAGGCGGCCGAGGCGTCCTTCGGTTCGGTCTCCTGCGTCTCGGGACCGCTGGCCGTGTTCCGCAGGGACGCCATCTACAACTACCTTCCGGCCTGGGCCGACGACCGGTTCATGGGCGCCCCGTTCCGCTTCGCCACGGACCGCCAGCTGACCGGCTACGTCCTCGGGCAGGCGTGGAAGGGCGCGGCGCTCAAGCGCCGGTACGCCGGATCGCCGTTCGTCGAGCAGGACTTCCCCGAGCGCCGCTGGCGCGTCGGGTACGTACGTTCCGCGAAGGTGTGGACGGATGTCCCGGCCCGGCTCCGCCCGCTCCTGCGCCAGCAGATCCGCTGGAAGAAGAGCTTCATCCGCAACCTCTTCTTCACGGGCTCGTTCATGTGGCGCCGGGGCCCCGGGCCCGCCGCGCTCTACTACGGGCATGCGCTGTGGGTCCTCGCCGCGCCGGTGATGGCCTTCCGGCACCTGGTCTGGGCCCCGCTGCACGGAGCGCTCTTCCTGACGTTCCTCTATTTCTGCGGCGTGCTCCTCAAGGGCTGCGTCTGGGGTCTGGCGTACAAGATCGACCACCCCGGGGACACACGCTGGCGCTACCGGCCGCTGATGAGCGTGTTCTCCTCGGTGCTGCTGGCCTGGCTGCTGCCGTACTCCCTGCTCACCGTCCGGCGTGGTGTCTGGTCCCGGGGGGCGGCATGAGAGGCGTTCCCCGTCTGGTCCTCAGAGCGTTGGCCGCGCTGCTCAGCGCGGCTGCCGTCGCCGCCGTGTACCTTCTCGTGCTTTCCCGGGGGGCCCTTCCGTGACCCGATCCGCTCCGGCCCGTGCGCTGCTCTGGCTGCTGGCCCTGGCCATGGTCTGCGCGCCCTTCTACGGCGCCTGGCGCTACAACGAGTTCCGCAGGGCGGTGACCGCCCAGGAGCCACCGCCACGAACGGCGCCCGGCGCACCCGCGGGCGGCGCCCCGGCCGGATCGCACGCTGAGGGCGCGGCGCCCGTCGTACTGGCGTACCACGACATCGGCCGCGAGAGCCGCAGCCGCTACACCGTGACCCCCGAGGCCTTCGACGCCCAGCTCGGCGCCCTCGCGGCGGCGGGCTACCGCACCCTGAGCAGCGCGGAGTTCGTCGCGTACCTCCGGGGCGGACGGGCGCCCGGCCCGCGCTCGGTGTTCCTCACCTTCGACGACGGCGCGCACGGGCTGTGGGTGCACGCGGACCGCATTCTGGCCAAGTACCGGATGCGGGCGGCGGCCTTCCTCATCACGCGTGCGGTCGGCAGCCACCGCCCGTACTACCTCTCCTGGGAGGAGATCGGCCGGATGGCCCGCTCGGGGCGCTGGGACTTCGAGAACCACACCCACGACCTGCACCAGCGGTCGGCCGTGGACGCGTCCGGCAACCGGGCCTCGGCCCTCACCAGCAGGCTGTGGCTGTCCGGTGAGAGGCGCCGGGAGACGGAGGCGGAGTACCGGCGGCGTGTCGAGGCCGATCTGGACCGCTCGATCGGTGACATCAGACGCCACGGTCTGCCCGGCCCGACTCTCTTCGCCTACCCCTTCTCCGAGGCGAACGGCCGGAACGGCTCGGTGCGGCTCACGAACCGGACACTGCGGGCGGCGCTCGACGCACGGTTCGCCGCCGCCCTGACGAACAGCTCGGACCGTCCGCTCCCTGCGGGGCGCCGTGCGGCGGCGGCCCGCGAGGTGCAGCGGGTGGAGGTCACGAGCCGGACGGGTGTCCGGGACCTGCTGGCCGGCATCGAGCGCTGGACGGCCGTCTCCCCCGGCGCGTGCCCGGCCCCGCTGGCGGAGCCACTGCTGTGGCGGCGCAGCGACCGTACGAACGCCACCGGTCTGGGGGCACTCACCGGCACGGGCCCGTACCCCCGGAGCACCGCGTACGCCGCCGCCTCGTACCGGCCGACGAGCACGGCCGACTGGTCCGCCTACACCGTGGACGCCCGGGCGGCCCGGCTGCGCGAGTCGGAGAACAACGTCGGGCTGGTCGTGCGCGACGGCAGCCGCGACCCGCTCGCGGTCGCGCTCAGCCTGAGCCATGTCCGCCTGCTGGAACGCCGGGACGGGCGCTGGCACGAGGTCGCCCGGCGGAGGATCACCGCGGCGGCGGAGCACAGGGTGCGGGTCACCGTGGACGGCGACCGGACCGTGGTCGTCGTCGACGGCGTGACGCGGATCGAGCGGCTCGGCACCAGGGTGACCGGGGGCGACGCGAGCGGAGGCTTCGCCCTGAGCGTCCGCAACGGCGACCCGGCCGGCGCCTGGCCGCGCTTCACCTCACTGACGGTGGAACCCGCGGCGCGCGAACAGGGGTAGGCCGGGCAGCCCGTGATCGCCCGCGATCCGGTGCCCTCGGCGCGTCACGCACGGACCTCCAGGCGGTGGGCGCGGGCGGTGAGGTGGCGGCGTTCGGGGGTGCTGGTGGTGCGGCGGGCGGCTTCGCGGTAGGAGGCCGCCGCGGCCTCGTGCTCGCCGAGGAGTTCGAGAAGGTGGGCGCGGGTGGCGAGCAGGCGGTGGTGGCGGGCCGTGCGGCTGTCGGTCTCCAGCTCGGTGACCAGGGCGAGTCCGGCGGCCGGGCCGTGGACCATGGCGACGGCTACCGCACGGTTGAGGGTGACCATCGGGTTCGGCCCGAACTGTTCCAGGATCTCGTACAGGGCGAGGATCTGGGGCCAGTCGGTGGCGTCGGTGTCCTCGGCCTCGGCGTGCACGGCCGCGATGGCGGCCTGCAGTTGAAGGGGGCCGACCCGGCCGAGCGGCAGGGTCCGGCTGATCAGGTCGACCCCTTCCGCGATGGCGCGGCGGTCCCACCGGCCGCGGTCCTGCTCCGCCAGCGGCACCAGGTCCCCGGACGGGCCGGTGCGGGCGGGGCGGCGCGCGTCGGTGAGCAGCATCAGCGCGAGGAGGCCCGCGGTCTCGGTGTCGTCGGGCTTCGAGCGGTGCAGCATCCGGGTGAGCCGGATCGCTTCGTCGGACAGCTCCGGCGCGGTCAGCCCGGTGCCGTCGGTGCCGCCGGTCGTGCTGTACCCCTCGTTGAAGACGAGGTAGAGCACGTGCCGCACCTCGGCCAGCCGCTCGGTGAGGTCGGTCCCCTCGGGCACGGACAGGGGGGCGCCGGACGCGTTGAGGGTCTGCTTGGCGCGGCTGATGCGCTGGGCCATGGTCGTCTCGGGCACCAGGAAGGCCGCGGCGATCTGTGCGGTGGTCAGGCCGCCGACCGCGCGCAGGGTCAGGGCGATCCGGCTGGCCGGTGACAGCGCGGGGTGGCAGCACAGGAACAGCAGGGCCAGCGAGTCGTCCCGGTCGGTGTCGGGTACGGCGTCGGCTGCGTGGCTGAGCAGCGCTGCCTGGGGAGTGGCCAGGGTGAGGGTGTCCTCGCGGCGTCGGCGGGCGCTGTCGCTGCGGATCTGGTCGACCAGCTTGCGGGAGGCGACGGTGACGAGCCAGCCGCGGGGGTTCTCCGGGACACCGGCTTCGGGCCACTGCATCGCGGCGGCCAGCAGTGCTTCCTGGACGGCGTCCTCGCATGCGTCGAAGACGCCGTAGCGGCGTACGAGCGTGCCGAGGACCTGCGGCGCGAGCTCGCGCAGCAGGTCCTCGGCTACGTGGCGCCCGGCGGTCACACGTCCGCCGCGGACTCGTGCAGGACGGGCCACAGTTCGACCGGATCCGCGTCGGCGAACGGCATGTCCGCGGCGATGGCCTGCGCCCGCTCCAGGCTGTCGCAGTCCAGCATGTAGAAGCTGGCGATGTACTCCTTGGTCTCCAGGTACGGGCCGTCGGTGACCGCCGGCGCGCCGTCCTCGCGGCGCACGAGCTGGGCGTTGGCCGCGTCCGCCAGGCCGTAGGCGCCCAGCAGTTCACCGCTCTCGCGGTACTTCTTGTTGAACGCCTCCTGCTTGGCGATCGCCTCCGGCCATGCCTCGGCCGGGAAGGAGTCCCACTTGGCCTGGTTGCCGTAGATCATCGCTACGTACTTCATCTCGGGTGTCCTCCTCGTTCCGCACGCCCCGTCGGCGTGCTGTCACCCCTCAGTCGGAGCGGGAGGCGGGTCCTCGACATCCGACGACGATTTTCTTCGAAATCTTTTTCCGCACCGCCGGCGAGCGGCCCGCGCACCGGAGCGACGCGGGCGATCAACCTACAAGCCCGGCCCTCCACCGGTGTTGGCCCGGCGAGGCCGGGCTCGCCCCGCGGCCGGGGCGGAGGCGGAGAATGCTCCTCATGGACGATGCCTTCACTCTTCTTCGGCGAGCGACCGCTCTGCTCCCCGAGGGCGCCTGGGCCGACAGCGGTGTGACGGTCGACGACGTGCGCGAGTGTCAGAGGGAGCAGGAGTGGGAGCTCGTGCTCGACCTCCTGATGGAGATCGCGGACGGGCGGCCGGTTTCCCCGCGGTTCTGGTCGCATCTCGGGTGCGCGGCCCGCCAGATGATGCTGGAGCACAGCGCCGACTGGTGCGAGTGGCGGGCCTGGGAGACACAGCACGGCACCCTCCGGGCCAGGCTGAGCCTGCTGAGCACGGAGGAGGGCGGACGCCGGACCGCCTTCGCCGGGCAAGGGCAGCTGCGGCCGCTCTGGGACATCGGTAACCGGGCGCCCGATGGCGGGCAGGCGGTGAATGTCGCGCGCCTGTGGGTGGAGGGTGCGCCCGGCCTGGCACCGGGAGAGAGCGCGACGGTCCGTCTGGCACCGCTCAGCCCCGAACAGTGGCGCCATGTCCGGCCCGGCGACGTGATCACCATGCACGAGGGCAGGCCGGTCGTCGGCACGGCCGCGATCATCGAGGCCGCACCGCCTTACGTCGCTGGGCGCGATTGAGCCGGCGGACGCCTGGCTCAGGTGAACCGGTACTCTCCCACGGTGGACCACCCCGCCCAGCAGTACTGCTCCACCTGGCGAAGACGTAGGGCGAGCGGACAAAGGCCGCTCCCACCACACGCGGGGACGCTCCCTCAACACCCCCGGGCCCCCGCCTCCCGTCACCCCGTCAGTTCCGCCTCGATCAGGTCGGCGGCACGTCGTGTGCCGCCCTCCTTCGCCATTCGCTCCTGGATGCGGGCCAGCCTCGCGGCGACCTCCGGGTCGTCCGCCAGGTCCAGGACCGCGGCGCGCAGTGCGTTCGCGTCGGCCTTCTCCTTCGGGATGTGGCGGGCGACGCCGAGTGCCTGGAGCATGTCCGCGTTGCCGAACTGGTCGACGGCCTGCGGGACCGCGACCATCGGAGTGCCGGTGGCCAGGCCCTCCTGGCTGCCGCCCGCGCCCGCGTGGGTGATGAAGGCGTCCGCCTGCTTCAGCACCGACAGCTGCGGCACCCAGGAGCGCACCTCGACATGCGGCGGTACGTCCCCGAGTCCGGCGGGGTCCACCTGTGCGCCGATCTGCAGCACCACATGCCACTCCGGCAGGTCGCGGAAGGCCTCGACGCACTCGCGGTAGAACGCCGGCTCGTTGGTGAAGGAGGATCCGAGGGAGACCAGCAGCACCTTCCCGGCGCCGGCCGGGCGTTCCCACTCCCCCTGGTCGGCGCGCTCGCCCTGGCAGGCGCCGACGAAGGTGAACCTGGTGCGGTCCACCCGGTCGGCGTTGGGCTGGAGCGCCTCGGGAATCAGCACCAGGCCCCGGCGCGGCCGGGCGACGAAGTCGTCGGAGGAGAGGTCGCCGAGGCCGTTCTCCGCGAGCCAGGCGTCGAAGCGCGCGAAGTACGCCCGGCCCCGCTCGGTCTGCTTCAGCCCGGCGTTCATGGGTTCCCCCACCTCCTCCGCGTACCCCTCCCAGGGGACCAGGTTGGGCCAGAGCTGGACTGCGGGGACGCCCCAGCGGTGGGCGAGGGCGCGGGCCGGGTACGCGGTGATGTCGTGCAGGACGAGGTCGGGTTCGTCGCCCTCGAAGGCGCGGGCGAGCTGGGGAAGCGCCTGGATGGCGTCTTCGAGGAACGGCTCGATGTTGTCGATGAGTTCGGTGCCCCAGTCCTCCGGGTCCGTGGGCAGCGTGGAGGTGTAGATCACCGGCTCCGCTCCGGTGGCGGCGACCCTCTCGGCGAAGGACGCCGGGATCGCGTAACTGACGCGGTGCCCACGGGCGACGAGCTCCCGGATCACTTCGAGGCTCGGGTTCACGTGTCCGTGGGCGGCGATGGAGAACATGGCGATGTGGGCGCGCTGGGTCGTCGGCATGACCACTACCGTAAACGAGACGATACGTCTCGTCCAGTTGTTTTCAGCCCCGCTGCTTCGGCCGGTTCAGCGCTGGTAGCGCGCCAGCACCCGGTTACCGTCCTCGACCAGGCGTTTCTTCAACTCCTCCGTGTCGATGGCCCCGCTGTAGTACTCCTGGAGCGCGGGTGTGGCGACCTTGTCCTTCCATTCGGGGTAGCCGCGCACCGACTGCGCGGGCGCGGGGCGAAGCTCCCTGGCCAGGGCCGCGCCCGTGGCCCAGCCGTTCTCCGCGGTGTGGAGTGCGGGATCGGCCAGAGCCTCGGTCCCGGTGGGCAGCATCCAGTCGCCCTTGGCCAGGCGGACCATGTTCTCCGGGCGGAGCAGGAAGTCAATGAACTGCGCGGCTTCCTTCTTGTGCGGGCTGTCCTCGGCGACCGAGAGGGTCTGCGGGCTGACCCCCTGGGCCAGCCCCTCGCTGCCCGCCGGGGCGGGCAGGACCGTCCACTCGAAGCCCTTCGGGGCCTGCTCCACGACCTGCTGGCGGTAGGAGAACCCCAGGGGGACCATGGCGTACTTGCCTCCGAAGAAGCCGGGGAGCGAGTCCGAACCCCCCATGCCGAGCGCCGTACGGGCCGCGCTGCCGTCGGAGTTGACCTGGTCCCTGACCGTGCCGGGCATGATCCGGTCGCCCTCGTCGAAGCGGATGGTCACCTTGCCGTCCGCGCCGCGGTGGAACAGCCGCCCGCCCGCCGAGAGCCCCAGATTGAGGGTCACGGAGACCGGCTCCTTGAGCGGCCAGGCGACGCCGTACGTCCCCTTCTCCTTGCTCGTCAGCTCATCGGTGACCTGCCGGAACTCGGCCCAGCTCCACGGCTTGTCCGGTGTCGGGATCCGGACGCCCGAGGACCGGAGGACCTCCGTGTTGGCGATCAGGACCTTCGGCTCCTGGAGGAACGGCACTCCGTACACGCCGTCGCCGAAGGTGGTGGTGGACCAGGACTGCTGCGGGATGTCCTTCTTCAGCCGGGCCGGCAGCAGGGTCCGCAGGTCGGCGAGGTAGCCGCCGTAGGCGAAGTCCGCGAGGTCGTCGGAGGCGTCGTGGATGATGTCGGGCGCCTCGCCGCCCTCGAAGGCGGTGAGCAGCTGGTCGTGGACGTTGTCCCAGCTGCCCTGGACGTAGTCCACCTGGATGCCGGGGTGGGCGGCGTTCCACTCGCGGACGAGTTCCTCGTTGGCGTCGACGGACTCCTTCTGCCACGCCAGCGACTGGAAGCTGAGCCGGATCGTGCCGTCGGCGTCCGTGGACCGCCCGCCGTCCCCCGAGCAGCCGCTCAGCAGGAGGGCGAGCGCGGTGGTGACCGCCGCGGTGACCGCGTGGAGGCGCCGTCGCATCAGCTCTTCACCGCCCCGGCCGTCAGACCGCCCGTGATCCGCTTCTGGATGACCGCGAAGAGGACGAGCGAGGGAAGGGTGGCGAGGAACGCGGCGGCGGCGAGCGGCCCGAGGTCGGCCACACCCTCCGCGCCGAGGAAGTGGGTCAGTACGACCGGCAAGGTCTGCTTCTCCGGTGTCTTGAGCAGGACGAGAGCGAAGAAGAACTCGTTCCATGCGGTGATGAACGCGAAGAGCGCCGTGGCGACGATTCCGGGGGCCAGCAGCGGCGCGACGACCGAGACGAGGATCCGGGTTCTGCCCGCTCCGTCGACGGCCGCGGCCTCCTCCAGCTCGGTCGGCACCGCCCGTACGTAACCGGCCAGCATCCAGAGCGCGAAGGGCAGCGACCAGACGACGTAGACCAGGATCAGCCCCCAGAGCGAGTTGATCAGGTGCAGGTACTTGAGGACCAGGAAGAGCGGAATGATCACCAGGACGAAGGGGAACGCCTGGCTGATCACGACCCAGCCGGTGGCGGCCGTGGAGAGCCTGCTCCGGTGGCGTGCCATCACATAGGCCATGGGGGTCGCGATGACGACGGCGATCAGTGCGGCGCAGAGCGCGGCGGTGAGCGAGTTGGCGGCGGCCCTGAGCAGGGGCTGTTCGTCGAAGGCCTGCCGGAAGTTGTCCAGCGTCGGGTCCTCGGGGATCCAGGTCGGGTGCAGCGAGCCCAGCTCGGTGGCGGGCTTGAAGGCGGTGGAGATCAGCCAGAGGAAGGGGAATGCCAGGAAGACGAGGTAGCACAGGAGCGCGGCGTACTGTCCGGCCCGCGCGGTTCTGCCCGTACGGAGGCTCATGCGTCCTCGCCTCCCCTGAGCCGGCCGACGAGGAAGAGGGCGAGCAGCACCGAGATCACGGCGACCATCACACAGCCCATCGCGGCGGCGTAGCCGAACTGTCCGTAGCGGAACGCCTCTTCGTAGGCGAAGAGCATGGGCAGCCGGGTGCGGCCCCCCGGACCGCCGCTGGTCAGGACGTAGACCAGGGCGAAGGAGTTGAAGTTCCAGATGAAGTTGAGGGCGCTGATGGCGAGGGCCACGGGTCTGATGGCGGGCCAGGTGACCGTGCGGAAGCGGCGCCAGGCGCCTGCCCCGTCGAGGGCCGCGGCCTCGTGGAGTTCGTGCGGGGTGTTCTGCAGCCCGGCGAGCAGGGCCACCGTGGTCTGCGGCATGCCCGCCCAGATCCCGACGACGATCACGGCGGGCAGGGCGGTGGCGAGTCCGGTGAGCCAGTCCCTGCCGTCACCGAGCCCCAGGTCGCGGATGGTCTCGTTGAGGATGCCCGCGTCGGGGTTGTAGACCAGCCGCCACATGATGCCGACGACGACCTCGGGCATGGCCCAGGGAATGATCGCCAGCGCCCTGGCCAGCCAGCGCATCCGCAGGTTCGCGTTGAGCAGCAGGGCGAGGCCGAGCGCGAGCACGAACTGCGGGACCGTGACGCCGACCGCCCAGAGCAGGCCGATGCGGAAGGAGTCCCAGAACAGCGTGTCGTGCAGCAGGTCCTGGAAGTTGAGGGTGCCGATCCACTGCGTGGAGCGGGTGCGGCCCGACTGCGCGTCGGTGAAGGCCAGCGCGATGCCGTACAGCAGGGGGCCGACGCTCAGGATCAGGATCGGGATCAGCGCGGGCAGCACCAGGAACCAGGTGGCGCCGTCACGTCGGCGGTTCTCACCCCGCCCGCCCCGGGGGGACGGGGACTTACGCCCGGACCGCGCCGTCGCGGTCGCCAGTGTCATGAATTCGACCCCTTTACCTCATTGGATCGGTTCATACCTGTATGGCCGCACTGGCGGCCCCCGTCATCGTGCTGACGGCCCGCCCGTTCGTCAAGGTGGCCCGCGGTCCCGGTGGTCCGCGCGGACGACGGCGGGCGGTGGAGGCGACCCGCGGTCCGTACGGCCGGACGCGAGCAGGCGCGGGGGCCGGGCCGACGCCTGGTCGTGAGCTCCCGGCCGGTGGCACCATCTGCGGGATGCCCCCTTCCCTCCAGGTCGGCCCTTGCACCGTCATCGCGCTCGCCGACGGCGCGGGCCCCTTCTTCTCCCCCAGGGCGGAGGCGTTCCCCGGCGCCACCGCCGAGCAGTGGGCGGCAGCGGACCAGCTCGATCCCGGCGCGCTCGACGCCGACGGGCGCTGGCTGCTCCGGTTCCGCGCCTTCGCCATCCGCAGTGACCGCGGAGTGACGCTGGTCGATGCGGGGATCGGCCCGGCGGACAGCCCGGCGGCCTCCTGGGCACCCGTGCCCGGGGCGCTCCCGGCCTCGCTGGCCGCCGCCGGTATCGACCCGTCCGATGTGGACACGGTGGTGCTCACGCACCTCCACACCGACCATGTGGGCTGGGCCGTCGTCGGCGGCGAGCGGGCCCGGCCGTTCTTCCCGAACGCCGAGTACCTGCTGCAGCAGGCCGAGCTCGACGCGATCGAGGGGATCAACCCGCAGCTGCTGTCCTCGGTGATCGACCCGCTCCGCACGACCGGTCAGCTACGGACGCTCAAGGGCACGGCCTCGCTGCGCGGCGGCGAGCGCATCCTCCCCACGCCCGGTCACACGCCCGGCCACCAGAGCGTGCTCGTCACCGCCGGAGACGAAACGGTCGCCGTCACCGGTGATCTGCTCGTGCACGCGATCCAGTTGCTCCACCCCGCACTCGCCTACGCCCACGAGATGGACGCCGAACAGGCGAGGTCCTCCAGGGAACGGGTGCTCGACGACCGGGCCGCCGGCACCCTCCATCTCGCGACGCCACACCTGACCGAGCCGTTCATCGCCCGCTGACCCGGCCGGTGCGGCCGGCCCGTGCAGCCGGCGGGCTCCAGGCCCGGCAGGCCCGCCCGCCCGCCGAGGTGGTGCCCGCGGTGGAGGTGGCCTGGGGGGATGAGAAAATCGGGCCATGGACGACAAGCGTGCGCGCGAGGTACTGACCGCCGCCGGGCTGCCCGGCGGCTCGGAGCTCCTCGCGCTGGGCGAGAACGCGGTGTTCGCTGTCGGCGACCTGGTGGCCAAGGTCGGCCGGGACGCCACGCACCACCCGGAGCTGCGGGAGCGGGCCGAGCGCGAGGTGGCCGTCGCCCGGTGGCTCGCCGCGTCGGGTGTGCCCGCCGTACGGGCCGCGGAGGCCGAGGCACGGCTGGTGGAGGGCCACCCGGTGACCCTGTGGCACCGGCTGCCCGATGCCGTGCGCCCGACCGAGCCGCGCGACCTGGCCCCGCTGCTCACCCAGATCCACGCGCTGCCCGCCCCCGTCGGCTTCACGCTGCCGCGCCGCGAGTTGCTCGGCGGTGTCGAGCGCTGGCTGCGGCTCGCGGGCGACGCCATCGATCCCGCCGACGCCGACTATCTGCGCGGCCGGCGCGACGGCTTCGCGAAGGCCGCGGCGGAACTGTCCCCGCATCTGCCGCCGGGGCCGATCCACGGCGACGCGCTCCCCCGCAACGTCCACGTCGGCCCGGACGGACCGGTCCTGGTGGACCTGGAGACCTTCTCCGCCGATCTGCGCGAGCACGACCTGGTCGTCCTCGCCCTCTCCCGCGACCGGTACGGGCTGCCCGTCGAGGCCTACGAGGCCTTCACCGACGCGTACGGCTGGGACGTCCGCGCCTGGGAGGGCTGCACGGTGCTGCGGGGCGCCCGCGAGACGGCCAGCTGCGCCTGGGTCTCCCAGCACGCGCCGGGGAACCCCAAGGCACTGGCGGAATTCCGCCGCAGGGTGGCGTCACTGCGCGAGGACGACCCCGAGGTGCGCTGGTACCCCTTCTGAGCGAGGCACGGCCACCGGGCACTGCACCCGCCCCGGCCCGCGTGTGCCGGAGTACCGCGATTCAGGAGGCGCTGACCGCGGCCGGCTCGCGCAGCGGCCAGCGGCCGTCGATCACGGCGTCCGCCGTGCCCTTGCGGCGAAGGAACTTCTGGAAGTCGGCGGCCCAGTCCGCGTACCACTCGATCTGACGCTCGTGCAGGTCGGTGGTCTCCAGGGCGGCGACCGAGCCGTGCCGGTCCGCTATCGCGTATGCCACGCGCACCGCGGCCAGCGCGTCGGCGGCGGCGTCATGGGCCCCGCCGTGCACCACGCCGTACTCCACACAGACCGCCTCCAGGGTGCGCTTGCCCTTGCGGTAGCGGTCGACGGCCCGGTCGATGGTGTACGGGTCGATGACGGGGCCGACTCCCCTGCCGTCCAGCCGGTCGCTCAGGGACGGCAGCCCGTGGCGGCTCAGCTCCGCCGAGAGCAGGGTCAGATCGAACGCCGCGTTGTACGCCACGACGGGCACGCCCTCGCGCCAGTACTCCACGAGGGTGGCGGCGATCTCGTCGGCCACCTCGCGGGCAGGGCGGCCCTCCGCCGCGGCCCGCTCACTGCTGATGCCGTGGATCGCGGAGGCCTGTGCGGGAATCCGGATGCCGGGGTCCGCGAGCCAGGTGCCGCTGCGGACCGGCTGGCCGTGCCTGCTGTCCACCGCGATGACCGCGGCGGTGACGATCCGGGCCTCCAGCGGTTCCGTGCCGGTCGTCTCCAGGTCGAAGCCGACCAGGCGCTCCTGATGCCAGCTCATCCCGTACCTCCTCCTGTGGTGCCTTCCCCCAAGTGATGACCACCTTCGCACGCACCACTGACAACCCGGGAAGGGGTGTCAGGAGACGGGCCTGGAGTCCGTCCACACCGACTCGAACTCCTCGCGGTACGTCTCGAAGAGTCCGTGCTCGCTGTCCTGTCCCGCCCTGACCACCGAGCGCCCGCCGCCGCGCAGCACCAGCACGGGCGCCTCCATGCCGCGTGCGCGCCGCAGATAGGGCTGGACGACCCCCACGGCGTCGGGCCCGTCGCCGTCCACCAGATAGGCCGTGAAACGCGGCGTCTCGTCGAAGACGTGGATCTGGAAGGCGCCCGGGTCGCGGAGCTTGGAGCGCACCCGGCGCATATGGAGGATGTTCATCTCCACGGACCGGCTCAGTTCGCCCTTCTTGAGGCCCAGTTCGCGCTCCCTGCGCTTGACCGCGCTGCTCGCCGGGTTGATGAACAGCAGCCGCACCCGGCAGCCCGACTCGGCGAGGCGCACCAGCCGGCGCCCGGAGAAGTTCTGTGTGAGGAGGTTGAGCCCTATGCCGATCGCGTCCAGCCGGCGCGCCCCGCCGAACAGGTCCTCGGCGGGCAGCTGCCGCTGGAGCCGCACCCGGTCGGGGTGGACGGAGACGACGTCGGCGTAGCGGTCGCCGACCAGCTCCTCGACGGCGTCCACGGGCAGCCGGTCGGCGGACGGGACCGCTGCGCCGCTGCCGAGGATCTCCAGGAGCCGGGCGGACGCCCGCTCGGCCTGCGCGAGCACCGCCTCGTTGAGCGCGCGGTTGCGGGAGACGACGTTGCGCGCCACCTCCAGCTCGTCGAGCGCGAGCTCCACCTCGCGGCGGTCGTCGAAGTACGGCTCGAAGCACGGCCAGTGCTGGACCATCAGCTCGCGCAGCTGGGGCAGGGTCAGGAAGCTCAGGACGTTGTCGTCGGCCGGGTCGAGCAGATAGCCCTTGCGGCGCGAGACCTCCCGGACCGCGACGGCGCGCTGCACCCACTCCTGCCCGGCGGGCCCCGCGGCGGCGACCACCCAGTCCTCGCCGTGCACCGGCTCGTAGATCGGCCGGATGACGGCGGAGACCACGGCGCGCAGCCGCTGTTCCACCAGATTCAGCCAGATGTACGCGCGCCCGGCGCGCTGGGCGCGCGTACGCACCTCGTTCCAGGCGTCCGCTCCCCAGTCCAGCTCGGCGCCGATCTCCATGGGCTGCGCGAGGGAGACCGCCCCCGGCGGGGCATCGGTCGACTCCCCCTCGTGACCTGCGTCACCTGGGGGCAGCTCGAACCCTCCCGAGCTCACCCGCGTACCGCCTTCCCATCCCCCACCAACGATCAAGGAAGGGTACTCCGGGAGCGGGAGGCGTGCAGCCGGATGCGCGAGCTCCTTTCTCAACTCCCCTATGGTGAAGGCCCGTTCCTTGCGGTGAGATCGGGTGGAGTGAGATGGTTCATAGTGATTGCGCACCCTCTCGCATGCCGCATACCGGACGGAGGAGCTGCCCGGCGGCCCGGGCCCCCTGTCCGGGCGACACCGACGTGTCCCAGGTTGACCGGCCCCGCGGGATCACCCGACGGGACCCGGCCGCACCGGGCGACGTCCTAGGCACAGGACCGTCTTTCGGGGAGTATCGGGGCGAAAACCCCCAGCACCCGGATCAGAAGTGGAAGAGTCCTATCTATGCAGGTCTGGCCGGGACACGCGTATCCCCTCGGCGCCACCTACGACGGCGCAGGAACCAACTTCGCGGTCTTCTCGGAGGCCGCCGACCGAATCGAGTTGTGCCTGCTGCACGACGACGGTTCAGAAACGGCGGTGGAGCTCCGTGAGACCGACGCCTTCGTGCGGCACGCCTATCTGCCCGGGGTGATGCCGGGGCAGCGCTACGGCTTCCGGGTGCACGGTCCGTACGAGCCGGGGCGCGGACAGCGCTGCAATTCGGCGAAGCTGCTCCTCGATCCCTACGCACGCGCGATCTCGGGGCAGATCCAGTGGGGCGAGGCGGTGTACGGCTATCCGTTCGGCAAGCCGGACGAGCGCAACGACCTCGACTCGGCGCCGCACATGATGAGCTCGGTCGTGGTGAATCCGTACTTCGACTGGGGCGACGACCGCCGGCCGCGTACGGACTACCACCGCACGGTGATCTACGAGGCCCATGTGAAGGGCCTGACGATGCTTCACCCGGGCCTCCCCGAGGAGCTCCGCGGCACCTACGCCGGCCTGGCGCACCCGGAGATCATCGCCCATCTGACGGAGCTGGGCGTCACCGCGATCGAGCTGATGCCGGTGCACCAGTTCGTCCAGGACCACCGGCTGGCCGACGCCGGCCTGGCCAACTACTGGGGTTACAACACCATCGGCTTCTTCGCCCCGCACAACGCGTACGCCTCCTGGGGCGACCGCGGTGAGCAGGTGCTGGAGTTCAAGCAGGCGGTCAAGGCGCTCCACCAGGCGGGGATCGAGGTGATCCTCGACGTGGTCTACAACCACACGGCGGAGGGCAACCACCTGGGTCCGACGCTCTCGTTCCGGGGCCTGGACAACGCCTCGTACTACCGTCTGGCCGACGACCAGAAGTACTACATGGACACCACCGGCACGGGGAACTCCCTGCTGATGCGGTCCCCGCACGTCCTGCAACTGATCATGGACTCCCTGCGGTACTGGGTGACCGAGATGCATGTGGACGGCTTCCGCTTCGACCTCGCGGCCACGCTCGCACGCCAGTTCCACGAGGTGGACCGGCTGTCCTCCTTCTTCGACCTGGTGCAGCAGGACCCGGTGGTCAGCCAGGTGAAGCTGATCGCCGAGCCCTGGGACGTGGGCGAGGGCGGCTACCAGGTGGGGAACTTCCCGCCGCTGTGGACCGAGTGGAACGGCAAGTACCGGGACACGGTGCGGGACCTGTGGCGGGGCGAGCCCCGGACGCTGGCGGAGTTCGCCGGCCGGCTCACGGGCTCCTCCGACCTCTACCAGGACGACGGCAGGCGCCCGCTGGCCTCGATCAACTTCACCACGTGCCACGACGGCTTCACGCTCCACGACCTCGTCTCGTACAACGACAAGCGCAACGACGCCAACGGCGAGGGCAACCGCGACGGCGAGAGCCACAACCGCTCGTGGAACTGCGGGGTGGAGGGTGAGACCGAGGACAAGGAGGTCCTGGAGCTGCGCAGCCGTCAGATGCGCAACTTCATCGCCACGCTGATGCTCTCCCAGGGCGTGCCGATGCTGAGCCACGGCGACGAGTTCGCGCGGACCCAGCGGGGCAACAACAACGGCTACTGCCAGGACAACGAGCTCTCCTGGGTCCACTGGCCCGACCCGGCCGCCGCCACGCGCGGCGAGGACGGCGACGCGGACGGCGCGCGCACGGACACGAGCCTGCTGGAGTTCACCCGGGCGATGGTCTGGCTCCGTCGCGACCACCCGGTCTTCCGGCGCAGGCGCTTCTTCCACGGCCGCCCGGTGGAGGGGACGCACGACGAGCTGTCCGACATCGCGTGGTTCACCCCCAGGGGTGAGGAGATGACCCAGCGGGACTGGCAGGCCGCGCACGCCAAGGCCATGACGGTCTTCCTCAACGGCCACGCCATCTCCGAGCCGGGGCCGCGCGGTGAGCGGATCGCCGACGACTCGTTCCTGCTCATGTTCAACGCGGGCGCCGAGACGCTGGAATTCGCCGTCCCGACGAACCACGGCAAGCAGTGGCAGGTCGTCGTGGACACGGCGATCCCGGACGGGGTGCCGCCGGGCGCGGGCCCGAAGGTGTCGGCGGGCGAGCGGGTGACGCTGGTGGGGCGCAGTCTGACGGTGCTGAAGCGCCCGGCGTAGGCCATTGGGGTGTCCGGTGCGGGGTGGAGGGCCTCCCGGGGGCACCGGGCGGGGCAGAAGGTGGGAGAGAGCCGCCCGGCTGGGTACGTACGAGTCCATGACGCCCACCGCCACGTACCGGCTGCAACTGCAGCCGGGCTTCCCGTTCGCCGCCGCCGCGGACGCCGTGCCGTATCTCGCCGAGCTCGGCGTCTCCCATCTGCATCTGTCGCCCGTCCTGGAGGCCGTGCCCGGCTCGGGGCACGGTTACGACGTCGTCGACCACACCCGGGTGCGGGCCGAGTTCGGCGGCGAGGAGGGGCTGCGGGAGCTGGCCGCCACGGCACGGGCGCACGGCCTCGGGCTGATCCTGGACATCGTGCCGAACCACATGGCCGCCGCTCCCCGGCACAACCTGCCGCTGTGGGAGGTCCTGCGCGAGGGTCCGGAGTCCCCGTACGCCCGTTGGTTCGACATCGACTGGGCGGCCGGCGGCGGGAAGGTGCTGCTGCCGGTGCTCGGCGGGCGCGTCGGCGAGGAGAGCGGCAGCTTCGAGGTGGCGGCCAGGGACGACGGCACGCCCGTGCTCCGCTACGGGGATCTGGAGTTCCCGGTGCGCGAGGGCACGGCGGGCCTTCCCCTGCCCGAGCTGCTGGCCGCGCAGCACTACCGTCTGGCCTGGTGGCGTCTGGCCAGGACCGAGCTGAACTACCGCCGGTTCTTCACCATCTCCGATCTGATCGGCGTCCGGGTGGAGCATCCGGAGGTCTTCACCGCCACCCACGCCAAGATCCTCGAACTGGTCGGCGACGGGGTCCTCGACGGGCTGCGCATCGACCACCCGGACGGGCTGGCGGACCCCGCCGCCTATCTCGGGCGGCTCGGCGAGGCCACCGGCGGGCGGTGGACGGTGGTCGAGAAGATCCTCACCGGCGCCGAGGCCCTTCCGGCGGGCTGGGCGGTCGCGGGCACCACCGGTTACGACGCGCTGCACCGGATCGACGGGCTGTTCACGGACCCGATGGGCGCGGCGGACCTGCTCGGCCGCTACCGGGACTTCGCGGGGCCGCCCGGGGACCGCGGGGGCTACTGGACCGCGACCGTCCGGCGCGCGGCGTACCGGGTGGTCACCCATGAGCTGGCCGCCGAGACGGAGTGGCTGACGCGTCTCGCGGTCGAGGCGTGCGCCGGTGATCCGGCGCTGCACGACCACGCGCCGTGGGCACTGCACACGGCGGTGCGCGAGCTGCTCGTACGGGTCCCGGTCTACCGGCCGTACGTCACGGCGGGCGGTCCGCTCACGGAGATCGCCGAGTCCACCCTCCCGGCCGAGGCGGTGCGCGACGCCAAGGCGGTCTTCCCGGTCGCCGAGGAGGCGCGGGCCGTCGACGTGGTGCGGGATCTGGCGCTGGGCCGGCTCGGGGACGGGCCGGAGCACGCGGCGTTCTGCGCGCGGTTCGCGCAGACGGCGTCCGCGCTGCACGCCAAGTCGGTGGAGGACACGGCGTTCTACCGCTATGTCCCGCTGATCTCGGCGACGGAGGTCGGGGGCGACCCCGGGCAGCCGGCGGTGAGCCCGGAGGAGTTCCACGCCTTCTGCGCCCGTATCGCCCGGGACTGGCCGGCCACCGGGACGGTGCTGACCACGCACGACACCAAGCGCAGCGGGGACGTACGGGCCAGGATCGCGGTCCTGTCGGAGTGCCCCGAGCAGTGGTCCGCCCTGGTGGCACGGCTGGCCAGGGCCGGGGCCGCGCCCGCGCCCGATCCCCAGCTGGCCTGGCAGGCCTGGCAGTCGGCGTACGGCTGTGCGAGCCTGCCCGCCGGTGAGATGGCGGGCAGGCTGGAGCCGGCGCTGCTGAAGTCCGTGCGCGAGGCCGGCCTGTTCACCAGCTGGACCGAGCCGGACCCGGTGTACGAGCGGGCGGTGACCGACTTCGTGGCGGCGGGTCCCGGCAGTGACGCGGGCGAGGCCAGGGCGATGATGACGCGGTTCGCGGACACGCTCGCCCCCTTCGTGCGGGCCAATGTGCTGGGGGCCGCGCTGGTGCATCTGACCATGCCCGGCGTGCCCGATCTGTACCAGGGCACGGAGCGGGAGTACATCGCCCTGGTCGACCCGGACAACCGGCGGCCGTTCAGCAGGCCCCCGGCCGACGGGGACGAGAAGGCCGCGCTCACGAGGGCGGCGCTGCGCCTGCGCCGGGAGCGCCCGGAGCTCTTCGGCGAGTCGGGGACGTACGCCCCGCTGGCGGCGCGCGGCCCGGCGGCGTCGCACTGCGTGGCCTTCTGCCGGTCCGGTGAGGTGGTCACGGCGGTGACCCGGCTGGCGCTGCGGCTCGACGAGGAGGGGGGCTGGCGCGACACCGGGCTGGATCTTCCCGACGACGGCCCGTGGACCGATCTCCTCGCGCCCGGACGGGAGTTCACGGGGCCCCGGGTGGGCCTGGCGTCCCTGTTCGCCGACCGGCCGGTGGCGCTGCTCGTGCGGGCCGGCGCGGGGCGGTGACGGGGCGCGGGTGAGCCCCGCACGGCGGTTCAGCTCCCGGCGTGTCCGAAGCGGTCCGGTGCGAGCGTGGCCAGCAGCGCGTTGACCACGAGGTCGGTGGAGGCCGCCATGTCCACGGCCTCGGGGTCCAGCAGCCACTGCACCTGAAGGCCGTCCATGACCGCGATGACGGCGTTGGCCGCGGTCTCGGCCTGCTCCGCGCGGTCGGCGGGCAGGTCGCAGGCCTCGCGCAGGGCGTCGGCCACGAAGGCGCGCAGTCCGCTGTACCGGTCACGGAAGTAGGTCTGGGCGGGGTGGCTCTCGGTGACGGACTCGGCCGACAGCACGGCGTACAGCCGGACGATGCCTTCCCGTTCGGCGTTGCGGAGCGCGGTGTCCACCAGGTGGCTCAGGAAGGCGAGTCCGCGGGGCCGGTCGGATCCCAGCTGTTCGATGTCCGTCTGGTCGCGCAGCTCCAGGACGCTGGTGAGCAGGAGCGCCTTGGAGCGGAAGTAGTGCAGGACGCCCGCCTGGGTCAGACCCGCCTGCTCCGCGATCTCCGCGAGCGAGGCGTTGTTGTAGCCGCGGGCTCCGAAGGTGTCCATGGCGATGTGCAGGATGCGCTGCTGTCGCTGCTTGGCCTCCGCGCTGCGCGGGGTGCGGGGCCGGGTTCTGTGGGCGGGTGTACCCGCTGAAGGGTTGCTCACCCACGCAGCCTAGTCCCGCCCACCCGCACGGCAGCCGGTCCCTCCACACCTCTTCATGGATGTGACTCACATCACTTACTAACCACTCAGTGGGTGTGTTTTCATGTCGGCGTCAATTGAACTCCCCCACTCCTCGCGCCAGTTGACCGACCACGGCGAGCTCGGAGCCGGCCGCACCACCCGCACTGGTACGAACCGAAGGAGCCGCACATGTCATCTCCCCGTCCCGCCCGCAGACGGCTGACCGGAGCCGCGGGCGCCGCCCTGGCCCTGGCCGTCGCCGGCTTCGGCCTCTCCGGCACGGGCGCCGCCGGCGCCGCCGAACCCACGGCCCAGGTCTGGATCACCACCCCGGACGGCGGCAGGAAGCTGGCGGCCGACGGCAGCCTCCCCTTCACCGCCGCGCCCCAGGCCATCGACATACGCGTCGACGGCGCCGCCAGGAGCCAGAAGTTCACCGGTGCCGGAGCCTCGGTGACCGGGGCCTCCGCCCACCTCGTCCAGGGCCTTCCGCAGGACCGGCGCGACGCCCTGATGAGATCGCTGTTCTCCACCGCCGGGGACGGCATCGGCCTCACCTACCTGCGCCAGCCGCTGGGCGACTCCGACTTCAACGCGGCCGGCGGCTTCCACAGCTACGAGGACACCCGCGGAGCGTTCTCCGTCAACCGGGACAGGAGCGAGATCATCCCGGTCCTGAAGCAGGCCCTCGGCGTCAGCCCCGGCATCCGCTTCATGGGCTCGCCCTGGTCGGCGCCCGCGTGGATGAAGACCAACAACTCGCTCGTCGGCGGCAGCCTGAAGACGGAGAACCACCAGGACTACGCCGACTACCTGGTCAAGGCGATCCGGGCGTACGGGCAGGAGGGCATCACGCTGACCGACCTCACCGCCCAGAACGAGCCGGAGTTCGCGGCGAGCTACCCCTCGATGACCATGACGTCGGGGCAGCAGGCGGAGTTCCTCAAGGTCCTCGACCGTACGCTGACCGCCGCCGGCCTCCCCACCAACCTGCTGGCCTACGACCACAACTGGGACCACCCGAACTATCCGGTCGAGGTCTTCGCCGGCACCCGGGGCATCGACCGGGTGATCGGCGCGGCCTTCCACTGCTACGGCGGAGCCCCCTCGGCCCAGCAGCAGGTCGTCGACGCGGGCAAGCGCGTCTTCTTCACCGAGTGCTCGGGCACCGAGAGCGCCGACCCGTCCGCCACCTTCGCCGACACGCTGCGGTGGCACGCCGAGAACCTCGTCGTGCAGAACATGCGCCACGGTGGTGAGACCGTCGTCAACTGGAACCTCGCCCTCGACGGGAACGGCGGGCCGCACCAGGGCGGTTGCGGTACCCGCTGCAACGGCGTCGTCGACATCACCGGCGGCAACGTCACCCGCAACGCCGAGTACTACGTCCTCGGGCACCTCTCCAAGTTCGTCGGGCGCGGGGCCACCCGCATCGGCTCCACCAGCCAGGGCGCCGGCGGTGTGCAGAACGTCGCCTTCGAGAACCCGGACGGCAGCCGCGCCGCCTATGTCGTCAACACCGCGTCCGGGTCGCGGAGTTTCTCACTGACCGACAACGGCAGGTCCCTCGCCTACACCCTGCCCGCCGGCGCGGTCGCCACGTTCGTCTGGGACGGCACCGGTTCCACCACCGAGCCGCCCGCCGGCTCGATCGACCCGGCCGCCTGGTACCGGGTGAAGAACGGCAACAGCGGCGCCTGCCTGGACGCGGCCGACTGGGGCACCTCCGACGGCACCGCGCTCCAGCAGTGGGCCTGCGGGACCGGCGCCAACCAGAGCTGGCAGTTCCGGCCCACGAGCGACGGCCACTACCAGGTCGTCAACCGGCACAACTCCAAGGCCTGGGACGTCGACGGCGGTACCGGGGCCACCGCGGACGGCACCCGGGTCCATCTGTGGACGTACGTGGGCGGAACCAACCAGCAGTGGAAGCCGGAGGCCCTCGGCACCGGCGGACAGTACCGCTTCACCGCCCGCCACAGCGGCAAGTGCCTGACCGTGGACGGCTCCTCCCGGGCCGACGGGGCGAAGCTCTCGCAGCAGCCGTGCGACGGCTCCGCCGCCCAGGCGTTCACCCTGACCGGCTGACCTGACGTGTGCGGGGCCCGGTCCGCGGCGGACCGGGCCCCGTACGCGTCCGGGCGGAGGCGGGCGCGGTGGTCAGGCCGGCGGGACCGGCAGGGACGTGGTCAGCCGGAAGGTCATCCGGCCGAAGCTCACCTGGTCTCCCTCGCGCACCACGACCGAGCCGACGACCCGCTGGCCGTTGACGCAGGTGCCGTTCGTCGAGCCGAGGTCGCTGAGGATCCACCGGCTGCCGTCGGCGGTCAGTTCGGCGTGCATCCGCGACACCGTCTCGTGGCTGAGCCGGAGGCCGTTGCCGGGGTCGCGGCCGATGCGCAGCGCGTGCGGGCCGGGCAGCGGCAGCAGGAGCCGGGGCAGCCGCTCGGACTGCCAGGCCCTGCGCACCCGGGCCGGAAAGGCGGAGACCCCGCCGACCGCGCGGAACAGTCCGCGCGACCAGCGTCCGCCGGCCTCCAGATCGCTGGTGAGGGCCTTCAGCTCGTCGGACCGGCGTGCGGCGAGGGCGAGTTCCATGCGCCGCAGGAAGGTGTCGTGGGAGAGCTTCCCCTGCGCCGCGCCGTCTCTGAGCACACCGAGAACACGGTCGCGCTCGGCGTCCGAGAGCCGCGCGGGATACGTGTGGTGCTCGAAGGGGGACGTCACAGAACTGATTGTCGGGCCGAGACGCCCGAGGTGTCCAGACGATGCCCGATTCCGGCCGTCCTGACCTGCGCGGGAACGGATAAATACCGTACGGCGGCCGTCGCACGGTTGCTATGGTCGCACGCCGCCGCCCACCGGCCGCGGCACACGAACGAGGAGACTTTGTGACCCTTGCACCATCGGAACTGACCATCCGTCCGCTCACCGGAGCGGACGAACTCGGTCTCTTCTGCGGTCTTTCCTATGTCCTGGACCACGAGCTCGCCGACGACCTGTCCACCGGCCGGCGCATCCCCGGGTGGATGTGGGTGGCGCTGCGCGGCGACCGGGTCGTGGGCCGCCTGTCCTGGTGGACGGGACAGCCCGGTACCGGCCCCCAGGCGCTGGACTTCTTCGACCTGGACGACACGCTCGCGGAGCCCGAGCGTGGTGAGGCCGGTCTGCGCCTGCTGGAGACGGCGACGGCCGCGGTCCTCCCGTCCGGGACCGCACGCCCCGAGTACGGCCGGTTCGTCCCGCCGGACTGGCGCGAGGACCCTGCCGTGCGTGACGCCGTCGAGGCCCGGATACGGGTCATGGAGGCGAGTGGCGCCCGGATGCTCGTCGAGCGGCTCCGCCTGGAGTGGAGGGCGGGCACCCCGGTCCCCGAGGACAACGGCCGGCTGGTGTTCCGGAAGGTCACGGACCGCGAGGACCTCGTCGCGCTGATGACCCCGGTGATGGAGGGCACCCTGGACGCGCACGGCCAGGCCGACCTGGCGTCGGGGCTCGGCACGCGCGCGGCGGCGGAGAAGCACTACGACGAGGAGTTCGCGCTCCTGAAGACGCCTCAGGAGTGGTGGCGCGTCGCGGAGCTCCCCGGCGGCGAACCCGTCGGCTTCGTCATCCCGGCCCGCAACAACTACCACCCGGTGATCGCGTACATCGGGGTGCTGCCCGCGCACCGCGGCAACGGCTATATCGACGACATCCTCGCCGAGGGCACCCGGGTGCTCGCCGCCGAGGGCATGGACCACATCCGGGCCGCGACGGACCTCGGCAACGTCCCGATGGCCAGGGCGTTCGCGCGCCTCGGTTATGTGAACTTCGAGCGGGCCTTCGACATGGTGTGGGACCGGACGTAAAACCGCTGGACCTCCGGTTCCGGGGTCCGTACTCTCCCCGGAGAGAACCGGCCCCGGAGGCGGAAGGAGGCGAGAACACGTGCGTACCCCGTCGTTCCCGCGCTCCCGCCCCGCCCCCGGGGTGGTGTCGGACTCGGTCTGACCGGGAGCGCGCTCCCTGTCACCGAGTCCTGGAGGACACACCCATGACCGTCACGGTCATCCGTTCGCTCACCCCGAGCGACGCCCATCTCTTCCATGCCCTGCCGGGCCCCTTCCTCGTGGGCCGTGCCGCGTTCGGCCACCGCTACGCCACCGTGGACGACGGCGGTGAGTACCGTCCCGACTGGACCTGGGTCGCCCTGCGCGACGGCGTCGTCGTCGCCAGGGCCGCCTGGTGGGGCGGGCCCGAGGACACCGAGCCCGTCCTGCTCAACTACTTCGACTTCGCCGAGGGCGAGGAGGACACCGCGGCCGAGCTGCTGCGCCGCGCCGCGTGGTCCGTGGAGTACGAACTGATCGTGCCGCCGCGCTGGCGGGAGACCCCTGGGGTACGGGCCGCCGCCTCGGCGCGGATCGCGGCGGCCGAGGCGTCAGGGATGAAGCCGCTGGTCGAGCGCTACCGCTACGAGTGGACGCCCGCGGACGGGCTGCCCGAGCCGCCCGGCAGGCTGGAGTTCCGCGAGGAGCCCGACGACGCCGTGATCCTGGACGTGCTGCGCCGGGTCCACTCCGTCACGCTGGACGCCCACGCCCTGCGCACCATCGAGGGTCCGGGCGGTCTGGAGCAGGCCGCCCGGGAGGAGCTGGACTTCTTCAACTGGTGCCCCTCGCCGCGCTCCTGGTGGCAGCTCGCCCACACCCCGGACGGGGCGCTCGCGGGCATCCACATACCCGCGCGCAATCCGGGCGGCCCGTGCATCGGCTTCATCGGGGTCGTCCCCGAGGCGCGCGGCCACGGTTACGGCTACGACCTGCTGGTGGAGTGCACCCGTTTCCTGGCCGCCGAGGGCGCCACGTCCGTCGCGGGCGCGACGGACCGGGGCAATGTGCCGATGGCCGCCGCGTTCGCCCGGGCGGGCCACCGCATCACCCAGGAGCGCGTTCACCTGGTGTGACGCGCTGCGCCCTGATGACGTCGCGGTACCAGCCGTAGGACTCCTTGGGGGTGCGGCGCAGCGTCTCGTAGTCGATGTGGACGAGGCCGAAGCGCTTGCTCGCGCCCTCGGTCCACTCGACGTTGTCGGTCAGTGACCAGGTGAAGTAGCCCCGTACGTCGACGCCCTCGTCGATGGCCTTGCGCAGCGCCTCCAGATGCCCTTCGAGGAAGGCGATGCGCCGGCCGTCGGCGACGGGCTCGTCGACCGCGCAGCCGTTCTCGGTGATGTAGACGGGCGGCAGCCGGTCGCCGAAGCGGTCCCGGAGCTGGCCGAGCGTCTCGCCGAGCCCTTCGGGCACGACGGGCCAGCCGAAGTCGGTGGTGTCGTACCCCTCGATCTCCCGTATGCCGAAGGGGAGTCCGGCGGGCATCGCGTAGCCGGAGAAGGAGTCGAGGGCTCCGGGCCTGGGCGCCCCGACGAGGGTCGGGTTGTAGTAGTTGACGCCGTACCAGTCGAGGGGCGTGGAGATGGTCTTGAGGTCGTCCTCGACCGCGCCCGGCATCAGCGCGGCGAAGCCCTCGTCGGGATAGCGGCCGGTGAGCACCGGGTCGGCGAAGAGCCAGTTGGTCAGGGTGTCGTAGAGCTCGGCGCCGGCGCGGTCCTCGTCGGAGTCCCCCGCCGTCCAGACGGGGCTGTGGGAGAGCGCGATGCCTACGTTGCCCGCGCCCGCCGCGCGCAGCGCCCGTACGGCCAGTCCGTGGGCGAGCAGCTGGTGGTGGGCGGCGGGCAGGGCGTCGAAGAGGAGGGTGCGGCCGGGGGCGTGCTCGCCGAGGGCGTAGCCGAGCATCGTCACCTCGGCCGGTTCGTTGATGGTGATCCACATCGGCACCCGGTCGGCGAGGCGTTCGGCGACGATGCCCGCGTACTCCGCGAAGCGGTAGGCGGTGTCCCGGTTGAGCCAGCCGCCCGCCTCGTCGAGCGGGAGCGGGGTGTCCCAGTGGTAGAGGGTCGGCGCGGGGGTGATGCCGTGGGCGCAGAGCTCGTCGACGAGGCGGTCGTAGAAGTCCAGCCCCGCCGGGTTGAGCGAGCCGCTGCCGCCGGGGACGACGCGGGGCCAGCTGATGGAGAAGCGGAAGGCGTCGGCTCCGAGTCCGGCGAGCAGGGCGACGTCCTCGCGGTAGTGCTCGTGGAAGCCGGTGCCCCGGGTGGTGTCGGTGCCGTCCTTGATCCGGCCGGGCTGTGCGGCGAAGGCGTCCCAGCCGGAGAGCCCCTTGCCGTCGGCGTCGAAGGCCCCTTCCGTCTGGAAGGCGGAGGCGGAGGCTCCCCACAGGAAACCGGGTGGGAACGTCGGCACGGTCATCTCGGCCTCCAGCAGCCGTGGAAGGAACCTCGGTGGTACTGCCCGGGTGCACTACGTATGAGCAGAACCCGGCAGGGCAATGATCAGGACCAGACCCTAATCGCCAGTTACGGACTCGCTCCAGTGTCCCGGGGCCGTGTGTGCGACTTCCGCCGATCATGGGGGCCTCCGGGTGAGGCTTCCGGTCCATGGACGAGGAGTGGTGAATGCAGTTCGAGGTGTGGGCCCCGGCCGCCGGTTCTGTCGCGCTGTGCGTGCGGGACGGGCGGAGTCCGATGGACCGTGACCCGCTGCGGGCCGGCTGGTGGACGGCCGAGGCGGAGGCGGCGGGGGGTGACCGCTACGGCTTCTCGCTCGACGGCGGACCCGTCCTGCCCGATCCGCGCTCCCGCCGGCAGCCGGACGGGCCGGACGGCGCGAGCGCGGTCGTCGACCATGCGGCGTACACCTGGGACACCGCCTCCTGGGCGGGGCTCGGGCTGCCGGGCGCGGTCCTCTACGAGCTGCACATCGGCACGTTCACGGAGGAGGGGACCTTCGACGCCGCGGCCGAGCGGCTCGGCGGCCTCGTGGACCTCGGCATCACCCATGTGGAGCTGATGCCCGTCTGCCCGTTCCCGGGAACCCACGGGTGGGGGTACGAAGGGGTGTCGCTCTGGGCGGTGCACGAGCCGTACGGAGGCCCGGACGGACTGAAGCGCTTTGTCGACACGGCGCACGGTCTGGGGCTCGCGGTCGTCCTGGACGTGGTCCACAACCACCTGGGTCCCTCCGGCAACTACCTGCCCGCCTTCGGCCCGTACTTCACGGACACCCACCACACCCCCTGGGGCTCGGCCGTCAACCTCGACGCTCCCGGCTCGGACGAGGTGCGGGCGTATCTGCTGGGCAGTGCGCTGGCCTGGCTGCGGGACTACCGGCTGGACGGCCTGCGCCTGGACGCCGTGCACGCGCTGGCCGACGGCCGGGCGCTGACGTTCCTGGAGGAGCTCTCCACCGCCGTCGACGCGCTCGCCTCCGAGCTCGGCAGACCGCTCGGCCTGATCGCGGAGTCCGACCTCTGTGATCCGCGGACGACCACGCCCCGCACGGAGGGGGGCATCGGTCTGCACGCCCAGTGGAACGACGACTTCCACCACGCCCTGCACACCGCGCTCACCGGCGAGTCCCAGGGCTATTACGCCGACTTCGCGACCGCCCCGCTCGCCGCCCTCGCCAAGACCGTCACCAGCGCGTTCTTCCACAACGGCACGTACTCCAGCTTCCGGGGCCGGACGCACGGGCGCCCCGTGGACGTCACCCGGGCGCCCGCGCACCGCTTCGTCGGCTACGCCCAGACGCACGACCAGATCGGCAACCGCGCCCTCGGGGACCGGCTGGCCGCCTCGCTGAGTCCCGGGCTCCAGGCGTGCGCCGCGGCGCTCGTGCTCACCGGGCCCTTCACCCCGATGCTGTTCATGGGCGAGGAGTGGGGCGCCCGAACCCCGTGGCAGTTCTTCACCGACCACACCGACCCGGAGCTCGCCCGCGCCGTACGCGAGGGCAGGCGGCGGGAGTTCGGGGAGCACGGCTGGGCGGAGGAGGACATCCCCGATCCGCAGGACCCGGCGACCCGGGCCCGCTCCTGCCTCGACTGGAGCGAGCCGGAGCGCGAGCCGCACGCCCGGCTGCGGTCCTGGTACCGCGAGCTGATCACCCTGCGCCGCACCCTGCCGGACCTCTCCGATCCGGACCTCGCCTCCGTGAGGACGGCGTACGACCAGGACGCCGGCTGGATCGCGTACCGCAGGGGCGACCTGCGCGTCGCGGTCAATTTGTCCGGGAAGCCCGCGGCCATCCCGCTGGGCGCCGGCCGGCACCGCAAGGGCGGGGGCCGGGTGCTGGCCGCCTGGGAGCCCGCCCAGGCGCCGGGCGCCGACGGGCTGCTGCACCTGCCGCCGGAGTCCTGCGTGGTGCTCGCCGACGACTGAGCCCCGCGTTCCGTCGCTGTACCGCCCGTGTGCCGTTCACTTCACAGATGTGTACCGGTGCAACGCGCAAAGGCACGGCCCGTCCTCGATCCGTCCTAGGCTGCACCCTGCTCGGAGCCCGCCGCGGGCCGCGAGTTCCTGACGAACGCAGCCATGGGGGCTTTGATGAATCCAGCACGGAACGTGATGCCGGGCAGTACGTCGCGACGGCGCCTGCTGAGGGCCGCGGCGGGCGGCGCCGGGCTGGCACTCCTGGGCGCCGGAACCGTGGGCTGCGACGAATCGGAAGGCGGCGCCACCCGGAGCGAGGACAAGAAGCCCGCCGCCGGCGGTGGTTCGTCCGCTCCGGCCGACGGGCAGGCGCCCGCGCCGCTGTGGCAGGTCACGACCACCGCGAAGGCCTACGGAGGCGACGACGCGCTCGTGGTGGTGGACGGCGTCGTCATAGCCATCGGCGATCCGCTGGTGGGCTGGGACGCGGCCTCCGGGAAGAAGCGCTGGTCGCGGGAGGGCGTGACGGTGCCGGGCGCCCCTCTGCTCGTCGGCAAGGGACGGCTGTATCTGGCGAGCGGCCAGTACGACGGCAACATCGTCGCTCTCGATCCCGCCACCGGCCAGGAGGTCTGGCGCAGCCGGCTGGGCAACGGGTTCGCCCACCCCAGGCCCGTCGCCGTGGACGACACGGCGGTGTACATGGTCGCGACGATCATCGAGGACGGCGTCCGCACGAAGACCAATGTGATCGCCGCGATCGACAGCACGAGCGGCAAGGTCCTGTGGCGGGAGCAGCGGGACACCGGGACGGAGGAGAACGGCATCAGCGCGAGCGTGCGGGGGAAGACGCTCGTCTACACCGACTTCCGGAAGAACCTGACGGTCCGTGACACCACGACCGGCAAGCAGGTGTGGACCCAGAAGCTCGGAAAGACGAACTACGACAGGTTCGCCGTGCACGAGGACCTCGTCATCGTCTCCCAGGGCCGCGACCTCAGGGCGTTCGCACTGGCAGACGGTGCCGAGCGCTGGACGCTGCGCACGGAGGAGTTCACGAACTTCCAGCCGCCCGCGGTGCTGGAGGGCGTGCTGTACGTGTCGGACAGCAGCCACGCGCAGTGGGCGGTGGACCCGGCGACGGGCAAGGAGATCTGGCACAGGCCGGTCCCCACCGATGAGCAGGCGGCGGCAGCCTGGCAGTTCGCGAAGTCCGGCGGCACGCTGTTCGGCGCCACCGACCTCGACGAGCACGGCGGCGTCCACGCCTTCGACGCGAGGACCGGCGCCCGCCGCTGGACCTACAACGACAAGTCGGGCGCGCTGGGCGCGTGGTACGTCGCCGCGGAGGGCAAGCGCGTCTTCGCCCTGCACGACGAGAAGCTGACCGCGCTGCCCGCGTCCTGACCCCACCGCGTCCGCGCGTCCGTCCGTCCGGGCGCGCGGCACGGGTGCGCGCGGTCGGCTACTCCACGATCGCCAGCTCGCGCGCCGTCGTGTTCAGCCGCCTGCCCCCGTCCTCGGTGACGGTGACGATGTCCTCGATACGCACGCCGAAGCGGCCGGGGAGATAGATGCCCGGTTCCACGGAGAAGCACATCCCGGGCACGAGCCGCTGCTCCTCGCCCTCGATCATGTAGGGCGGTTCATGGGTGGTGACGCCGATGCCGTGGCCGGTGCGGTGGATGAACCGTTCGCCGTAACCGAATTCGGTGATGACGGCGCGGGCGGCCCGGTCGACGTCCTGGCAGGCGGCCCCCGGCCGCACGGCGAGGCAGCCCGCCTCCTGCGCCTCCCGTACGACGTCGTGGACCCGCTGCTCCTCGGCGGTGGGTTCGCCGACGTGGACCGTACGGGAGGTGTCGGAGCCGTAGCCGTGCTTCAGCCCTCCGAAGTCGAGCACCACCATGTCGCCCCGCTCGATGGTGCGGTCGCCCGCCTCGTGGTGCGGGTTGGCGCCGTTCGGCCCGGAGCCGACGACGGTGAAGTCGACCTGGGAGTGGCCGTGCCGGGTGAGCAGGGCCGCCAGATCGGCGGCCACGTCGCTCTCCCTGCGGCCCGCGAAGCGGACCTTCAGGATCTGCTCGTACGTCGCGTCGGCGGCGGCCCCCGCAGCGGCGAGCCGCTCCAGCTCGGCCGCGTCCTTGACCGCGCGCAGCATCGGCAGGGCCTCGGTGAGCGAGGCGTAGGAGGTGTCGGGCAGCAGCGCGTGCAGCGCCAGCAGGTGCAGCGCCCACGCGTTGTCGCTGATCCCGAACCGGCCCTTGGCGTCGAGGAGTCCGGCGGTCAGGGTGTACGGGTTGGCCGCGTCGGTCCAGTCCCGCAGGGTGAGGGCGGGGGCGCCCACCGCGCGCTCGGCGTCGGCCGCCTCCAGGGCGGGGACGACGAGCACCGGGTCGTGGCCCGCGCGCAGGACGAGCAGGGTGAGGCGCTCGGTGTCCGCCGTCGGCTTGTAGCCGGTGAGGTGGACCATGTCGGGGCCCGGCGCCACGAGGACGCCTGACAGGCCCGCGGCGTCCGCCGACTCGGCGGCCCTGGTCATCCTGTTCCGGTAGTCGTCGGCGGTGAAGGGCACGGGCTGGTCGGTGCTGGGCATGGGGTCCTCCTGGCGGGGCGACACGGCACACAGCATCCTGCCCGCAGGCCCCCCGTGAACGCGAGCGGGATCGCGCACGTGCCGGGCGCGGGTCAGCGGCGCCGTACGACGAGGTCGGCACGGTCGCGGTGGCGCTCGACCAGCCGGGCGTTGCGCTCGTCGGACTCGGCGACCCAGCGTTCGGCGTACGGCCGGGACTTCCCGAAGCGCACATGGCGCTCCACGAGCCCGCCGACCCTGGTCTCCTGGTCGGCGTCCAGGAACCACACCTCGTCCAGCAGCCCGCGCACCGGCGCCCAGGGGCCCTCGTCCAGGAGCAGGTAGTTGCCCTCGGTCACGACGAGCGGCGTGTCCCGGTCCACGCGCACCGACCCGGCGACCGGCTCCTCCAGGGCCCGGTCGAAGGCGGGCGCGTACACCGGGCAGGTCTCCCCCGCGTCCCGCAGCCGCCGGAGCAGCGCGGCGTATCCGGCGGCGTCGAAGGTGTCGGGGGCGCCCTTCCGGTCCGCCCGCCCGAGGCGCTCCAGCTCCGCCCCCGCCAGATGGAAGCCGTCCATGGGGACGAGGACGGCGCGCTCTCCGAGCTCCTCGACGATCCGGGCGGCCAGGGTGGACTTCCCCGCACCGGGTGGACCCGCGATGCCGAGGACGCGCCGGCCGCCCGCCGAGGCGAGGCCGCGCGCGCGGTCGGTCAGCGGGGTGAGGTCGCTCGTGTCCATGGCGGGCATTGTCCCCGGACGGCCGGGAGCGCGTTAGTGTTACGTATAACTCACCACCTGCTTCCCCACTGATGTGCCCCTGCGACGACGAGGAACCCCATGTCCCACATCGCCCTGGTCACGCTGGTCGTCCGCGACTACGACGAGGCCCTCTCCTTCTACACGGACGCCCTGGGCTTCGAGCAGGTCGAGGACACCGACCGGGGCGACGGCACCCGCTGGGTGGTCGTGCGGCCGCCTGGCACCTCGGGCACCGGGCTGCTGCTGGCCCGCGCCAAGGACGAGGAGCAGCTCGCGAGCGTGGGGGCGCAGACCGGCGGCCGGGTCGGCTTCTTCCTGCACACGGAGGACTTCCGGGGCGACCACGCCCGCATGCTGGCCGCCGGGGTCCGCTTCCTGGAGGAGCCGAGACACGAGACGTACGGCTCGGTCGCGGTGTTCGAGGACCTCTACGGCAACCGCTGGGACCTGCTCCAGCCCGCCTGACCCCCGGCCCGCCGGACCGGGGCCGTCAGACCGGTCCGGCCGCGGCGGCCAGCGCGTCCAGGACGGGCCTGATCAGCGGGTGCCCCTCGGCGCCGCGGCGGACGGCGGCGAAGACCCGCCGGGTCGGGGCGGCGCCCTCCACCGGGCGTACGACGACGCGGCCGGGCTCCGTGCCGCGCAGCGCCGAGCGGGGCACCAGCGCCACCCCGGCGCCGGCCCCCGCGAGGGCGACCACGGCGTGGAAGTCGTCGGACGAGTGCTCCAGCCGGGGTTCGAATCCGGCGTACTCGCAGGCCAGGACCACCACGTCGTGGCAGGGATTGCCGGGGTAGGGTCCGATCCAGGTGTCCTCGGCGAGGTCGGCGACGGCGACCTGCTCCCGGCCGGCGAGGCGGTGACCGGCGGGCAGCACCGCGTCGAAGGGCTCGGAGTACAGCGGCAGCCGGGTCAGCCGCCGGTCGTCGTCACCGGGCGCTCCCCGGTATTCGACGGCGACGGCCATGTCGACCAGGCGGTCCAGCACCATCGGCACGCTCGCGTCGCCCTCGGCGTCCTGCACCCGGACCCGGATGCCGGGCGCGGTGCGGGTGAGCTCGGCGATCGCGGGGGCCAGGACCAGGCCGATGCCCGTGGCGAACGCGGCGACGGTGACCGTGCCCGCGACGCCCTCGCTGTAGTCCGCGAGCTCCGCCTCGGCCCGCTCCAGCTGGGCGAGGACCTCGTTGGTGTGGGTCAGCAGGATCTCGCCGGCCGGGGTCAGCCGGGTGCCCCGCGCCCCGCGCTCGACCAGCCGGTGGCCGGTCTCCTGTTCCAGGGCGGCGAGCTGCTGGGAGACCGCGGAGGGCGTGAGATACAGCGCGGCGGCGGCAGCGGTCACCGTGCGGTGGTCGGCCACCGCACGGAGGACACGCAGCCGCCGTACATCGATCATGCGCTCATTGTCCCTGGTCGCGGGCGGCTCTCACGCCTCCAGCGCGGTCCGCGCGTCGACGAACGCGTCCACGGCGCGGTTCACGTCCGCCGTGGAGTGCGCCGCGGAGAGCTGGACGCGGATGCGCGCGGCGCCCTGCGGGACGACGGGGTACGAGAACCCGATGACGTACACACCGCGCTCGAGGAGGAGTTCCGCCATCCGGCCTGCCTTCGCCGCGTCCCCGATCATGACGGGGGCGATGGCGTGGTCGCCGGGCAGGATGTCGAAGCCCTCCTCGGTCATCCGGGAACGGAAGAGCGCGGTGTTGGCGTTGAGCCGCTCGCGCAGGTCGCCCGCGGACTCCAGCAGGTCGATGACCTTGAGGGAGGCGGCGGCGATGACCGGGGCGAGCGAGTTGGAGAAGAGGTACGGGCGCGAGCGCTGGCGCAGGAGCGCGACGATCTCGGCCCGCGCGGCGACGTAACCGCCGGACGCCCCGCCCAGCGCCTTGCCGAGCGTTCCGGTGATGATGTCGACGCGGTCCATGACGCCGTGCAGTTCGGGGGTGCCCCGGCCGCCGGTGCCGACGAAGCCGACGGCGTGCGAGTCGTCGACCATGACCATGGCGCCGTAGCGGTCGGCGAGGTCGCAGATCTCGGCCAGCGGGGCGACGTAACCGTCCATGGAGAACACGCCGTCGGTGACGACGAGGCGGCGCCTGGCCCCGGAGGCCTCCTTGAGCTGCTGCTCCAGGTCGGCCATGTCGCGGTTGGCGTAGCGGAAGCGCTTCGCCTTGGAGAGGCGGATGCCGTCGATGATGGAGGCGTGGTTGAGGGCGTCGGAGATCACCGCGTCCTCGGGGCCGAGGAGGGTCTCGAAGACTCCGCCGTTGGCGTCGAAGCAGGAGGAGTAGAGGATCGTGTCCTCCTGGCCGAGGAAGGCCGAGAGCCGCTGCTCCAGCTCCTTGTGGACCTCCTGGGTGCCGCAGATGAAGCGTACGGACGCCAGTCCGTAGCCCCAGCGCTCCAGCGCCTCGTGGGCGGCGGCGACGACCTCGGGGTGGTCGGCGAGGCCCAGGTAGTTGTTCGCGCAGAAGTTGAGCACCTCGCCCGCGCGGCCCCCGGAGGTGACGGCGACGGTCGCGGACTGCGGGGTGCCGATGACGCGTTCGGGCTTCTGGAGTCCGGCGTCGCGGATCTCGTCGAGGGTGGCGCGCAGGTCGTCGCGTACGGAGTCGAACATGTCGGGTGTCTCCCAGGTGGTTACGGGTGCGTACGAGAAGTCTCAGGCGGCCCAGTCGAGCAGGACCTTGCCGCCGAGTCCGCTCGCGGCGTCGTCGAAGGCGGCTTCGAAGTCGCGGTAGCCGTAGCGGCCGGTGATGACCGGGGCGAGATCGAGCCCGCCCTCCAGGAGCACGGACATGGCGTACCAGGTCTCGTACATCTCGCGGCCGTAGATGCCCTTGATGGTGAGCATCGAGGTGACGACGCGGGACCAGTCGACGGGGAACTCCGCGGACGGCAGTCCGAGCATCGCGATCCGGCCGCCGTGCGTCATGTTCGCGATCATGTCCCGCATGGCCTCGGGGCGTCCGGACATCTCCAGGCCGATGTCGAAGCCCTCGCGCAGCCCGAGGAGGCTCTGTCCGTCGGCGATGGTCTGCTCGCCGACGTTCAGGGCGAGGTTCACGCCGACCTTCCGGGCCAGTTCGAGCCGGGCCTCGCTGACGTCGGTGATGACGACGTTGCGGGCGCCCGCGTGGCGGGCCACCGCGGCGGCCATGATGCCGATCGGGCCCGCGCCGGTGATCAGCACGTCCTCGCCGACCAGGGGGAACGACAGCGCGGTGTGCACGGCGTTGCCGAAGGGGTCGAAGATCGCGGCCACGTCGAGGTCGACCTTGTCCCGGTGCACCCAGACGTTGGACGCGGGCAGCGCGAGGTACTCGGCGAACGCCCCGTCCCTGCCGACCCCGAGTCCGAGGGTGGAGCGGCAGAGGTGCCTGCGCCCGGCGAGACAGTTGCGGCACTTCCCGCAGACCAGGTGGCCCTCGCCGCTGACCAGGTCGCCGATCGTGATGTCGACGACGTCCGCGCCGATCCCGGCGACCTTGCCGACGAACTCGTGGCCCAGCACGAGCGGGGTGCGCACGGCCTGCTGCGCCCAGCCGTCGTAGTCGCGGATGTGCAGGTCGGTGCCGCAGATCCCGGTGCGCAGGACCTTGATCAGCACGTCCCCGGGTCCGGTCTCCGGCTCGGGCACGTCCATCAGCCACAGTCCCGGCTCGGCCTTGTGCTTCACGAGTGCCTTCACGGCTGCGGCTCCCTGTACCTGGTACGTGGTGGACACCCCGGTCCCGGGCATGCCGGATCACGGCCTGCGGCCCGGGGCGACTGGGGGTACGGCGGGGGTGCGAGGGCGCGTCACGCGGTGGCCCGTCCCATGGACCGATGCCTGGCGCCGCCTTCCGCCGTCACGGAGAAATCTCCCGCACCACGGGCTCCAGGTCCATCGAGGATTTCTTAAGCGCCGCCGCAGCTGTGCTTCACACCACGTCTCAGGGGCGCGGCCAGGGCCGTCCGTCGAGGCGCTCGACGTCGGTGTTGAAACGCCGGAGGAACGCGGCGAAGGCGGCGACCTCCTCCGTCGACCAGGCGTCGAGGCATCCAGGCCGAGGGCGTCGCCGAGCTGCCCGATGGGCATCGGGCCCTCCACATATTTAGGTATGTTGACATAGCTATGCAGTAGTACCTATACTCGCCGCGTGCCCGCCTCCCGTCTGCCCTCCCAGGACGTCGACCACGTAGCCTCCGCGCTCGTGGCGTTCCTGCCTGGGCTGCAACGGGCTCTTGAGCGGCGGATCGCGCAGGATTTCCCGCACCCCCGGCTGCCCGACGGCCAGCTCGCGCTGCTGTTCCTCGTCGAGGAGCGTGAGGGGATCACCGTCCGCGAGTCGGCGGAAGCCCTGCTGATGAAGCCGAACAACGTCAGCGCCCTCGTCTCGCAGCTCACCGAGCTCGGCCTTCTGGAGCGCAGGCAGGACGCGGCCGACAAGCGGATCGCCCATCTGCACCCGACGCCGGTGGCGCGGGAGCGCCTCGCCGAGGCGCGGGAGCTCAAGGAAGCGCACCTGGCACGCGCGCTGATCACCCTCACCGACGGCGATCTCGACGCCCTCGGTGCTGCTCTGGGCGCGCTGACGTCATTGACCCGGCGTCTCCACTCCCCCGCCGGCTGACACCACCCGTTTCCGGCCAGGCGCCCGGCCCGATGAGGCACCCGGGCCCCTGGCCCGTACCGGTTTCCGCAGCCGCGGGCGATCCCCGCCGCACACGTGCGGACGTACCGCCGTCCGCCGGGCCCGACTGCCCGGCATCCCGAAGTACGAACACAGACAAGGCATTTCCATGTCCTCCACCACCGTGGACAAGTCCTCCATGCCCGCAGGCCCTCCGGCCGGCATCCCGGTCAAGAGCCGGCGCACCAACCCGTGGCTGACACTGATCGCCGTCGCCATCGGTCTGTTCATGGTCAACCTCGACGGCTCCGTCGTCGCCATCGCCAACCCGGAGATCGGCCGGGACCTCGACGCGTCCACCGCCGACCTCCAGTGGGTCACCAACGCCTATCTGATCGCCATGGCCGCCCTGCTGATCCTGGGCGGCAAGCTCGGGGACCGGTTCGGGCGGCACACGGTCTACATGGCCGGCGCCGTGGGCTTCACCCTGGCCTCGGTGGCGATCGGCCTCTCCGGCTCGATCGAAGGCGTGATCGCCTTCCGCGCGGCGCAAGGGCTCTTCGCCGCCCTGCTGATCCCCAACACCCTCGGCCTGCTGCGCGCGGTCTTCCCGCCGCAGAAGTTCGGCATGGCCGTGGGCCTGTGGGCCATGGTGGCGTCCTGCTCCACCGCGCTCGGACCGATCGTCGGCGGCCTGCTCATCGAGCACGTCAACTGGGAGTCGGTCTTCTACATCAACGCCCCCATCGGCGTCGTCGCGCTCGTCATCAGCCTGCTCGTGCTTCCCAAGAGCAAGGACTCCACCGGCCACCACCGTTTCGACGTGCCCGGCGTGATCCTGCTGGCGGTCGGCCTGGTGGCCCTGGTCTTCGGTGTGGTCAAGGGCGAGACCTGGGGCTGGACCTCGGGCGGAACGCTGGGGTCGATGGCCGCGGGCCTGGTCCTGCTGGCCGTGTTCTGCTGGTACGAGACGCGCCAGGAGCACCCGTTGCTGCCGATGCGCCTCTTCCGCAACCGGTCGCTGACCATCGGCACCGCCGTCACCGCGATCAACTTCTTCGTCCTGCTCGGCGTCATCTTCTTCCTGATGCTGTACCTGCAGAACGTGCGCGGCTTCACGCCCGTCGAGGCCGGCGTCCGCACCCTGCCGCTCAGCCTGGCCACGGTGGTCGCCTCGCCGCTCGGCGCCGCGCTGACCCAGCGCTTCGGCCCGCGGCTCACCATGCCCATCGGCATGCTGCTCCAGGCCGCGGCCTCCCTCTGGATGCTGACGTGGGACGCCGGTTCCGCGTACGCCGCGCTGTGGCCGCCGTTCCTCGCCATCGGGCTGGGCGTCGGCATGGTGATGTCCGCGTCGTCCGACGCCATCGTCGGCAACGCGCCCCGGAAGGACGGTGGCGTCGCGGGCGGTCTTCAGGCCACCTCGCTGCAGATCGGCGGCGCGCTCGGCACGTCCGTGCTGGTCTCCCTGATCAGCGGCAAGGTGGGCTCCACCCTGACCGGTGAGCTGACCTCGGCCGGGGTCCCGGCGGACGCGGCGGCGGGCTTCGCGGAGGCCAAGGACGCCGTGTCCATGGGTGTCTCGCCCGTGTCGGCCGACATGCCGGCCCAGCTGAGGGCCGCCGTCGTCGAGGGCAGCGGCAACGCCTTCATGAACGGTGTGCACTCCGCCGTGATCGTCACCGCGGTCCTCTGTGTCGCGGGCGCTCTGCTGGCCGGGCTCGGGATGCGGCGCGGCAACGCGCAAGAGGCCGCGCAGGACTGACGACCGGACGGACCGGCCACGGGCGGGTGCGGGAGGCGCGTGACAGCGCCCCGCACCCGGCCGGGCCTCGGGTCCCGCATCCGGATCGGGCCGAGTCGTGTCGGGCGTGGCGGGGCCGGCTCGGGGGGAAATCACTTCGCCGTCCGGGCCTGCTCCCGGCATGATTCCCCGCGTGCATGAGGAACATGAGGAAGGTGCCCGCCGCGGGCGACCCCGGTACACGCTCACCGAGACGGAGCACGGGCATGCCTGGGGCGTGTCCCCCGAGGCCGAAGGGCTGTTCGGAGAACCCCGGCGCGGGACCTACGAGCTGTTCGGCTGGGTTCCACGAGCGGAGGCCGGCGGCTGGTTCGGCCACCGCGTCTGGCTGGTGCCGGACGTCGAGTCGCTCGGCCCCTGGCTGCTGGAGGACGCGGAGAGCCCTGGGCAGACCCCCGGGGCGGACGGTCTCGTGCTCACCGGCCTCGACGACCACGAGGGCCCGCCCGAGGGACACAGGGGCCGCGTCCGTGTGCACGACGGACACCGATGGCTGGGCTCCTGCCGGGAGTTCGCCCGTGTCCTGCCGCGCGAGCGGCCCGCGCCCCCGCTCGTCCTGCGGGGTCTCGCCGCGGGGGATCTGCTGCGGGCCGCGCTGGCGAAGGGCACCCGGCAGGCACTGGACCTGGAGCAGGCCGCCCTGGAGATACGGGACGACCGGGGCGAGCCGCTCACCGAACGCCTGCTCTGGGCCAGGGTCGGTGCGTGGCACCCCTCGTCGTACGGGACGGATCTGATCGATCTGGAGCTCGACGGCGCGCTCTTCAGGCCCGTTCCCGAGCACGTCCGGCCTATCTGGGAGCGGTGGTTCGCCGGGCCGCCCGACACCATGGCTGCCTGGGCGGACCTCGGAACCCGGCACCGCTGGGCCTGGCACGACCTCGTCCGGGAGCGGACCGCCTACCGTGCCCCCGGTGACCGGCCGGCCGGGCACGCGTACGAACTCGACGGCCGGTACGTCACCGACGAACCGGGCCTCTACCTGGCGCTCGGCGAGGCGGTGAACGGGCCGGGCGGCTACTTCGGCGGCTGTCTCGCCGCCCTCGACGACTGTCTGGGCGGCACCTTCGGCTACACCGCGCCCGCGACGCTGCTCTGGCGGGACGCCGGGACCGCCCGCGCGTACCTGTCCCAGGCCCTGGCTCCGGACGGCGTGCCCTACGACCTGTTCGGCCTGATCCTCGAAGTCCTGGCCGAGGGCGGCATGCGGGTCACCCTGGCGTGATCCGCTGCGGCACCACGGCGACGGACAGCGGGCCGCGTCCGGGCGACGCACCCCTCTCCCCCGGGCGGCGCTCGCTTCTCCCCCGGCCGGACGACGGCGCGGCGGCGGCCGGCGGCCGATCGCGAACCCGGCCGACGGATCACCGCTCACGCGGACAGCGTCACTTCGCCCAGGGCCTCTCCTTCGGCGCGCGGCCCAACAGTGCGTCAGGGCTTGATAGCGTCGCCCGCACGACTACGGAAAGCTCCCCGCCGGGGTCGTCGCTCCGCTGGGCCGGGCCGCCCCAACAGGGCGGCGAGCGGCGGCCGGTGCGTAGGACGGGGACGCACGTGGCAGGGACGATGAGGGCCTACGCATGAGCCTCCCGCAGTTGCACTACACCTCCGCCGCGGCCGGGGACGGGGAGTCCGCCGCCCGGTACACCGCCGTCACCCCCGCGATACCCGGGCCGGTGCGCGCGGAGGCAGCACCGCTGCTGGCCTACGAGGCACCGGCAGGCACTCCCGAACGGCTCACCGACGCACGGCTCCGGGCACTGCCGGTCGCGTTCGGATTCGCCGCGCTCTCCGACGGCAGCCATCTGCTCAGCCGCTCCGTGGCGACCGCCTCGGGCGGCTTCCACGCCCACGGCGTGCACCTCCCCGCGGGTACGCCGGTACCGGGCCGGGTCCTCCCGGTCGCCGCGTGGGGCGCCACCGGCTGGCTCTCCGCGACCCCGGACCGCGCCCACGCCGACCCGTTGACCCTGCTGTCCGGCGCTCAGGGCCCCTCCCACGGGCTCACCCGCGAAGGGCTCGGGGACTTCGCCGTGTCCCGCAGCCCGTGGCTGGCCGCCGTGCTCAGCGATCTGCGCCGGGTGAGCGAGGACCCGTCCGCCCCGCCGGTCGTGCTGGTGGAGCGGCAGAGCGCGGATGTGGCCCGGTGGGTCGCGCTGGCCACCGCGGTGCTGCCCAGGGAGCACGCCGAGCGGCTGACCTTCACGACGTACACCCGGCAGCCCGGACACACGACGCACCAGGTCATCGGGGTCCTGCCGGAGGACGCGCCGGACGCCCGCGACCCCCGCTTCCGTGTGCACGCCGCGTCCGGCCCGCGCCCCGCCGGGCCGGTGGAGGACGCCTGGGCGGGGACCGCCGCCCGGATCTGGCGCAGCCGGGCCCCCGAGCTGTTCCAAGAGGCGGCGGAGCTGCCGGGCGAGCCGTTCGCCGCGGGGCCGCTCGCCGTGACGGCGCTCGGCGCGGGCATCGCGCTCGGGTCCGACGAGCGTGCCGCGGCGGCCGACTGGGCCGCCGTGCGGCCGTACGCGCTGGACGAGAAGCGCACCCGGCAGCTGACCGACGCGCTGACCGCGCCCGCCGACGACCGTACGGCCGGGGAGTGCGCCGCGGCGCTCCGGCTGCTGACCGCGCTCGACGGCCGCTGCCCCGCGTCGGTCACCGCGCCGCTGGCCGCGCTGCTGGTGACGGAGGCCGTACGGGGAGGCGATGTCGGCCTGGAGCCGCCCGCGCGTTCGGCGTTCGACGAGCCCGCCGGGGAGCGCGCGCTCGCCTCCCTGGTCGATGAGCTCGGCGACGACCTCCTGGCCGAGCTCGGCCCCGGGGTGGACCGGGGGGTGGCGCGGACCGTACAGCTGCTGCGGATCGTGCGGCTGCTCGGCGTCGACTGCGGGGAGCTGCTGCCCGACGTCGTGCGCCGGCTGGCCCGCGCGCTGCTCGACGACCCGGAGGCGGGCGCGTGCCCCGCGCTGCTGGACCTGCTGGACGAACAGTTCGATGTCCGTACGGCGCTGCTGGGCGAGCTGGACCGGCTCGCCCCCGACGATCCCGCGAGCGCGGAGAGGCTGCTGGTCCGGGTCACCCTTCCGTTCACCGGGACCCAGGCGCTGCCGCATCTGCGGATGTGCGCCGAGGCGCCGGGCGCGAAGGCGCGCGGCACGGACCGGGTGGGCATCCTGCACACGGTGCTGCGCGCGGCGGGCATGTCCCCCTTCGCCGAGCCGCTGGTGCTGCGGACCGCCGTCGGACTGGTGTGGGGCGAGGACACCCCGACGGCGGGCGAGGCCAGATCGCTGCTCACCGAGACCACGTCCGACGCCCACCGGACGGCCGGCACCTGGGCGCACCTGGTCGACGCCGCGCTCGCCGCCCCCCTCGGCGACGAGGACGCCCCCGAGCTCGCCCATGACCTGCTGCGCGGCTTCCCGCAGGAGATCACCGCCCGGGTACGCGCCTGCCTGATGCTGCTGGACTTCGCCCGCGACCTGCGCGCGGGAGCGGCGGAGCCCGGCTGGGCCGACCGCGCCCGGGAGCTGCGCGCCCGCGCCGAACCGGTGGAACCCCTGGTCCTGGAGCAGGCCTACGCCGCCCTCGCGGAGCGGCTGCTCGCCCCGGACCGGCCGGACGCGGAGCTGTACGCGTTCGTGCACAGCGGGGACGAGGACCTGATCGCCGCGTACGGCAGGGCGGCCCGCCACGACGAGGTCCGCACCCTGCTGATGGCCGATCCCTCGTACGTGGCGGACTGCTTCACAGTGTGGAACGCCCACCCGCACGCGGGCGCGGCCTGGACCCGGACCCGCACGGCCCTGCTCGACGAGGTGCTGCGCCCGGCGGTACGCGCGCTGGCCGCCGACGGACTGACGGCGGTGGAGCAGGCGGTGGAACGCGAGGGGAACAGCCGCACCCTCGACGCGTTCCGCGCCTGGAACCGCCCCTCCCGCTCCCTGGGACGCCTCGGGAAGCGCATCGCGGGCCGGGTGCGCCGGGGCTGACCGGGACGTGCGTCCGGACGACGGTGATCCGCGTGCCCCGGACTCGACGGCCGGCCGCCGGTCCGGGTGCGTGGGCGCTCTCGCGGATCACCTGCCGGCCCCGTCACCGCGGCGGGCTCAGACGTTGGGCACCTTGAGTCTGTCCCAGCTGGCCTTGCCCGGAATGCCGTCCGCGCCGCTGCCCGAGTAGCCCAGCTTGCGCTGCCACGCGGCGTACGACGCGCGGTCCGCCTCGGACCAGTCGGGGCCGGGGCCGACCTCGTACCGTCCGCAGCCCTCGGCCACCAGCCTCTTCCCCATCGCCGTGATGACGGCACTGTGCCGCCCCACCCGGAAGAACGCGGCGCCGGGGAACGGCTCGTACGCCGCCGGGGGCGGCGGGCCGTCAGGCCTGCCCGCGAGGCGGTCGCGGACCCTGCCGCGCATCGAGTCCATCGTGAAGCCGCGCGGGTCGACCTTCCCCGGCTGCCACTCCTTGTGGCCGATCACCGAGCGGTGGTTCCAGCCGTGTGCCCGGCAGATGGCGGCGGCCGCCTTCTCGATGGCCTCCAGCTGGGCGGCGGGCCACGGGTCCTTGCCGTCGCCGAGGTTGACGCACTCGAAGCCGTAGAAGGAACGGTTGCCGTCGGTGTTGGCCTCGTTGTCGGCGGGCAGGGCCTTTTCGTCGATCACCGCGCGCAGGACGTCGTCGTCGCCGAGTCCGGCGTGGTTGGCGCGGCCGTGGCCGACCATGTGGACCGAGCCGTCCTTGGCGATCACCCCGTGGCACAGCGGGCCCGGCAGGGCCGAATGACCGTCGTAGCAGAGGTCCACGGAGCTCTGCGTGCCCGAGGTCACGGTGTGGTGGATCATCACTCCGTGCACGGGGCCCCATGCGCCCTTGTGGTTGCGGTTGTGTGTGCGCCAGCTCCGGTGTTCGACCACCCGCAGACCCTCGTCCCGCAGGGCCTTGAGCAGTTTGTCGGCGGAAAGAGGCGTTGCCATCGGATGCTCCTTTTACCCAGTGGTGCGGCAGCTCTCGGCTGTCCACCTCGTCCTGCCCCGCCGCCCGGCCGTCCGAACCAGTGAGGGCGATCTCCGTGCCCCGGCTCCGGTGCGGTTTCCGCCGGCGCCGCGTGCCCGACGGCCGGGATCGCGGGTGCGGCCCGGCAGGTACCGTAGGGAGGGACGATTTCGTGAGCCTCCTGACGGGCTGCGTACACCCAGGAGGAACACATGACGACGAACCGCGGACGCAAGGACGTGATCCGGGTCCGGATGGCCGGGACCGGCGAGTCGTACAACGTCGCCGCGCGCAATCTGAAGGCGATGAAGGACATGGGCGCCACCCGCGACGCCCTGCTCACGCAGCGCTGGCGTCCCGCGGAGACCCTGGACGTGCCGTGCCCGTGCGGCAGCACGTGCGAGCCCGGCGAGACCTGTGACCGCTGCCACGCACGGCACCGGCACGTGAAGCGCTACCCGGGCAGCGTCACGGACGTGGAGGTCTGGGCGGACCGCTACGAGTGCATGGGCTGCCCGGCCACGTACACCCTGACCATCCGGCTCGCGGGGCGCCCCTGGGGTGTGGCCGAGACCGTCGTCCAGGGCGGTTCGGCCGAGGAGGTCGTACGGGCCCGGGTGTTCCCGGGGGTGGCGCACCCGCTGCTGCGCGCCGAGGCGGAGTCCGAGTCCGAAGAGGGTCAGTCCGGCGCCTAGCCGGACAGGCCGTCCAGGCGGTCGCGGTGGGCCGGGGTGAGGTCGAGCCGTTCCGCGGCGAGGTTCTCCTCCAGGTGGTCGGTCCTTGCCGTGCCCGGGATCGGCAGGACGACCGGTGAACGGCCCAGGAGCCAGGCGAGTGCCACCTGGGTGGGGGTGGCGCCGAGCTCGGCCGCCACGGCGGCGACCTCGGCGTTCGCGCCGGAATCGCCCCAGGCGACGGGACGCCACGGCAGAAAGGCGATCCCTGCCTCCTCGCAGGCCGTGAGCACGGGCTCGTGCTCACGGTCCAGCAGGTTGTAGCGGTTCTGCACGCTCGCGATGCCGACGATGCCCCTCGCCTCGCCGAGTTCGCCGACGGTGACCTCGGAGAGCCCGATGCGGCCGATCTTCCCTTCCGTCCGCAGGTCCCGCAGGGTGCCGATCTGGTCGGCGAGCGGGGTCTCCGGGTCGATCCGGTGCAGCTGGAGCAGCTCGATCCGCTCGACGCGCAGCCGTCGCAGGGCGTTCTCGACCTGCTCGCGCAGCACGGCGGGCCGGCCGTCGAGCCTCCATTCCCCGGAGTCGTCCGAGCGCGCCACTCCGACCTTGGTGGTGATCAACACCCCTTCCGGGTAGGGGTGCAGGGCCTCCGCCAGCAGTTCCTCGTTCGCCCCGCCGCCGTACAGGTGTGCGGTGTCGATCAGGTTGATGCCCAGTTCCACGGCCCGTCGCGCGACCGCGACGGATGCCTCGCGCGCCGCGCCGGGCTCCGTGGGCAGGTGCATGGCGCCGAACCCGAGCCGCCTCACCGTCAGATCCCCGCCGATACGGAACGTGCTCGCCGCCACGATGTATCCCTCCCAGTGGGTCGACCGGCAACGCTAGCAGGGGAGTTGGGCAGGACCGGGGCAACGGACGCGAGCGGCGGGCATGCGGCGGCAGCACCGCCGGAGTGGCGGGTGTCACGCGCCGGCTTCCTGACCGAACGGTCAGGGCTGACCGATCGGTCAGCTACGGTGGGCCCATGCCACGTCCGCCGTCCGCGATGCGCCGTCACATTCTCGATTCCGCCCTGCGCCTCTTCGCCGAGCACGGTTTCAAGGGAACCTCTCTGCACGACATCGCCGTGGAGGCGCACTGCTCCAAGGCGTCCCTGCTCTACCACTTCGCCGGCAAGGACGCGATCCTCACCGAGCTGCTGACCCCGCCCGCCGAGGGACTCTCCGGCCTGCGCGCGGAGTTGGCGGCACTGGACGGCGATCGCGCCGTGGAACCGGCCGTGGCGGGCTACATCGGTCTGGCGATGCGCTTCCACCTGGAAATCAAGATCATCTTCGCCGAACTGCCCGAGATGCTCGGCCATCCGGTCCTCGCCGTCATCCCCGAGGCGGTCGACGAACTCGCGGACGCGCTGGCCGGCCGGTCCGATCAGCCGCGTGCGCGCGTCATGGCCCAGATGGTGATCGGGGGCGTGGCCGTCACGGTCGCCTCCGACCTCGACGTCGACCGCGACACCATGCGCGCCGAACTCCTCCGGGGAGCACTGAGAACCCTCGGCCATACCACCAGCTGACAGAAGTCGTCCCGTTCGAACAGAAAGACGCCTCTTTCGCATGGCAATCCTGCTGTACCGGCTCGGCCGGCTCTCCTTCCGGCGCCGAGGGCGTGTCCTCGCCCTGTGGCTGCTGCTGCTCGCACTGCTCGGCGGGGCCGCCGCGGCCTTCAGCGGGCCCACCACCAGCAAGTTCTCCATACCGGGCACCGAGTCCCAGAAGGCCCTGGACTCGCTCGCCCGGGAGTTCCCGCAGGCCGGCGGCGCGACCGGGACGATCGTGGTCGCCGCGCCCGAGGGCGCGAAGCTCACACCCGCCGCCGTGGCCCCCGTGACCGAGGAGGCCACGAAGGTTCCCGGTGTCCTCGCGGCGGTCGACCCGTTCGGGGCCGGGGCCGTGTCGCAGGACGGCCGGTACGCCCTGGTCCAGGTGCAGTTCACGACGGGGGTCGACGGCATCACCGACGCGCAGCGGGAGGCGTTCACGAAGGCCGGTGACTCCGTCACCGATCTGCGCGTAGAACACGGCGGCGAGATCATGCGCGGCGTCCCGGAGGTCGGTTCGACCGAGATCATCGGTGTCGCCGTCGCGGCGCTCGTGCTGGTGCTCACCTTCGGCTCCCTGGTGGCGGCGGGGATGACCCTGCTGAACGCCCTGGTCGGCGTCGCGGCGGGCATGGCCGGGCTGTTCGCACTGAGCAGCGTCGTGGAACTGACCAGCACCGCGCCGATCCTGGCGCTCATGCTGGGCCTGGCCGTGGGCATCGACTACGCGCTGTTCATCACCTCCCGGTACCGCCACTACCTCCTGGAGGGCATGGACGGCGAGGAAGCGGCGGGCCGGGCGGCCGGGACCGCGGGTTCGGCGGTCGTCTTCGCGGGCGCCACCGTCGTCATCGCGCTGGCGGGACTCACCGTCGCCGGGGTGCCGTTCCTGACTGTCATGGGGCTGGCGGCCGCGGCGACGGTCGCTCTCGCGGTACTGGTCTCGCTCACCCTCCTGCCCGCCGTCCTGGGCTTCGCGGGCGTCCGCGTCCTGCCCCGCAAGCTCCGCACGCGGAGCGAGGCACCCGCCTCCGCCACCCCGTCGGACGAGGCTCGGGCGCGGTCCGCGTTCGGCTTCCGCTGGGGCCGGATCGTGGCACGGCTGCGCGTCCCCGTGCTCATCCTCGGTGTGGTCGGCCTCGGCGCTCTCGCCCTGCCCCTCCAGGACATGCGGCTGTCCCTGCCCGACGCGAGCACCGAAGCGGTCGGGTCACCCAACCGCGATGCCTACGACCTGACCACCGAGGGCTTCGGCGAGGGCTTCAACGGCCGGCTGATCGCGGTCGTGTCCGGTGACAGCGCGCAGTCGACCGGCACGGCGTCCAAGGAGGCCGCCGCGCTCATCACGGAGACCGACGGCGTGCTGGCCGTAGCCCCTCCGCAGATGAACGAGAAGGGCACCACCGCCCTGCTGGCCGTGATCCCCGAGACGGGCCCGACCGCCGCCGAGACCGAGGACACCGTCAACGAGATCCGGGACAGGGTCGCGGACGTCCCGGGGGCGTCCATCGCGCTGACCGGTGCCACGGCGGTCGGTATCGACGTCTCCGCGAAGCTCGCCGACGCCCTGCCGGTCTACCTCCTGCTGGTGGTCGGACTGTCCATCCTGCTGCTGATGCTGGTGTTCCGGTCGATCCTGGTGCCCGTGAAGGCCGCGCTGGGCTTCCTGCTGACGATCGGAGCGACCTTCGGCATCACCGTCGCGATCTTCCAGGAGGGCCACCTGGCGTCGCTGGTGGGCCTGGACACGCCAGGCCCGCTGGTCAGCTTCCTGCCCATCCTCCTGATCGGCATCCTCTTCGGGCTCGCGATGGACTACGAGGTCTTCCTCGTCTCGCGGATGCGGGAGGACTTCGTCCACGGCGCCGACGCCCGCGAGTCCGTCATCAGCGGTGTCGGCCACAACGCGCGGGTCGTCACCGCCGCGGCCGTGATCATGACCGCCGTCTTCGGCGGATTCGTCTTCATGCACGATCCCGTCATCAAGTCCATGGGCTTCGCCCTGGCGATCGGCGTGCTCATCGACGCGTTCGTCGTGCGGATGGCCCTCGTGCCCGCGGTCATGCACCTCGTGGGGCGTGCCGCCTGGTGGCTGCCCCGTGCCGTCGACCGGGTGCTGCCCGACCTCGACATCGAGGGCGAGCAGCTGCAGCGCCGGATTCCGGTGCAGCGGCAGGAGCCGGTCGAGCTCGTCAAGACGTGAGCGCGCCCGCGTAGCCGGCCCGTACGAACGGAAAGCGGCCCGCCAGGAGAGGTGCTCTCCTGGCGGGCCGTCGCCGTGTACCCGGCACCGGGGCACGCCCGGTGCCGCGGGCTCAGCTCTCGTCGGGCGCCAGCCTCAGCGAGATCGAGTTGATGCAGTACCGCTGATCGGTGGGCGTAGCGTAGCCCTCGCCCTCGAAGACATGGCCCAGGTGCGAGCCGCAGCGGGCGCAGCGCACCTCGGTGCGGGCCATGCCCATGCTGTTGTCCTGGAGCAGCTCGACGGCGTCGCTGTCCTTCGGGTCGTAGAAGGACGGCCAGCCGCAGTGCGACTCGAATTTGGTGTCGGAGCGGAACAGCTCCGCACCGCAGGCACGGCAGGAGTAGACACCCGCCGTCTTGGTGTCGGTGTACTCACCCACGAAAGCGGGCTCGGTGCCGGCCTTGCGCAGCACCGCGTACTCGGCGGGGGTCAGCTCCGCCCGCCATTGCTCGTCCGGCTTCTCGACGTCGTACGACACGGTGGCTCCCTCAGCTCGACAGGTGGTCCAGGATCTGCGGGCCGAGGTCGGTGACATCGCCCGCTCCCATGGTAAGAACCAGATCGCCCGGCTTCGCCATTCCCGCGACGGCCGCGGGGACCTGCGCCTTGTCGTGGACGGCCATGACGTCGGCGCCCGCGGCCTTCGCGGCGTCGATGATCAGCTCGCTGGTGACGCCGGGGACCGGGTCCTCGCGCGCCGGGTAGATGTCCAGGACGAGGGACGCGTCGGCGAGGGCGAGGGCCTGGCCCATCTCCGTGCCGAGCTCCTGGGTGCGGGAGAAGAGGTGCGGCTGGAAGACGACGAGGAGGCGCGAGCCGGTGGCGGCGCCGCGCATGGCCTCCAGGTCGGCCGTCATCTCCGTGGGGTGGTGTGCGTAGGAGTCGATGACCTGGACACCGGCCGCCTCGCCCTTGAGCTGGAGCCGGCGCTTGACCCCGGTGTACTTGCCGATGGCGGAGGCCAGGTTGTGCGCGGGGATGCCGAGGGCGACACCGGCGGCGAGCGCGGCGACCGCGTTGTGCGCGTAGTGGCGGCCGGGCACGGAGACCGTGAAGGTGAGGTACTTGCCGTTGAGCACGACCGTGACCTCGCTGGTCAGACCGCGCGGGGTGACCTTGTGGACGCGTACGTCGGCGCCCTCGGACTCCCCGTACGTGACGACGGTGAGCGAGGAGAGGTCGCGGACCCGCCGGGTCAGCTCGGCGGCGCCGGGCTGGTCGGCGGCGATGACCAGGGTGCCGCCGGGGACGACCTTGCCGACGAAGGTCTCGAAGGACTCGTAGATCTCGTCCATCGACGCGTAGTTCGCGTGGTGGTCCAGTTCGACGTTCAGCACGATCGCGACCTGCGGGGCGTACTTCTGGAAGCTCCGGTCGCTCTCGTCGGCCTCGGCGACGAAGATGTCGCCTCCGCCGTGCGTGGCGTTGGTGCCGGGGCCCTCCAGGTCGCCGCCGATGGCGTACGAGGGGTCGAGGCCCAGCTCGGACAGGGCGACGGCGAGCATCGACGTGGTCGTGGTCTTGCCGTGCGTGCCGGCGACCGCGATGGCCCGCAGGCCCTCCATCAGGGAGGCGAGCGCGTCGGAGCGGTGCACGACGGGAATGCCCAGCTCGGCGGCGCGGACGAGCTCGGGGTTGTCGGCGCGGATGGCGCTGGAGACGACCACCGAGGTCGCGTCGTCCGCCAGGTGCCCGGCGGCGTGCCCGATGTGGACGGTCGCCCCCAGCCCGCGCAGGGCCTCGGCGGTGGCGGACTCCTTGGCGTCGCTGCCCGCCACCTTCGCACCGCGCTGGGCCAGGATCTTCGCGATGCCCGACATTCCGGCGCCGCCGATGCCGATAAAGTGCGGCCGTTCCAGGGCGGCAGGAATACCGGGTGCCATGCGTGTGTCTCCCGAGGTGTGAGGCGGTCAAGAGTGCGGCACAAGCCTATTCGCTGTGTGCGAAGAGCTTGAGCACCGGTACGCCGACCTTGTGGCGGGCCCGGGACGCCCAGTCCCGGTGGAAGAACTCCTCGACGTAGTGCGGCGCCGTCAGCACGATGACCTCGTCCGCCCCCGAGTCGTCGACGACGGTCTTCAGCTTGTCCAGGGGGTGGTCCTCGATCACCTGTCCGACAGCCTCCGAGCCCGCCTCCCGCAGCTCCCGGAGGGAGTACTCCAGTGCCATCTCAGCCGGCTCGGCGGCCTCCTTGCCCTCGGGCTTCTCCCCCTCGCGGACGGCCTCCCGGAGCTCGCCGATCGCCACGTCGTCGATCGCGCGGAGCAGCACGTCGGCCTGGTCGCTGCGGGGCTGCATCAGCACGACGAACGAGATCCGCTCCTCGCCGTGGAGAGTGGTGACGAATTCCACGTCCTCGGGAGTGAGGGGCTTCTCGATCATCAAAACGCTTGTGAACACGACAGGCGCCCTTCCGCTTCATCTCGTCGGCCGCGGGCACGGCCGTTGTTGCTGAAACCATCCTTCCCCGCTGTTGCACGGGGTGCAGGACTAAGTGTGCCCATCGGAAGCTAACCGGAACGGCAAATTCCGCTAAGTGTCAGATCTTGGTGCGCCGAGGGTCAGCCCTTCGTGTACCGGCTGAAGAGGAAACCCCCCTCCTCCAGGAGCGAGACAAGGGAGAAACGTTCCGGCACGGCGACCGGGGGACCGCCCGCGATCCGCTGCGCGTCCCCGGCCGTGAGCAGCGGCGAGACGGTCAGGCAGAGCTCGTCCAGCACCCCGGCCGCCACGAACTGGCCGAGCAGCCGGGGTCCGCCCTCGGTGAGCAGCCGGCCCAGTCCGCGGGCAGCCAGCTCCCGCACGGCACGGTCCGGCTCCACGGCCGCGCCCTCCCCGGCGAACAGCACCTCCGCCCCGGCCTCCCGGGCGGCGTGGACCCGGTCCGAGGGCGCCGCGGCCCCGGTGATCACGAAGGTCGGGACCAGGGGCGAGACGAAGAGGGGGAGTGAGAAGTCCAGGTCCAGGCTCGCGCTGACGACGGCGATGGCCGGGGCCGGGCCCTGTCCGGCAGCCGCGCGCCGGGCGGCGAAGGCGTCCCGGGCGCGCGCGGGCCTGTACCCCTCCTGCCGCACCGTCTGGGCGCCGACGACGACCGCGTCGGCCAGCCCGCGCAGGGTGCCGAAGATCCGCATGTCCGTGGGGCAGGAGATGCCCTGGGAGCGGCCGTCGTGCTGGGCGGCTCCGTCCAGGGTGGAGACCATGTTGGCGCGGAGCCAGGGCCGACCGGTGTCCGGGTACGCGTACGCCTCGGCCAGCTCGTCGAGCATCCACTCGCGGTCGGCGGTGGCAGCGTCTTGGTTTGTCAGGTCCGTCACAGGGAGCAGGCGTCGCATGCCCAGCAGTCTGGCACGGCGCTTAAGGTGGAGAGTTGTGTCGTCCTCCACAGCCGTGCCGGGGCAGAGCCCCATAGCCGAAACGGCCCCGCAGTCCCTGTGCGCCCTCGAGCCGCGCGTCCCCGCCGACCGTCTGGTCGCGGAGATGGTGCCGCCGCCGCGTTTCGACTCGGTGCGCTTCGATACGTACGTCCCCGACCCGAACCAGCCGAGCCAGACCGACGCGGTCAAGGTGCTGAGCTCGTTCGCGGCCGGGCTCGGCGGGGCGCATGCCACGGGCTCGGGACGGCGCTCGTGGTTCGGGAGGAAGCAGCCGGCCGCACCCGCCGGCCCGCGCGGTGTCTACCTCGACGGCGGGTACGGCGTCGGCAAGACCCACCTCCTGGCCTCCCTCTGGCACGCCACCCCCGCCGATGCCTCGCTCAAGGCCTTCGGCACGTTCGTCGAGCTGACGAACCTGGTCGGCGCGCTCGGCTTCCAGCAGACCGTGAAGACCCTGAGCGGGCACCGGCTACTGTGCATCGACGAGTTCGAGCTGGACGACCCGGGCGACACCGTCCTGGTCTCGTCGCTGCTCAGCAGGCTCGTCGAGGCGGGCGTGGCGCTGGCCGCCACGTCGAACACACTGCCGGGCAAGCTCGGCGAGGGCCGCTTCGCCGCGGCCGACTTCCTCCGCGAGATCCAGGGGCTGTCCTCGCACTTCCGGCCGCTGCGCATCGACGGTGAGGACTACCGGCACCGCGGGCTGCCCGAGGCGCCTCCGCCGTACTCCGACGACCAGGTGACCCGGGCCGCGTACCGCACAGCCGGTTCCTCCCTCGACGACTTCCCGTCGCTGCTCGACCATCTCGCCCGGGTCCACCCGAGCCGGTACGGCGCGCTGACGGACGGGATCACGGCGGTCTGTCTCACCGATGTGCGTGCGGTGCCCGACCAGTCGACGGCGCTGCGCCTGGTGGTGCTCGCGGACCGGCTGTACGACCGTGAGATCCCCGTGCTCGCCTCCGGTCTCCCCTTCGACCGGCTGTTCAGCGACGAGATGCTGAACGGCGGGTACCGCAAGAAGTACTTCCGGGCCATCTCCCGGCTTACCGCACTGGCGCGTGACGCAAAGGGACTGGTGGCGCAGTAGGTTCGGGGTTGAGCGCGTGCGGGTGCCGTCCGGCGCCCGTGCGTCCCGCGCAACCGCGCACACCGTTCGAAGGGATCAAGCATGGCTACCACGCGTCAGGCGCACACGGTCTGGGAAGGCAACCTGACCGAGGGCAAGGGTGTCGTCACCCTCGACTCCTCGAAGGTCGGGGAGTTCCCCGTCTCCTGGCCCTCCCGCGCGGAGAAGGCGAACGGCAGGACCAGCCCGGAGGAGCTCATCGCCGCCGCGCACTCCAGCTGCTTCTCCATGGCGCTGTCCAACGGCCTGAACAGCGCGGGCACCCCGCCGACCAGGCTGAACACCCAGGCCGAGGTCACGTTCCAGCCCGGCACCGGCATCACCGGCATCCACCTCACCGTGGAGGGCGAGGTCCCGGGTCTGGACGAGGCGGGCTTCGTGAAGGCCGCCGAGGACGCCAAGGCGAACTGCCCGGTGAGCCAGGCGCTCACCGGCACCACGATCACGCTCAGCGCCTCGCTGGCCTGATCGTCCGGTCGCCCGGTCCCACACACGTCCCTGGGGCCTCGTCCGTCCCAGGGACACAGGGGGCACCGTGGCCCGCATGGTTCCCGCACGCCTCGACGCGTGGTACACACATGCGGGTCACTTCACCTGTCCGCCAACAGGGAGTTGCCTCATGACATCAGCACCTCGACGTCTCGCGACACGACGTCAGATCCTGGCCGGCAGCGCCGCTGTCGCCTTCTCCGGCGCCTTCACCGAACTCTTCGCCGGCACCGCCGTCGCCCGGGGCCACAGTGGCTACGGCCCCCTCCTCCCGGACCCCGACGGCCTGCTCGACCTGCCGAAAGGTTTCCGCTACCGGGTCCTCTCCCGGGAGGGCGACCCGCTCCGCTCCGGCGAGGGCACGGTCCCCAGCAACCACGACGGTATGGCCGCCTTCGCGGGCCGCAACGGCCGCGTCCACCTCGTGCGCAACCACGAGAACCGGGTGACGGGCAAGATCGGCGTCCCCACGGTCGAGGGCCTCACCTACGACCCGATGGGCAAGGGCGGCTGTACGGCCCTCGAACTCGACTCCCGGGGCGACGTCCGGGGCGAGCGCGTCGCCATCGCCGGTACGGCCGTCAACTGCGCGGGCGGGCCCACTCCTTGGAACACCTGGCTGACCTGCGAGGAGACCGAGGACAAGGCCGGCACCAACGGCTACGAGAAGGACCACGGCTTCATCTTCGAGGTGGACGGCGCCGATCCGCGCCGCACCGGAGCCGTCCCCCTGACCGCGATGGGCCGCTTCCAGCACGAGGCGATCGCCGTCGACCCGGAGAACGGCGTCGTGTACGAGACGGAGGACGCGTTCGACAGGCCCTTCGGGCTCTTCTACCGCTTCCTCCCCGAGAAGCCGCTCGGCGGGACGGGGTCGCTGCGGGCCGGCGGCACCCTGGAGGCCATGCGGGTGCCGGGGGTCCCCGACCTCTCCCTGATCCAGGAGACCGGCGCGAGCTTCGACCGGGTCGAGTGGGTCCCCGTACCCGACCCGCAGGCGGCCGTGACACCGATCAGGCTCCAGGACTTCGGGCCGAAGGGCGTCACGCACGCCCAGAAGCTGGAGGGCTGCTACTGGGGAGGCTCGTCCGTCTACTTCGTCTCCAGCTTCGCGCGGAGCGCGGAGGGATCGGCGGCCGACCACTTCGGCCAGGTCTGGCGGTACGAGCCGGCACTGCGCCGGCTCACCCTGGTGATCGTCTTCGGTCCGGACACCGACGTCCAGCTGCCGGGCGAGTCCCCGGACAACATCTGTCTCGCCTCCGGGGGCGGCCTGATGGTCTGCGAGGACGGCGGCGGCGCGCAGCACGTGCTGGGGGTGACGCGGCGCGGCGAGGTCTATCCGATGGCGCGCGGGCGGCAGAACATCGGGACGGCGGACGAACCGGAGTGGGGGGAGTTCGCCGGGGTCACGTTCTCGCCGGACGGCCGGACGATGTTCGTGAACTGCTACACACCGGGGACGACGTTCGCGGTGACGGGCCCCTGGCGCTGACCGGGACGGCAGACGGGTGATCCGGGCCGGCCGCGCGCCGGCCCGGAGTGCCGCGGGCGCAATCTGATCATCCTTCAGCTAGCGTCCTTCGGTGATCACATCCGTTCGTACGATGATCGTGCTGACTGCTCTCGGGGGAGCAGTCCTGAGCGGGGCGCTCACCGGGTGCGCCGACCCCGGGGCCACCCGGTCCCGGGCCGCCGTTCCCCCGGCGGCCTCTCCGGAAGCGCCGACCCGGCCCGCGCCGAAGCCCTCCTCCCCGTCACGGGCCCCGGAGAGCGAGCCGCCCGTGCTCGCTCCGGGACCCGCCGGCCTCACACCGGTCTTCGAACGCCGGGCGGAGGGAGCGGCCCCGGGCTCCCGGAGCGGGTCCGGGAAGGTCGTGGCGCTCACCTTCGACGCGGACATGACGGCGGATCAGGGCCCCCGGGCCGCGAACGGCGAACACTTCGACAACCCGGGGCTGATCGCGTCGCTGCGCGAGCTGAAGATCCCGTCGACGGTCTTCATGACGGGCCGCTGGGCGCAGGAGTACCCGGCTCAGGCCCGCTCGATCGGCACCGACCCCCTCTTCGAGATCGCCAACCACTCCTTCAGCCATTACGCCTTCTCCTCGCCCTGCTACGGCCTGCCGACCGTCGGACGGGCGGACATGCGGGGCGATGTGGACCGGGCCTTCGCCGCGATCAGGGAGACGGGGGCGCGCAATGTGGTGCCGTACTTCCGCTTCCCGGGCGGCTGCTACGACGACGCGGCGCTGAAGGCCCTGGCCCCCGCCGGGGTGACCGCCGTCCAGTGGGACGTGGTCAGCGGTGACGCCTTCGCGACGGACGCGGACGCGGTGGCCGAGCAGGTGCTGGACGGGGTGCGGCCCGGCTCCCTGGTCGTCATGCACTGCACCCGCAGCGCCGCGCCCGTCACCGAGGAGGCCGTACGCCGGATCGTGCCGGAGCTGCGCGAGCGAGGCTTCCGCTTCGTCAAGGTCTCCGAGCTGATGCGCGGCTGAGCGCCGGTGCCCGCACGGTCAGCCGGAACACGCGGTGCGCCCCGCCTCCTGCCACTCGCACACCGGGCAGAGGGTGCTGCCCTTCGTCGACTCCGGGTACTCGGTCGGCTTCCGGCACAGCACGCACTCGGCATACGGCGGACCGGCGTCCACCGGGGCGGGTGCGTGGGCGGGCGTCTCGCAGTAGGCGTCGTCCATGCGTACGAGCGTACTCACCCGCGCAGCGCGGCGATCCGCGATGTCAGGGCGGCCACGGCGACGGCGGCGACGGCGGCCACGAGCAACGGCAGCAGGGGCAGCGCCACCGTGCCGGTCGTCGAGCCCGTGACCAGGGCCGTCACCGCGTCCCTGGCCGGCGATCCCCTGCCCACGAGGACGAGCAGCACGGCGAGCAGGGTCGCCATGAGCGACCAGCCCCGCCGGTGCAGGACCGGGCGGGCACAGAGCGCCCCGGCTGCTGTTCCCACCAGGGCGCAGCAGGCGGCGGCGAGCAGCCCGGCGAGGGCGGCGGGCGGGAGCGGTACGGCGACGGTGTGGTCGGTGCTGACCGGTTCGCTGATCAGCAGCACGACCCCGGTGCCCGCGACGCCCACGGCGAGCGCGCAGCCCAGGGCGGTCAGCAGCGAGGCCCGGTGGGCGCGGGCCGGTCCGCCGGCGGCGGCGGTGACGGCCCGTGCGGCGCGCGGCTCCTGGGTGACGCAGAGCCCGGTGAACCATGCGGCGACGGGGACCAGCGCGGCGGCGGCGTAACCGAGCGAGTCCAGCACGGGCTGCCCCGCCCGTACGCCGATGCCGAGCACGGCGGCGTAGAGCAGGAGCGGCGCGAGCCAGCGCTGCGACCGGGCCAGCATCGCGGTCTGGTAGCGCACGGTCGCGCCGGTGACGCGCAGCGCGGTACGGGGTGCGGGGGCGGGCCGGGACGGGGGCTCGGGGGCCGGGCGGGGCCAACGGTGGGCGCGGGGCGCGGGTGTGGCAGCCGGTCCCGCAGAGGCAGCCGGTGCGGGTGTGACAGTCGGTCCCGCAGAGACGGTCGGTGCGGGTGCGGCGGCTGGTGCGGGCTGTTGCGCGTTCTGGGCCGGGCTCTCCTCCTGGTCCATGGCCGCCGCCTTCTCCGAGGCGTGGGACCGGGCCGGTTCCGGGAGTCGCGTGACCCGCGTGATGTGCCAGGGCGGGTCGGCCGTGAGCAGGGCGTGCAGCAGGCGGTCCGAGTGCGCGGTGGTCGTGGTGACGCGGACCGAGGAAGGGTTCCCGGCGTCCCGGTCGACAGTAAGGGCTCCGGGCAGTCCGGCCGGGAGGGGGGCCGACGCCCGGCCCGTCGCCTCGATCCGGACGCTCGGGCCGAAGTGGTGCGGCGCCGTGCCGACCGGAGCGAGCGTCAGCCCCTCCAGCCGGTACGCGACGGCCGATCCGGCCAGCCGTCGCGGATCGTGGTCGACGAACACCACCGTGGCACCCTCGGCGACCCGCTCGGTGACGGCCCGGTCCAGCTCCTCGCGCGCCCCGGCGTCCAGGCCGGTCCACGCCTCGTCCAGGACGAGCAGATCCGGGCCCGCCAGGAGCGCCTGGGCGACGGCAACCTTCTGGCTGGTGCCCTTGGAGAGTTCCGCCAGGGGCGTGCGGGCGTGCCCGGCCGCCCCGAACCGCGTGAGCCACTCCTCGGCCCGGCCCGCGGCCTCCGCTGCGCCGAGGCCGTGGATCCGGCCCATGTGGACGAGGTATCCGGCGGCCGTGAACGGCAGCGCCGGCGGGAAGCGCTCGGGGACGTACGCCGTGCGCGGCCGGCCCGTGATCCGGCCCTCGGTGGGCGCGTCGATCCCGGCGAGCAGCCGCAGAAGGGTCGACTTGCCCGAGCCGTTGGCGCCCTCGACCCGGACCAGGGTGTGCGCGGGCAGCTCCAGGCCGACGCCGCGCAGCACCCAGGGTCCGCGCAGGCTGTGGCGTCGGCCCACGTCCCGCAGGATCAATGGGCCGATGCCTTCTCCTGCTTGAGTTCGCTGGGGCGTACGATCACGAACCCCTCGCCCTGGAGCATCAGCTGCACCGCCTCGCCGGAGCCGCCGCGCACCATCGAGCCGAAGCTCTGCGAGCGGTGCAGGGAGGTGGAGAGCTGGGCGCTCCAGCCGACGACCGCGTCCGTGTCCACGTACACCGGCTGCTGTGCGGTGACGGGGATCACTATGGGGTGGCCGTCGCAGATCAGACCGAGCTTCCCGTATCCGCTGAAGACGCTGTTGAAGAGGCCGCCGCCGGTCATTCCGGCGCCCTTCACGGTCTTGATCTCGTAGGACAGGCTCGCGTCGAAACAGAGGACGTTGCGGCCGTTGATGGTCAGGACGTCGCCCTGTTCCATGTCCACGATGAAGCAGCTGGCCGCCTCGTGCGCGAACCACGCCTCGCCCTGGCCGGTGACCGACATCAGGGCGAGCCCTTCCCCGGTCACGGCGCGCTTGAGCATCCCGCCTATGCCCTGGCCCTTGCGCTCGAACTGGAGGTTGCCCCGGAAGGCGATCATCGATCCCTGACGTGCGTACATCTCGCCGTTGACGGCGTATTTGATCGATTTGGCGTTCTGCAGGGTCATGCCGGGGGCGGTGGCCTGCTGGGCCATGTGCTCGCTGGAAAAGAGGTCGCTCTTCATGCGGTGCATCCTCACCCGGAGCGTGGTCCTCCGCCAAGAACGGGTTGTCACAGGGGCCTGGCAGACTGGAGTGCGTGAGCAGCGACAGCATTCCCGAGCCCGTCCCCGCAGCGTCCGGGGCCCCCGCCGACAGCCCGTTCCGCACGGAGCCGACGGCGCGTGACGAGGCCCCCCAGTTCGTGCTGCCGCTGGTGGTGCACCTGGAGAAGACGGACCCCCCGGCGCGCAACGACGCCCTGGTGACGGCTGCCCGCGCGGTGCTCACGATCCTCTCGGACCCCCGCTCGCTCGGTGAGGACGAGGGTGTGGGCGAGGGCGAGTGGGCCCAGGCCATGCGCGACTGGCAGGACGCCAGGATCCGCAAGGTGGTGCGGCGGGCGCGCGGCGCGGAGTGGCGCAAGGCGTCCACGCTGCCCGGGATCACGGTGACCGGCGAGCACGCGGAGGTCCGGGTCTATCCGCCGGTGCCGCTGGACGGCTGGCCCAAGGAGCTGGCCAAGCTCCAGGTCTCGGGCACGGACCTGACCGACCCCGAGCCTCCGGCCGCGCCCGACACGGCGGGTCCCGTGCTCTGGCTGAATCCTGAGGTCACCATGTCGGCGGGCAAGACGATGGCGCAGGCGGGACACGGCGCGCAGCTCGCCTGGTGGGAGCTGTCGGAGACGGAGCGCAAGGCGTGGCGCGAGGCGGGCTTCCCGCTCTCCGTGGCCACCCCCGACGCCGCCCGCTGGAGCGAGCTCACCGCGAGCGGGCTCCCGGTGGTGCGTGACGCCGGATTCACCGAGGTCGCACCGGGCTCGTGCACGGTCGTCGCGGACCACCCGGCACTGCGCCGCTGAACAGCCGGGCAGTCGAGCCGCCCGGCGGAAGACCGAGGCCCGTCGGCTGAACATCCCTGCGCGGAAATACGTATCTCCCCGTACTGCCGCATCGGCATTACCGCCAAGTAGGTTGATCGACGCCTCGGTTGGCGGTTGGTTCGAGCTGTCACACAACGGCCCGGGAGACATCTTGCTGCGACGCATCAACGGAACGGCCCTCATCATCGCCGCGCTGGTCGCCACGCTGGGCGCGCTCGCCTTCCCCGTGTGGTCGTACGCCGACCGCTCGGGCACGGGCGAGGCCAATCTGAACGCGTCCAGCGTCGCGACCCAGTGGGGCCCGCTCTCCGCGACCGACCGGGACTTCCTGGTCAAGGTGCGGCTCGCCGGGCTGTGGGAGCTCCCGGCGGGGCAGCAGGCGATCGAGCGCGCGCCGAGCGAGGCGGTGAGGCTCGCGGGCGACCATCTGGTCGTCGGCCACACCGACCTGGACCGGCGGGCCCGCGATGTGGCCGCCAAGCTCGGGGTGGAGCTCCCGAACCAGCCGACGGAGCAGCAGCAGGGCTGGCTCGGGGAGCTCACCGCCGCCAGTGGCGAGGAGTACCAGCAGAAGTTCGCCAACCTCCTGCGGGCCGCGCACGGCAAGGTGTTCGCCCTGGTCGCGCAGGTCCGGCACACCACACGCAACTCGCTGATCCGGCAGCTGGCCACCGATGCGAATCAGACGGTGCTCGACCACATCACCATGCTGGAGCGCACCGGCTTCGTCGACTTCGACGGTCTCGCACGCGATGCCGCCGGTGCGTCGACCGCCAGCCCGTCGGGGCCGCCCGTGTCCTCGGGCGGTGGCGTTCCGCAGGTCCCGGTGCCGGTGACACCGAGCGGCGACCAGTCGTTCACGTCCCGCCCGGTGCCGCCGACGATGGCACCGCTGCCCTGAGTGCGTATCAGTCGCGGTCCCGGCGCCGGACGTACAGGCGGTTCCCCTCGGGGCCCGTCCACTCCACCCGCACGACGCCGGGCACCGCGGAGTCGGCGAGGCGTGCGGGGTTGGACCAGTGGCCGAAGTTCGGGTTGCGGAAGAACGTCGCCCACAGGCCGCCGTCGGCGTCCTCGAAGAGGTTGTTGTGGCCCGCGCCGACACCGACGGTCCAGCGCTCGGAGTACGGGCCCTCGAAGCTGTCCGAGACGGCGGCGACCGCGTCGTACTGGTACTGCACACGGCCGGTGCCCGCCGGGACATAGGCGTGGCGCGGGGTTCCGTCGGCGTCGACCGACGTGCGGTCCCAGGCGGCGTGCAGGAGGAAGTACTTCCCGCCGTACTTGAACACGTACGCGCCTTCGAGGTACGGCTCGGGCGCGTAGGGGGTCTGCCGGAACACGGGGAGATCCGTCGTGGTGACGATGTCCTCCATGTCGTCGCGGAACTTCGCGTACAGGTTGTTGTGCAGCACGAGCCACGCGTCGTCGTCCTCCGTGTAGAGGCCGCCGTCGATGTGGTGGTAGGCGCCCGGCTCGATGAAGGACGGGCCCCCGATGAAGGAATCGCCGAAGGGCTTCTCCAGGTTGCCCTCGACGAGCCTGTACGGGCCCTCGACCCCGCCCTCACTCACCAGCATGAAGGAGCCCACCTTCGCGGAGTGGTCCCCCATGCAGGCGACGAGGTACCACTTTCCCCGGAAGAGGTGCAGTTCCGGGGCCCACGCCTGGCCGCGCTTGCCGAACCGCTCGTCGTACCAGTACTCCTGCCAGGGGGCGACGACCGTGCGGCCCGGCCTGTTCTCGTCGGTGAACTCGGGCGACCACACCTTGCCCTTCTCCGCGCCCGGCCTGATTCCGGTCGTGTCGGCCAGCTTCCATGGCCCCTCGATGGAGCGGGCCGTCCAGACGAAGATGCCGTCGTTCCACGGACCGGCCGCTTCGAGCCCGGGCACCCGGGTGGTGCCCGTGGCCACGTAGAGCGGACGCCCGTCCACGACGAAGCAGTTGACGTACGTGTCCCGCATCCACACCACTCCGCGCTCCCTGTCACGGGGGCGCAGCTCCAGCGGGAGCACGAAGGAGTTGTCCTCGCGGGGCCACAGGTCCTGCCGGGCGTCGGCCACACCGTAGGGCGCGGGATCGGGCCAGTTCTGGGGGTACCGCCGCTTCGCCCGGGCGGAGGCCGGCGCCGCGGCGGCCGGTGCGGTACCCGGCGGGACGGCCGGTGCGGCCGACGCCTGCGCGCCCGGAACGGCGAGGGCGGGCAGGGCCGCCGCTCCGGCCACGCCTGCGGCGCGGGCCAGCAGGGACCGCCGGCCGAGGTGCTGGGGGTGTTCGGTGCTGTTCGTCGCGCCCCGCTCGGCTCGTGCCGTGGGGCCGTCCTTGGATGGCATGCCGGTCAGCATGGGAACGGCTGTTGATCTCCGTCAACGGACCAAGGATTTAATCCGGAGTGTCCGGCTCGTCGATATATCTTCCCGGCACCGCGTTTCCGCAGGTCGGCGCGGTGACCGCACCTCGGCCCCGGATATCACGATCGGATAACGGGGGCCTTTGAGCGCGTCGGGAACCTCAAATTCAGCTCTGAACGTCCCCCCTTTCGGATTCGCCGCCGCGCGGCGGGGCCATGACCCCTGCACGAGGGGGAGGAGACACCATGAAGCTGGGAATCGGGATCGGCTGGCGGCCGGAGATCGCGGACGCCGTCGAGGCCCTGCCGGGGATCGACTGGGTCGAGGCGGTGGCGGAGAACATCTGCGCGGACCATCTCCCCGCGCCCCTCGAACGCCTCCGGGAGCGCGGCGTGACCGTCGTCCCGCACGGCGTCTCGCTGGGGCTGGGCGGCGCCGACCGCCCCGACCCCGGCCGCCTTGCCGGGCTCGCCGCGCGGGCCGCCCTGCTGGGCGCACCGCTGGTGACGGAGCACATCGCCTTCGTACGGGCCGGAGGGCCGGCCATCGGCTCGCCCGTACTGGAGGCGGGCCATCTGCTGCCGGTACCCCGGACCTGGGACGCGCTGGAGGTGCTCTGCGAGAACGTGCGGATCGCGCAGGACTCGCTGCCCGTGCCGCTGGCCCTGGAGAACATCGCCGCGCTGATCTCCTGGCCCGGCGAGGAGCTGACCGAGGGCCAGTTCCTGGCGGAGCTGGTCGAGCGCACCGGCGTACGCCTGCTGATCGACGTCGCCAATCTGCACACCAACCACGTCAACCGCGGCGAGGACCCCGCGACCGCGCTCGACGAACTGCCGGTGGAGGCCATCGCGTACGTCCATGTGGCGGGCGGCGTCGAGAAGGACGGCGTCTGGCACGACACGCACGCCCATCCCGTCACGCGTCCCGTCCTGGACGTGCTGAGCGAGCTGCGCTCCCGCGTCGACCCGCCCGGGGTCCTGCTGGAGCGCGACGACGACTTCCCGCCGGCCGCCGAGCTGGCAGGTGAACTGACGGCGATCCGCGCCACGCTGGACGCGGCGGTCTCCGCCCCGGCGGCCGGCCGGTCGCGCCCCGCGCCGCCCGAGGAGCCCGCGGGCCGCGCGGCGGGGGCCCGTGACCGGGCCGCCCTGGCGCAGACCGCGCTGCTCTCCTCGCTCGTGGCGGGGACGCCTGTCCCGGACGGCTTCGACCGCCGCCGCCTCGGGGTGCAGAGCCGCGCCCTGGCCGCGAAGCGTGCCGATGTCGTGGCCAGGGTGGCACCCGAGCTGCCCGGGATCATCGGCTCGGAATACCGGCGGGAGTTCCTCGCGTACGCCAGGAACCGGCCGATGTCCGCCGGTTACCGCCGCGACGCCCTCGACTTCGCCGAGCACCTGCTGATCGGCGGCCGACCGGCCGACGAAGCCGCCCGGCGCCGGCTGACCCGCTGGTGGCAGGAGCGCGCCGCACCGCGCCCGCCGCGCCGGAGCTCCCGCCTGGTCCACGCCGCCCGTACCGCCCTCCTGGGAAGGTGACCCCGATGAACACGCTCGCCGTCCTGCTGAACCTCGCCGTGGCGGTCTCCTCGACGCTCCTGCTCCTCGCCGTCCGCAGGGCCGGCCGGCCCTCGGGCGAGGGCCACCGGGTGCACGACCGCGCCGAGGCCGCCTTCCTCGCCGGAGGCCCGGCCAGGGTCGTCGACAGCACGCTCACGGCCATGCACATGGACGGCCGCCTGGCCGTCGGAGGGCCGGGGATCGTCGCCGTGTACAGGGAGGAGGCCCGTGACCCGGTGGAGCGCGCCGTCCTCCAGGAGCTGGCCGCCGCCCCGAGCGGGGCCCTGCACACGCTGCGCCTGGCCGTGATGCGGCATCAGGCGGTGCAGGAGATCGGCGACGGGCTCGCGGCCCGCGGGCTGCTGGTCGCACCGGACGAGAGCCGGGACAGGCGCCGGTGGGCGATGACCCAGGGGGTCACCTGCACGGTGCTCCTCCCCGTCGCCCTGGTCATCACCGTGGTGCAGTCCGTCTCGCACGCGGGTTTCGGGGACATACCGTTCCCGTTCGTCGTCAAGGTGCTGCCCGCGATCATCGCCGGGAGCATCATCGGATTCTTCGCGGCGGCGGCGACCCTGCGGCGGATCACACAGGCAGGGCGCAGCGCCCTGGACGCCTTCCGGAACGACAACGCCCAAGTGACCGACCCCGCCCACCTGGTGGCCGTCCAAGGGCTGCGCGCGCTCCCGGACCCCGAGCTCCAGGGACAGTTGACGGCCGCCGCCAGGCAGCGGGCCGGCCGGAGCACCTCGTCGTCCGCCCCGTACACGACGGGCGCCACGGCCACCGCGTTCGTGCCGGTGTGGTGCGCCGGGGTGAGCCCGGGCGGCGGAAGCTGCGGGAGTTCGAGCGGCGGGGGCGGCGACTCGTGCGGCTCCCGGTCCTCCTGCGGCTCGGGGTCGAGCTGTGGCAGCAGCGGATCGAGTTGCGGCAGCAGCAGCAGCGGGTCCAGTTGCAGCAGCGGGTCCAGCTGCGGCGGCGGTTCCAGCTGCGGCGGCGGTTCCAGCTGCGGCAGCAGTTCCTGAGTCCCGGGGCCGCTCAGGACAGCGGTCGGCAGGCGTATGGATTCGGCCACCGATGACCGCCTGTGACCGAGATGCGTCCATATCGTGAACAGGGCATGGCGCTCCCCCACCGGCGTCGCATAGAACACGGCCATGCTCTGGGTCTTGCTTCTTCTGGTCGCGTGGGGCGCGGCCGCCATCTCCTGCATCCGGCTCTGCCTCGTCACCGCGGGCGCCGCCGTGCGGCCCCCCGATGCCGCGCGGGCGCCCGCCTCCCATGAACTCAACCTGTACGAGACGGCGTTCCTGGCCGGCGGCCCGCACCGGGTCGCCGACCTGGCCCTGGTCTCCATGCACCTGCGGCGCAGGCTGCTGCTCGCGCACACCGGCTGGGCGACGGTCGTCGACCCGGAGGGCAGGGACGAGGTGGAACGCACGGTGATCCGCGCGATCGGCCCCGAGGGGCAGTCGCGGATAGCGCCGATACGGGCCGCCGCCGCGGCGGCCGACGCCGTACGCTCCCTCGCCGACCGCCTCGTGGCCGCGGGTCTCGCCGTGCCGCACGGCACCCGGACGAACCTGGAATCGGCCGTTCGCGCCGTGCGGGGCGCGGCCGTTCTGGTGGTCGTCCTGGCGGTGCTCGCCATGCTGATGCCGGGTCAGGAGACGGGTTACGCGGGCCCGGTCGCCGCCTGGTTCGGGCTGCCGCTGGTGCTGACGCTGGGCTGCCTCGCCATCGCGCGGGTGGAGAACCATCCGTACAGCCCGTGGGCCTCCCCGTCCGGGCAGCGCTGGCTCGACTCCCTGCCCGCCCCGGAGCGCGGCGCGGACCGCGACCTGCTGGCGGCGGTGGCGGTGCGGGGCGTGGGCGCCGTGGAGGACCCGGCACTGCGGGCCGCCCTGCTGAGCGGGGCCCGTACCGGCGGCTGACACCCCGGGCCGCGGCGGGACGCGCGGCGGGACCGGACACACCGGCGGAACACGAACAGGCGGCACACGGACGGGCCGTACGCCACAAGGGCCGCCCGACGGGGGCGGCCCTTGTGGCGTTCTATCCAGTTGTGCGGCGCGGGGCACACCGGCCGGACACGGCGAGAAGCGGCGGTCCGCGGAGAGGAATGGCTGACTCCCCCGCGGGCCGCGACGGTTCGCCGGCCGTCGGCCGATGTGCACCCCGCACCTGACCCGGTGTCGCTGGAACGACGGGCGGCGTCACACGCGCCGTTGCCCGCCAACTGATCTTCCGGGTCGGGATGACCGGAAACGCTGGCTATGCGAGTCCGGCCACCAAGTCTGCGAGGGACTTCCTGCGCCCCGTGTAGAACGGGACCTCCTCGCGCACGTGCAGCCGCGCCTCGGACGCCCGCAGGTGACGCATCAGGTCGACGATGCGGTACAGCTCGTCCGCCTCGAACGCGAGGATCCACTCGTAGTCGCCGAGCGAGAAGGAGGCGACGGTGTTGGCGCGCACGTCGGGGTAGCCGCGGGCCATCTTGCCGTGGTCCGCGAGCATGCGGCGGCGGTCCTCGTCCGGCAGGAGGTACCAGTCGTAGCTGCGCACGAAGGGGTACACGCTGATGTAGTCGCGCGGCGTCTCGTCGGCCAGGAAGGCCGGCACGTGCGACTTGTTGAACTCGGCGGGCCGGTGCAGCGCCATGTTCGACCAGACCGGCTCCAGGGCGCGGCCCAGCTTGGTGCGCCGGAAGAGGTTGTATGCCTCCTGGAGCTCGTCGGAGGTCTCCGCGTGCCACCAGATCATCAGATCGGCGTCGGCCCGCAGACCGGACACGTCGTAGGTGCCCCGGACCGTGACGTCCTTGGCCGCGAGCTGGTCGAACAGCTCCTGGACCTCGTCGGCGTAACCGGCGCGGTCGACGGGAAGGACGTCCTTCAGCCTGAAGACGGACCACAGGGTGTAGCGGATGACCTCGTTGAGGTCCTTGGCCTTCTTGCCTGCGTTCGGAAGCTTTTCTGGCGCACTCATACGGCTATTGTCCCGCCTCGCTCCCGGTGCCCCGAACCCGGGTCGGCGTGTTGTCGATCTCCCCCGTGCCCGCCCCCGCCAGGCCTGCCACGATCTCGTCCGCCGCCCGGTGGGCGCTCGCGACGCAGCCGGGGATTCCGACCCCGTCGTACACCGCTCCGCAGACCCTCAGACCCGGCAGCTTGGCGACCTCGTCACGGATGCGGGCGACCCTGCCGAGATGGCCCACGGGGTACTGGGGCAGCCCGCCGATCCAGCGCGTGACCTCGGTGTCCACGGGCTCGGCCCTCAGCCCCGTCGCGGCGGTGAGGTCCCCCAGGGACGCGGCGACGAGCTCGGAGTCCTCGCGGTGCAGGTGCTCCTCCTCGCCGTAGCGGCCGACGGACGTGCGCAGCACGAAGAGGTCCAGGGCGGCGTCGGCGACCCACTGCCACTTGTTGCTGGAGAAGGTGGCGGCCTTGATCGTGCGCCCGTCGACCGGCGGTACGAGGAATCCGGAGCGGCCCCCGAGCGCTTCGGTCCCCTCGACGGCCGAGCGCCGGAAGGCCATGGTGACCAGGGCCATCGAGGCGTACTCGACGGAGGCCAGCTCGACGGAGGCGGCCGGGCACTCGGCGGCGAGCAGCGTGGAGGCGGACCAGGCGGGCGTGGCCAGGACGACGGCGTCGGCGGCGATCACCCGGGTGTCGGTGCGCACGTCCCAGCCCTCGGCGGAGCGGGTCAGGCCGAGCACCGGGGTCTCGGTGAGGATCTCCCCGCCCCCCGCCCGTACGGCGTCGGCGACCGCGCCGGGCAGGGTGCCGATGCCCCCCTCGATGCCCTGGAAGACCGGTCCGGTCTGCTGCCGGGCGGCGGCCCGCTCCTGGATGCGGCGTACGCCGTCGAGGAGCGGGCCGCCCTCCTTCACGGCCTCGAAGAGCTGCGGCACGGCGGCGCGCATCGAGATCCGGTAGGCGTCGCCCGCGTACACCCCGCCGAGCAGCGGCTCCACGAGCCGGTCGACGACCTCGCGGCCGAGCCGGTCGGCGACGTAACTGCCGACCGAGACGTCGTCGCCGACGGCGGTCGGGGTGAGGTCGCGCTCCTCGGCGATCCTGGCCAGCCCCTCGGCGGAGAGGACCCCGCTGAGGGCCTCCGGGTCGCCGGGCACGCCCATCACATGGCCCTTGGGCATGGGGCGCAGGGCGTCGCGGGTCCAGACCGACGCGGTGGCGGTGGCGGGCGGCTGGAGCCGGTCGCCGAGCCCCACGTCGGTGGCCAGCCCGACCGCTTCGGGCCGCCGCGCGAGCATCGACTCGGCGCCGAGGTCGACCCGGGTGCCCGCGATCTCACCGGTCATCAGCTTGCCGCCGAGCCGCTCGGTCGCCTCCAGGACCGTGACCCGGAGCCCCGAGGCCAACAGCCGGTGGGCGGCGGCGAGTCCGGCGATGCCACCGCCGATGACGACGGCATGGCCCGTACGTGTGGTGTCGCGCTGAAGAGGACGCTGCATGGGTCCACTCTCTCAAACCCGGACCGAGTCCCGAACGTGACCACTTCGAAACCGCTGGCAGGCAACCCGCGCAGGGGCACCGCACGTCGAACCGGCACCATCGACAACGGCCCTTGGGGGGACGCGCAATGCGATACGAACGCCACACGGACAGTCATCCACCCGCCCGCTCCGGTCCGCGCCGCCCGCGTGCGCTCGCGGCCGCCGCACTGCTCGTGGCGCTCCTCGCCACCGGTGCGTGCGGAGCGAACTCGGAGAGCGCTTCGGACGGGGCGAAAGCCGCGTCCGACAGCAAGGCCGCGGCCGGCTCGGAGGGGGTCGGTGAACAGGCAGGGGGCAAAAGGGACGACGGCGCCTCGGCGGCGCCCGAGCCGGGCTCCGAGGTCGCGGTCCATGTCATCCGGACGGCCACGCTCACCGTCGAGGTGAAGAGCGTGCCGAAGGCGGTCGCCGCCGCCCGGGCGGCGGCGGAGGGCGCCGGGGGGCTCGTCGCGGACGAGACGACCGAGCGGCTCGACGACACCCACGAGGTGTCCACCCTCGTGCTGCGCGTGCCCCAGGCGAGCTACGACGAGGTGCTGCGCGGCCTCGCGGGGTCGGGGAAGCTGCTCTCCCGCACGTCGAACGCCAAGGACGTCACGGGAGAGGTCGTCGACGTCGACAGCCGGATCGCCACCCAGCGCGCGAGCGTCACCCGGGTCCGGGACCTGATGGACAAGGCCGGGAAGCTCACCGATGTGGTGGCGCTGGAAGGCGAACTGAGCAGCCGGCAGGCCGACCTGGAGTCCCTGCTCGCCCAGCAGGCGTCGCTGAAGGACCGCACCTCGCTGGCGACGATCACCCTCGACCTCAGCGAACCGTACGAGGAGGACGAGGACGCGTCGGACGAGGACCCGGGCTTCCTGGACGCGCTGGCGGGCGGCTGGGACGCCTTCGTGACGACGCTGCGGTGGATCGCGGTGGCGGTCGGTGCCGCGGCACCGTTCCTGGCCGCGCTGGCGGTGCTCGTGGTCCTGTGGCGTCTGCTGCGCGGCAGGCTGCCACGGCGCCGCAGGGCACCCCAGGAGCCGTCCGGGGCCCCGGAGGCCCCGTCGGCCCCGTAGTCGCCGTAGCGTGGGCCCCCGACCTGCACACGGCGGCGAAGGGACCCGTTATGGCTGCGGAACGACTGGTGATCGTCGGGGGCGACGCGGCGGGCATGTCCGCCGCGTCGCAGGCCCGCAGGCTCAAGGGGCCCGACGAGCTGAGCATCGTGGCCTTCGAGCGCGGCCACTACACGTCGTACTCCGCCTGCGGCATCCCGTACTGGGTGAGCGGTGACGTGGAGCGGCGGGACGACCTGATCGCCCGTACGCCCGAGGAGCACCGGGCCCGTTCCATCGATCTGCGCACCCGCACCGAGGTGACGGAGATCGATGTGGCCGGGCGCCGGGTGCGGGCGCTGGACCGGGAGAGCGGTGCGACGTACTGGACGGGCTTCGACAAGCTGGTGATCGCCACCGGTGCCCGGCCGGTCCGTCCCGCGCTGCCCGGGATCGACGCCCCGGGTGTCCACGGCGTGCAGACCCTGGGTGACGGCCAGGCGCTCCTGGAGTCGCTGGACCGGGCCCCGGGGCGCCGGGCCGTCGTCGTGGGCGCGGGCTACATCGGCGTCGAGATGGCCGAGGCGATGCTCAAGCGCGGCTTCGAGGTGACGGTGCTCAACCGCGGAGCGCAGCCCATGGCGACGCTCGACCCGGACATGGGGCGGCTGGTCCACGACGCGATGGACGGGCTGGGCATCACCACCGTCAACGGCGCCGCGGTCACCCGGATCACCACCGGCCGGGACGGCCGGGCCACGGGCGTCGTCACGGACGGCGGGACGTACCCCGCGGATGTCGTGGTGCTCGGCATCGGCGTCGAGCCGGAGACCGCCCTGGCCCGTGCGGCGGGGCTGCCGCTGGGACCGCACGGCGGGCTCCTGACGGACCTGTCGATGCGGGTAGTGGGGCAGGAGGACATCTGGGCGGGCGGCGACTGCGTGGAGGTCCTGGATCTCGTCGCGGGCCGCACCCGGCACATCGCGCTCGGCACGCACGCCAACAAGCACGGCCAGATCATCGGGTCCAACGTCGGCGGGGGCTACGGCACATTCCCCGGCGTGGTCGGTACAGCGGTGAGCAAGGTCTGCGACCTGGAGATCGCCAGGACCGGGCTGCGCGAGAAGGACGCGCGGGCGGTCGGGCTGCGCTACGTCACGGCGACGATCGAGTCGACGGGCCGCGCCGGCTACTACCCGGGGGCGAAGCCGATGACGGTGAAGATGCTCGCGGAGTACCGCACCGGCAGGCTGCTGGGCGTGCAGATCGTGGGCCGCGAGGGGGCGGCGAAGCGTGTGGACGTCGCCGCCGTGGCGCTCACCGCCGGGATGACGGTGGAGGCCATGACGGCACTGGACCTCGGCTACGCCCCGCCGTTCTCGCCGGTCTGGGACCCGGTCCTGGTGGCCGCCCGCAAGGCCGTGTCGGCGGTGCGGGCGAGCCTCCGGGAGGACGTCTGACTAACGGGCCGTCTGCTCGTGGACGTACTGCACGAGGCGGGTCAGGGCGTCCGGGTCGGTGGACGGCAGGACGCCGTGCCCGAGGTTGAAGATGTGGCCCTCCAGCCCGGCGGCGGCGTCGAGCACCTCGCGGGTCTTCGCCTCGACCGCCTCGGTCGGCGCGAAGAGCACCGCCGGGTCGAGGTTGCCCTGGAGCGCCTTGCCGGGGCCGACCCGGCGGGCGCCCTCGTCCATCGGGATGCGCCAGTCCACACCGACGACGTCCGCGCCGGCCTCGCCCATCAGGCCGAGCAGCTCGCTGGTGCCGACGCCGAAGTGGATGCGCGGGACGCCGTACGGCGCGACGGCGTCGAAGACCTTCGCGGAGGCGGGCATCACCGAGCGGCGGTAGTCGGCCGGGGCCAGGGCGCCGACCCAGGAGTCGAAGAGCTGGACCGCGGAGGCTCCGGCCTCGATCTGGACCTTCAGGAAGGCGCCGGTGATCTCGGCGAGGCGGTCGAGCAGGTCGGCCCAGAGCTCCGGGTCGCCGTACATCATGGCCTTGGTGCGCTCGTGGTTGCGGGACGGGCCGCCCTCCACGAGATAGCTCGCCAGGGTGAACGGCGCACCGGCGAATCCGATCAGCGGGGTGGAGCCGAGCTCCCTGGTGAGCATCCCGAAGGCCTCGGTGACGTACGGGACGTCCTCGGGCGTGAGGTCGCGCAGCCGGGCCAGGTCGGCGCGGGTGCGGATCGGCTCGGCGATCACCGGGCCGACGCCGGGCTTGATGTCGAGGTCGATGCCGATGGCCTTGAGGGGCACGACGATGTCGCTGAAGTAGATCGCGGCGTCGACCTTGTGGCGGCGCACGGGCTGCAGCGTGATCTCGGTGACCAGCTCCGGCATCATGCAGGAGTCCAGCATCGCGATGCCCTCGCGGACCTTCAGGTACTCGGGCAGCGACCGCCCCGCCTGACGCATGAACCAGACCGGGGTGTGCGGCACCGGCTCGCGGCGGCAGGCCTTCAGGAACGCCGAGTCATGGGTGGCGGGGGTCACTGGCAGGCCCGAGGACGGGCCCTCCCCCGATCGGACGGAGCTGAGCTCTTGGGGAAGGTCGTTGGCACTCACGCACAGAATCTTCGCACGGAGCGGCAACGAGCCGGACCCCGCATGGGTGTCCCTCCCTGCACGGGGCTCCGGTTCCGCCTACTCTTCCCCGCATGGCTCCGGCTCAGGGACAGTATTCCGATCATTCCGATGGCATTGACAGCGAGGAGAGTGCGGAGGGCGAAACAGTCCCGCCGGCGTTCCGGTCGGCGGTCGACGCGCTGCGGTCCGCCCGTCTCCGCCCCGAACTGGAGGTCGAGCCCACACGTCCGCCGCAACGGCTCGCCCCGCACGCGTACGCCCTGGAAGCAGCCGTGGTGGACGGCGAGGACGATCTGGCCGACGGGCGCCTGGTGCTCCTGCACGACCCGTCCGGGCACGACGCCTGGCAGGGCACCTTCCGTCTGGTGACGCTCGTGCGGGCGGAGCTGGAACCGGAGATGGCGGCGGACCCGCTGCTGCCCGAGGTGTGCTGGTCCTGGCTGACGGGTGCGCTGGACGCCCGCGGCCTGTCGTACGGGGAGGCCGGTGGCACCGTGACGCGCGCCGGTTCGCACTACTTCGGCGCGCTCGGCGCGCGCCGTCCGGCGACGCAGATCGAGATCCGTGCCTCATGGACGCCGCGCGAGGGGCGCGGCGGGGCGCCGGACACGGCGGCCCATCTGGTCGCGTGGGGTGATCTGCTCTGCCAGCTCGCCGGTCTTCCGCCGTCGGGCACCACCGACGCGGCGGTGGTGACACTGCCCCAGCGGCGCGGCCCCCAGGCCCCATGACACAGCGTGACCTTTCGGGAGAGCCGGTCGCACAGCGACCGGCTCTCTTTTCGTACAATCGATCGCGCGTCCTATTTGCCCGAATTGTTACTCACTAATCCGTGATCTTCCCCTAAAGGAGGACGCGCCTGCTGCCGAAGAGGTCAATGACCCTTCAAGCACGGTTCGCCCCGGCTTCATCCCCGAGCCGGCCCGTCCCGCCACTCCCCAGGAGGCCTGGTGTCCGTTCTCCTCGAGCAGCCCGCAAGCCTGGTCGCCTACCGCCCGAACAAGCCGACGGCCATGGTCGTCGTGGCCGACCCGCGCGTCCGTTCCACCGTCACCCGCCATCTGTGGGCCCTCGGAGTTCGTGACGTCATCGAGGCGTCGTCCATCGCGGAGGCCCGTCCCCGCGTCGGCAACCCGCGCGACATCTGCGTTGCCGACGTCCACCTGCCCGACGGTTCCGGGCTGACCCTGCTGTCCGAGACCCGAGCCGCCGGCTGGCCGAACGGCCTCGCCCTCTCCGCCGCCGATGACATCGGCGCGGTGCGCAACGCCCTCGCGGGCGGAGTGAAGGGCTATGTCGTCACCGGCACCCGTACCAACATCGGCCACCCCACCCGTCCCGGTGTCGCCCCGATCGGGGCGAACGCCGCCCGTATGCACCGCAGGCCTCCCGGCTCCCCGAGCCACCCGGGCGGCTACCGCGAGCTCTCCGGCCGCGAGGTGGAGGTGCTCCGCCTGGTCGCCGAGGGCCAGTCCAACAAGGCCATCGGCGTCTCGATGGGCCTCTCCGCACTCACCGTCAAGAGCCACCTCGCCCGCATCGCCCGCAAGCTCGGCACCGGAGACCGCGCCGGAATGGTCGCCGTCGCCCTGCGGACGGGCATCATCCACTGACCCCCTACCCCACCGGCACCTGCGCGTATGCGCGACCGGCCGGTTTACGCGCATGGCCGCCCGTCGACGGAACGTTCCGTCGACGGGCGACGCGCATACACAGATACCCTTGGCATGTGACCGACGCCCAAGAGACCGCAGAAGACAGTTCACTGCGAACCACCGGGGGCGCTCCCCCGGACGACGTCGCCCCGGCGCCGATCCCCTTGCTCGAACCGCGCGAGGGCATCCCCCCGGTGGTGGCGACCGACGACGCGCTGGCCCGGGTGATCGCGGACTTCGCCGCGGGCACCGGCCCCGTCGCCGTCGATGCCGAGCGCGCGTCCGGCTACCGATACGGCCAGCGCGCCTATCTCGTGCAGCTGCGCCGCGAGGGCGCCGGCAGCGCGCTGATCGACCCGGTCGGCTGCCCCGACCTCTCCGGTCTCGGCGAGGCGCTCACCGGAGCCGAGTGGATCCTGCACGCGGCCACCCAGGACCTGCCCTGCCTGCGCGACATAGGCATGACCCCGACGTCGCTCTTCGATACGGAGCTCGCCGGACGGCTGGCGGGATTCCCGCGCGTCGGGCTGGGCGCCATCGTGGAGAACGTCCTCGGTTACGCCCTGGAGAAGGGCCACTCCGCGGTCGACTGGTCCACCCGCCCGCTGCCCGACCCCTGGCTGCGCTACGCCGCGCTCGACGTCGAGCTGCTGGTCGACCTGCGCAACGCCCTGGAGGAGGAGCTCGACCGGCAGGGCAAGCTGGAGTGGGCGCTGGAGGAGTTCGCCGCCATCGCGTCGGCGCCGCCCGCTCCCCCGCGCAAGGACCCCTGGCGCCGGACCTCCGGCATGCACAAGGTGCGCCGCCGCCGTCAGATCGCCGTCGTACGGGAGCTGTGGACCACCCGCGACCAGGTGGCGCAGCGCCGTGACATCTCGCCCGGCAAGGTGCTCGGCGACGCCGCGATCATCGAGGCGGCCCTGGCGCTGCCGGTGAACGTGCAGGCCCTGACCGCGCTGCCCGGCTTCGGCCACCGTATGGGCCGCCGTCAGCTGGAGCAGTGGCAGGCCGCCGTCGACCGGGCCAGGGGGCTGCCCGAGTCGGAGCTGCCGCAGCCCGGCCAGCAGCCGGCCGGACCGCCGCCGCCCCGCTCGTGGGCGGACAAGGACCCGGCCGCCGCGGCCCGTCTCTCGGCCGCCCGCGCGTCCGTCTCGGAGCTCGCCGAGCGGCTGCACATGCCGCAGGAGAACCTGATCACCCCGGACACCGTGCGCCGGGTCTGCTGGGAGCCGCCCAAGCACCTGACCCCGGGCGCGGTCGAGACCGCACTCGCGGGGTACGGCGCGCGGCGCTGGCAGATCGAGCAGGTCGGCCCTCTGCTGCTGCGCGCCCTGGACGCCAGCGCCTGACCTCCTCCGTCCCACCGCGTGTGCCCCCTGCCGGTCCGGCAGGGGGCACACGCGTGTCGGGACCAGGCCGCTCCCCCACCCATCGGCGAGGATCGAATTCACGCCAGTTCCCCACCCGCTCCCGGGCGCCTGCGGCGACCCCGTCCCGTGTGACGTTCACCGCTCCGGTGGTGGGGGGTGGGCAGTCTGGTTACCCGCAAGTAGCATGAGGGGCGTGGCGCGCCGATGCGTGCGCCCGCAGCAGTGCCATCCCGCACCCTGGAGGAGAGCCACCGTGCCTCGTACCATCCGGGACGTCGTCTTCGTCGACGGCGTCCGCACCCCGTTCGGCAAAGCGGGCCCGAAGGGCATCTACCACGAGACCCGCGCCGACGATCTCGTCGTGAAGGCCATCCGGGAGCTGCTGCGCCGCAACCCGGACCTGGACCCCGCGAAGATCGACGAGGTCGCCATCGCCGCGACCACGCAGATCGGCGACCAGGGCCTCACCCTCGGGCGTACCGCCGGAATCCTGGCCGGTCTGCCGCAGTCGGTGCCCGGCTACTCCATCGACCGCATGTGTGCGGGCGCCCTGACCGCCGTCACCTCGACGGCCGGCTCCATCGCCTTCGGCGCGTACGACGTCGTCATCGCCGGCGGTGTCGAGCACATGGGCCGCCACCCGATGGGCGAGAGCGTGGACCCGAACCCGCGCCTCGTCTCGGAGAAGCTGGTCGACGAGTCCGCCCTCTTCATGGGCATGACCGCGGAGAACCTGCACGACAGGTACCCCTCGATCACCAAGCAGCGCGCCGACGAGTACGCGGTCCGCTCGCAGGAGAAGGCCGCCAAGGCGTACGCCAACGGCAAGATCCAGCAGGACCTGGTGCCGGTCTCCGTGCGCCGCACCAACGCGGAGGCGGGCGAGACGGGCTGGGGCCTGGTCACCGCCGACGAGCCGATGCGCCCCGGCACCACGCTGGAGTCGCTGGCCGGTCTGAAGACGCCCTTCCGCGCCCACGGCCGCGTGACGGCCGGTAACGCTGCGGGGCTCAACGACGGCGCCACCGCCTCACTGCTCGCGTCCGAGGAGACCGCCCGCGAGCTGGGCCTCCCGGTCAAGATGCGCCTCGTGTCCTACGCCTTCGCGGGTGTCGAGCCCGAGGTCATGGGCTACGGCCCGATCCCGGCGACGGAGAAGGCCCTGGCCAAGGCCGGCCTCTCCATCGGCGACATCGGTCTCTTCGAGATCAACGAGGCCTTCGCCGTGCAGGTGCTGGCCTTCCTGGAGCACTACGGCATCGCCGACGACGACCAGCGCGTCAACCAGTACGGCGGCGCGATCGCCTACGGTCACCCGCTCGCCTCCTCCGGCGTCCGCCTGATGACTCAGCTGGCCCGCCAGTTCGAGGAGCAGCCGGAGGTCCGCTACGGCCTGACGACCATGTGCGTCGGCTTCGGCATGGGCGCGACGGTCGTCTGGGAGAACCCGAACTTCAACGGAGGCAACAAGTGAGCTCCACCACTGAGCTTCTGAAGGGCGCGGCCGAGCTGTTCCCGGGTGAGGTCGTCACGCAGGCGCACGTACGCCACCTCGACCTGCCCGGCGGCGCGGGGCGCTTCGCGCTCATCACGCTGGACAACGGCTTCGACCACACCAAGCCGACCACCATCGGCCCGCAGTCGCTGGCGAACCTGAACGCCGCCATCGACCAGGTCGAGAAGGAGGCCTCCGAGGGCTCCATCACCGGTGTCGGTGTCACCGGCAAGCCGTTCATCTTCGCCGTCGGCGCGGACCTCAAGGGCGTCGAGCTCCTCAAGGAGCACAAGGACGCGCTGGCCATCGGCAAGGGCGGCCACGACGTCTTCCGCCGCCTCTCCGGCCTCGCGGTCCCGACCTTCGCGTACTACAACGGCGCGGCCATGGGCGGCGGTGTGGAGATCGGTCTGCACTGCTCCTACCGCACCGTCTCCAGCGCGCTGCCCGCGTTCTCGCTGCCCGAGGTCTTCCTCGGCCTGGTCCCCGGCTGGGGCGGCTGCGCGCTGCTTCCCAACCTGATCGGCGCCGACCGCGCCGTCTCGGTGATCATCGAGAACTCGCTCAACCAGAACCGCCAGCTCAAGGGCAAGCAGGTCTTCGAGCTCGGGATCGCCGACGCGATCTTCGAGGGCGCGGACTTCCTGGAGCAGTCGCTGATCTGGACCGCGTCCGTCCTCAAGGGCGAGATCGCGGTCGAGCGTCCCGAGGTCGACCGCGGTGACGCCTGGGACCAGGCCGTCGCCCGCGGCAGGGCCATCGCCGACTCCAAGGTGCACGGGGCGGCCCCCGCCGCGTACCGCGCGCTGGAGATCATCGCGGCTGCCAAGAGCGGTGACCTGGGCGCCGGCTTCGACGCCGAGGACCAGGCTCTCGCGGACCTGATCATGGGCGGCGAGCTGCGCTCCGGGATCTACTCCTTCAACCTGGTCCAGAAGCGCGCCAAGCGCCCGGCCGGCGCCCCGGACAAGGCCCTGGCCCGTCCGGTCACCAAGGTCGGCGTGGTGGGCGCGGGCCTGATGGCCAGCCAGCTCGCCCTGCTGTTCCTCCGCCGCCTGGAGGTCCCGGTCGTCCTCACGGACATCGACCAGGAGCGCGTCGACAAGGGCGTCGGCTACGTCCACGCCGAGATCGAGAAGCTGCTCGGCAAGGGCCGCATCAACCAGGACAAGGCCAACCGCCTGAAGGCCCTGGTCTCCGGTGTGCTGGACAAGGCGGAGGGCTTCTCCGACGCCGACTTCATCATCGAGGCCGTCTTCGAGGAGATCGGCGTCAAGCAGAAGGTGTTCGCGGAGGTCGAGGCTGTCGCCCCGGCGCACGCGATCCTCGCCACGAACACCTCGTCCCTCTCGGTCACCGAGATGGCGTCGAAGCTGAAGCACCCCGAGCGGGTCGTCGGCTTCCACTTCTTCAACCCGGTCGCGATCCTCCCGCTCCTGGAGATCGTCCGCGGCGAACGGACGGACGACGCCTCGCTGGCCACGGCCTTCGGTGTCGCCCGCAAGTTGAAGAAGACCGCGGTGCTGGTGAAGGACGCCCCGGCGTTCGTCGTCAACCGCATCCTCACCCGCTTCATGGGCGAGATCCAGAACATCATCGACGAGGGCACCCCGGTCGAGACGGCGGAGAAGGCCATCGAGCCCCTCGGCCTGCCGATGTCCCCGCTGGTGCTGCTGGAGCTGGTCGGCCCGGCCATCGGCCTGCACGTCTCCGAGACCCTGAACCGCGCCTTCCCGGAGCGCTTCACGGTCTCCGAGAACCTGGCCGCCGTCGTGAAGGCGGGGAAGCGCGGCTTCTACGTCTACGACTCCGGTGCACCGGTCCTCGACCCCGAGGTCGCCGCGCTCCTCAAGCAGGGCGACACCGTCCTCACCGAGGAGCAGGTCCGCGACCGCGTCCTGGACGCGGTGGCGCAGGAGATCGGCCTGATGCTCGCCGAGGGCGTCGTCGCCGAGCCCCAGGACATCGACCTCTGCCTGATCACGGGCGCGGGCTGGCCCTTCCACCTGGGCGGCATCACGCCGTACCTGGACCGCGAGGGCGTCTCCCAGCGGGTCAACGGCAAGCCGTTCCTGGCGCCGGGCGTGGCGAGCGTTCCGGCGTAACCGCGGATTCACCGGGAACGGGCCGTACGGGATCACTCCCGTACGGCCCGTTCGCTTGCACCGGTCCTTCACCATGTGCCGGTGAAGGGCCTGTGGTTGCACGTCTCACCGCATTCGTCCTCGCGGGAGCTCCCCGCCGTACGGATGCTGCTGTTCTCCGGGATGCCGACGACCTTGAACCGCACGGTGGCGGGGGCGGACTCCTGCGCCCCGAACAGCGCGATGACGTCGACGGCGTGGTGCCCCGCCCGCCAGCGGTGGGCGTGGGTGAAGTGCCACTCGCCCTTCTCGTCGACGGCGGTCGCGCCGATCAGCCGGCCGCCCTCCATGAGCACGACCTTGGTGGCGCCCGGCTGGGTACGGCCGGCGAAGCGCACCTTCGGCCCCGCGAACTTGTTCTCCTTCGGCGCGGTGATGACGGCGGGCGACACCCCGGCGATCACCTGGAAGTGCTGCTCGGCCGTCGGAGAACATCCGTCCGCCCGGAGCCCCACGCAATGGATGACGTGTTCGCCCGGGGTCCACTCGACCGCACGGCGCCACAGCCACTGGCCCGCGGCGCCCACACCGGTTCCACCGATGTACCGGCCCTGCTCGAAGAAGAGCAGGTAGTCCGTGCCGGGCGGGGCGGTGCCCGAGAACTTGGTCATGGGACCCACGGTGGCGCCCGCGACGGGCCGGGCGAAGCCGGGTGCTTCGCCGGTGACCATCCCGTAGTTCAGGGCCGACTCGGGCGACTGGACGGTGAACTCGTGGGAGACCGGGGGCAGTCCCTCGGGTTCCATGAGAGCCGCTATGTCGACATCGGCCCGGGTGAGCACGGACCGTTCCACCAGACCGGCGACGACCAGCCTGGCGACCTCGTAGGCCCCGGGATGGTTCAGGTGGCTGGAGTCGATGTTGCCGTCCGGGTGCAGGGGGTGCTCACCCGCGTCCACCCAGCAGAAGTACTGGCGCAGCCGGGTCGGGCCGATCCTGGACCAGAGGCTCATCGTGATGCCGGTGAGGTCGATCAGGGGGACGCCGAGGGCGGCGGCGGTCTCCGCCATGGCACGCGGGTACTCGCCCCGGGTGTTCTTCACCTCGCCGGTCGGTGAGAAGGCGTAGCGCGCGGTGGGGGTGACCATGACCGGCACCCCGCCCTCGCTCCGGATGTACTCGGTGAAGAGTCCGAGAAGTTCCTGGTACTCCGGTACCGGGACGTAGCGCATGCCGTTGTGGATCATGTGGTCCACGCCGCCGAACCCGAGGAGAACGACGTCTCCCGGCTTCATGCGGTTGAGCAGCCCCGCGAACCGCTCGGTGTAGTACTTGCGCGTGGTCATCGCGCTGCGCGCGTAGTTCGCGACTTCGATCGGGCCGACGAGCAGTTCCTGTATCTTCTGCCCCCAGCCCGCCATCGGGGCCTCTTCGTCCGTGCGCGGCGCCGGAACGGAATCCCCGAGGACAAATATAGTGCGGTTCATTTTATCCCCATTCAAGGAGTTCTAGCGGTCGACGACGTTCATGGCCATGGCCCCTGACGCTGAGCAGTAGGGGCGTACCTGGACGGGCTTGGCCGGGTGGACGCACACGAATTCCGATGTCTCGTCACCCACGACCGGCACGGCGGGATACACGAACGCGCCCTTGACGTCGGGGAAGTCCTCCAGGAGGTGGCACACACGGAATTTGCGCCAGTTGTCCGGAGAGGGCTGGAGCCACCAGTCCCAGTCCTCCCAACGGTCGAGACGGTGGTCCACCACCTTGCGGACCGGCACCCGGGCACGGAACGCGTTGTCCGCGAGCACCTGGACGGGCACGGTGAAATTGGCCGAGTGCGGTCCGCGCCTGCTGACCACGAAGAGCGCGCCGGGCTCCACCCGGGCCCTCCCGCAGAGCACACCGCTGAGGGTGATCCCATGTTCGTCGACCTCGACGGCGGTCGACTCGACGTGGTCCTGGCGCAGCACCGTACGGAGCATCAGCTTCCCGTTCGGCTGCGCGTAGGGGAGGTTCCATCCGACGGGAGCCGGACCGGAGCCGGCCAGGACAGCCGACCTGGCCCCGATCAGCTTCCGCGTGTCCCTGATCCCGGCCTTCATATGGACGTTGACCGACTTGGCCGAGGACATGGTGACCCGCCATCTGCCGTCGCCGAGGTCATCCAGGGCCGAGGGGGTCAGCGCGGCCGTGTAGCGGGTGCCGCCGTTGCCGAGCGGCTTCCTGGTGGTGCGCAGCGTCATGTCCGGCAGCCGCTTCCCGTCGGACGGGTTGTGCCTGAGGACGAACTGCCAGCGTTGCTTGCCGTCCTGCGGGCCGACGGCCGAGAACCGCAGCCAGCCGGCGTCGTCGGCGGCGACGTCGACCGTCGCGGCCGCGATCGAGACGGGCGGCACGGTCGGCGGCGCGGCGACGGCGTCCGCGGCCGTGGACGGGGCGCGGTAGCCGCGGTCCGAGGCGGACCTGCGGCGCATCGCGTCCTCGAACAGCTCGACGTAGCGCGCCGCGACCGCCTCGGGGTCGTAGCGCGCGGAGTTGCGCAGCGCCGCCACCCCCATGTCGCGGCGGAGCCTGTCGTCGGACATCAGCAGCCGCAGGCCCTGTGCGATGGCGTCCGCGTCCTCGGTCCTGACCAGCAGCCCGTCCTCGCCGTGGCGCAGGATCTCGCGCGGTCCCACGGGGCAGTCGGTGGACACGACGGGCAGTCCGCACCGCATGGCCTCCACCAGGGTCATGCCGAAGGACTCGGCGCTGGAGGTGACGGCGGCGATCGACCCCTTGGCCCACTCCGACTCGATCGGTGAGAACCCGCCCATGAGCAGCGCGCGTCCCGCGAGGCCCAGTTCGGTGGTGAGTGCCCGCAGCTTGGCCGACTCGCCCCCGTCGCCGTAGATCCGCAGCTGCCAGTCGGGGAACTCGTCGGCGAGCATCCCGAAGGCGTGGAGCAGCAGGTCGTAACGCTTGATCTGGTGCATGCGGCCGGCGCTCACGATCACCTTGTGGGAGCCGTCCGAGGGCTCGACCACGGGCCGCGGCACGCTGTTGGGGATGCCGACGACGGGGATGCCCGGCACGGGGGTGTTCTCCACGAACGAGCGGGCGTCGGCCTCCGTGACCGTCGTCACCGCGTCGAGGCGCGGGTAGACGCGGGCCATCTCGGCCCGGACGGCCGGCGGGATCGCCAGATGGGTCATGTGCTCCTGGGCGACGCGCAGGGCGGAGTCACGGGTGTACCGCGCGACGAACAGATTCAGGCTGGGCCTGGTGCCCACCACCACATCGGCGGTGGTCCTGCTCAGGTCCTGGATGATCCTCGCGTCGGTGAACTTGCTGTACTGGGCGTAGAACTCCTCCTGGCGCGGGACGACCTCGCTCGGCTCGTCGCTGCCGCCCGCCCTCACGTCCGCGGATCCGGGGCGGAGGTCCACCAGCGCCCTGATCGTGATGCGGGGGGAGATCTCGAACTTCGTCGCGGTGGCGCGCCTGAAGACCGAGACGATCTCGACCTCGTGGCGGACCGCCAGTGCCTCGGCGAGATTGATCACCGTGCGGTTGGTGCCGCCGATGCCGTAGATGTTGTTGATCAGGAACGAGATCTTCATCGGGCTTCCCGTTCCTTCCGCTCGAAGGGGCTGGGCACCGGGAAGTAGGACTCCAGGAAGGTGTTCAGCATGCGGGTCTGCCGGTTCACCTCGAAGGTGTCGGAGACCGTGTCGTTGATGCAGAACGCCTGCCGGTCGCGCCGGGCCAGCAGGATGCCCAGCCTTCTGGAGATCTCCGGCTTCGCCAGGTCGAGATAGGCGAAACTGATGTCGGAAGGCACGGCTCGTCCTGTGAAATACGCGTAGTAGTGGTAGAGCGAGGACGGGATGGAGATGTCGGTCGCGCTGCGGAATCTGCTGTGGGATGTGCTGTGGTGCGCCTCGGCGAACTCCTTCTCCATCTCGTAGAGGACACTGCGCCGCAGGGCGTACGGAGCGTGCCGGAGCTTCTGCACGATGGCGGACCCGAAATTGTCGAGAATGATCTTCCGGTTGTTCTTCCCGGCCGCGTCGACGGGCCGGTCCCCGACGGTGAGTCCCCACCTGGGGACCTGCGAGGGAGAGAAGAAGGTGCGGGTCATCCCGTTCGACATGAAGAAGTCCTTGGGCGTTGTCGGGCATCCAAGGAACATGTCGTCGTTGAAGTAGAGGAAGTGCTCGGACAGTCCGTCGATGTGGTGCAGCTGGCTTTCGATGGCATGCGAGTTGTATGTCGGAAGTGCGGCCTGGTCCTGGAAGATCTCGGTATGGTCGACCACGGTGAGCCGTGAGCTGCGCAGGCTGAGCCACTCGGGCCTCTGCCGGTCGGTCACCAGATAGACATGGCGGACCCATGGCGCGTTCTGCTCCAACGCGCGTAGCGAATAGCGGAGTTCGTCGCGGCTGATGTAGCGGGCCGCGTTCGCCGACTCGGTGTGGTAGCCGCCGTCGCCGAAATGGGAGCGGCGCCGCTGCCATTCGGGGGCGGACCCGTCCACCCAGGTGTAGACGACATCGACGGGGAAGCGCACATCCTCGGGCAGCACATCGGCGCAGGCCTCGATCGTGCGCACCGAGCGGGTGCGGCGGGTGTGCAGGGCGGCGAACCCGGTCAGCCGGCTGACAGGGACGCTGACCCTCGGTTCGTCCAGCGAGACGTCCTCGGTGACACGGTTGGGCCGGGGCGCGACGAGCCGGCCGTCCTCGGGGCGCCAGAACTCGATGTCGCAGCCGTAACGAAGGCCGAGCACCAGGGAGTTTCCGGGATCGGCCCACACCATTCCGGTGCGCAGCACGCGGGCCTGGCGGCCCGTGCGGCGGGCACGGGGGGATCCGCAGAGTGCCGACCTGCCGACGAGCCGCTCGCCGGAGCAGGCGGAGACATACACGGGCGCGGTGATCCGGGTGGTCGCGAGGGCGGCCACCACCCTCGCTCGGTCCGCCTCCGAGACGCCGAGGACGGACCTGAAGTCGGAGTTGCCGCGGACGGCGAAGTAGTCGATGCCCGCGTTGTCGAGCAGCGAGACGATCAGCTCCAGGTTCGCTTCCCGCAGGCCCAGCGGGGACGCGGTGGAGCGGACGAGCGCGATCATCCCTCCCCGGCCCGAGAGGACCGCGAGGCTCTCCGACGCGCGGAAGAGGTGCGGCCAGCGGCGCCGCGCCCTGCGCCCCCGGACGAACCGCGCGGCCAGGGTGAGGATGTGCAGCTGCCGCAGCAGCCCCTTGAGACCGGTGCGCAGGCGCATGGGAACGCGGCGGGCGACACGACGTCTCAGGGAGCGAGGAACGAAAGTGCGGTACACCCCGACGACAGCGGACGCCTCAGGATTACTTGTGCTCACGTGTACGTTTCCGGGTCCTCTGGATGGCCGTGCTCGAACGGGCTCGCCACGGGGAAGTAGCGGTGCAGGAAATCGACGACCGCCTTGCTGCCGCCACGGCCGAGAGCCTCGTCGCTCCCGAGCCCGAAGAACTGAAGCTGCTGCAGGTCACGGCGTACGAGGAGCCGGTCCAGCCGCAGCCCGATACCGGGAAGGGCCGCGTGCAGGACCGCGGTCGTCTCCCCTGACGGGTCGGCGAGCCCGTGGGCGTACGCGAAGTGGTGGACCAGTCCGTCACCCGGGTGGGTTCCGGGAAGCCTCGGCTGTGTCTGCCCGTCCGGTGACGGTTCGGCCGCCGCCCCGCTCTCGGCGAGCCGGCCCAGGGCGGAGCAGGTGAACGGCTGGGGTCCCGGTGCGAAGGACTGCGTCACGGCACGCCCTGTGGCCGAGTACGCGAGCGCCGTCCAGGGGGCGAACGACTCCTCGGCCGTCCACATCCCTCGCCTCGGCCTGGTCGTGCCGTTGGGCGTGAAGTAGTCGAACGGACGCGTGGGCCGACCGAGCAGCGCACCCGGCCTGAACAGCAGGAAGTGTTCCGCGATGTCGGGAAGGAGGTGGAGGTGGCCGTCGGCCGGGTGCCGCCCCTCGACCACGGCGAGCCTGCCGTCGTCGCCCCTGAGCCACTCGGGCACCGGCTCCTGCGCCACCACATGGACGACGTCGACCCACGGGGCGTACTGGTGCAGGGAGCGCAGCGAGGCCCTCAGCAGCTCCTCGCCCCAGGCGCCCGGGTGCTCCCACAGAAGCACGGCGTCGATGGGGAACGAGACCTCCTCGAGCCGGGCGATGTCGAACTGTTCGAGGGTGACCGACGGGTCCATGTCACCGTCGATGTCGCAGTAGCCCGAGAGCCGGTCGAAGCCGATCTCGATGCCCGCGGCGTCCCTGGAGACGACACGCTGGACCCGGTTGGGACGGGGCCCCACCAGGCGCTCCTGCGGCAGATCGGTGTTGACCGTCCAGAACTCGATCTCGATGCCCTGGTCCTCGCCGACCCAGAGGTTCTCGGTCGGTTCGGTGCGCAGCCAGGTGATCCGGATCGCCCTGGCCCTGCCGTAGTTCTTCCAGGCCTTGAGGTGGCTCCCGGGGGTCATGCGGGTGTCGTTGTTGACGGGGGACGCCGACACGACGTATCCGGTGTGCTCCTCCAGCAGCGCGCGGAGCACCCTGCGGACCTGGCCCTTGTCCTGCTGCTCCACGGCGAGGCAGATGCGCCGGTCGTCGAGTGCGGGCACCGCGAACCAGGGGATGTCTGCGGCGTCCAGGGCCGAGGTCACCAGATCGTGGTCGAGCCGCCGCGCCAGGTCGACGGTCAGCCCTTGGTGCACATGGCCGACCCTGCCGTCGGGGGTGCGCGTCCTGCGCTCGGAGGCGCTCGCGAAGTCCCCCTTCCTGACGAGCCGCAGCGCACGTCGGTGCAGGCGCGCCTCACGGCGGTTCAGCGTGCGGACCAGCCCGCCCTTGACCTTGCGCCTGACCCTGGGCGGCACGCGGCTGCCCGCGACGGCACGCACCGGCTGGGGAACGATGCGCTTGTAGACCCTGGCTGCCGAACTCGAATCGGTCATGTCATGAACCCCGATTCATCGCTCGTAGGGACTGGGGACTGGGAAGTAGGCGTTGAGGAATCCGTCGAGCAGCTCTTGCTGGGCCTCGATGTCCTCCGGCGTGGAGAAGGCGTCGTTCAGACAGAAGGAGTCCTGGCTCCGGCCGTCGAGCAGCCTCTGCAGCCGGTCCGCCAGGTCGGGAACCGCCAGCTGGAGATAGGTGAACGGCATGGTGCCCGGCTGGGCCCGGCCGGTCAGCGCCGCGTAGTAGAGCCCGAACGACGAGGTCGTGGAGAGGTCCGTCATCGCCCGGAAGCGGCTGGCGGCCGTGCGGGCCCATGCCTGCGGGAAGTCGCGTTCGGCCTCCTCCATGGCGCTGCGGCGCAGCGCGTAGGGGATGTGCTCCATGGGCTGGGTGATCACCCTGCCGAAACGTTCCTTGAGGAGCGCGCGGTTGTTCTTGCAGGCCGCGTCGACAGGGGTGTCGGTCTCGACGACGGGCCCCTGCGGAATGCGGTTGCGCGAGGGGAAGTAGCGCGCCGTTCCGCTCGGTGTGAAGAAGGCGTGCGGTGCCACGGGGCGGCCGATGAACATGTCGTCGTTGAAGTACAGGAAGTGCTCGGAGAGTCCTTCGATGTGATGCAGCTGACTCTCGATGGAGTGCGAGTTGAAGGTCGGCAGGTCGGCGGAGTTACGGAAGATCTCCCGGTGGCTCACCACCCTGATGCCCGGGATGTCTTCGCGGAGCCATGCCGGGACCTGGTCGTCGGTGGCGATGTAGATGTTGCGGATCCACGGGGCGAACATGTGGAGCGACCGGACGGAGTAGCGCAGCTCGTCACGGCTGATGAAACGGGCGTCACTCGCGGACTCGGCGTGGTAGACCTCACCCTTCGCCGAGGCCTTCCGCTGCTGCCAGGCGGGGTCGTTCCCGTCCACCCACGTGTACACGGCATCGACGGGGAAGGCGATGTCCTCGACGCAGCTCACCAGGAATTCGGGTCTGGTGGCGAGCGGAGGAGCCTCCCGCCGCGACGTGTGATCGGACACGAAACGGCTGAACAGCCGAGGAGCTCCGAAGACGTTTCCGCCCTCGCCGGACACCGCCCAGGTGACCCTGTTGGCCCGGGGTGCGACGAGATGCGTCCCGTGCCACCTCCAGAACTCCACCACGCAGCCGTACTCGTGGCCCATGACCAGGTGTTTGCCGATGTCGGCGCGGTACCAGCTGACCTGCACGGCAGCCGCGGTACGGACACCGCGCCACGCCTTGGGGTCCCGGGACGAGCGGGGAGCCGCGGGTGCCGCCGCGTCCGGGTCGATCACGCTCAGGTGGCCTGCGTACTGCCCCATGCCCCTGAAGAGGGCGCCGAGGACGGCTTCGCGGTCCTCTTCGGCGACAGCCACGACGGTCCCGTGGTCGGAGGTGCCTCGGACGGCGAAGAAGGACACTCCGGCGGACTGAAGCAGGTCGGCGACGGCGGAACGATTCGCCTCACGGGCACCGAGAGGCGTGAGCCCCGGCTCGACATAGATGTCGTCCGTCGCACCGCCGGGCGCGTTCTGCTGTTGCGGAGGCACGGGCGTCGCCGCGAGGGACACGGGCGAACCGTCCTGCACCGCCTCCCTGACAGGCCTCACCACCGGCCCAGGAATGATCGTCAAACCCGCCACCCCCCAGGGCAGGACACACGCCGCCGCACGCCATCACTCCTCGATCACCTGCGGTCGACGACCGGCAGAGCTGTTCGCGGGTCCCCCCTTGGACACCGCGACTCTGCATGCCTTATTCGCCACAAGTAGTCATTGACGGCAATTGAAAGAACTTTCAACTTTCACAGAGCGATCACATCTTCATCAGTTGTAGGCCCCGTGTCAATGTCCGACCCGAAAGCCACAAACCACTAAAAGTGGCGATATAGGGAACATATCGACCATGACCCGGTGGCCGGATGGATCTCGCGCGGGTCCGACTGTCAGACGCGCTCGGCCGGAGCCATGGCCAGACCCGGTTCGGCGTTCTGGCGTGCGATGTACAGCGCCCCGTCGGCGCCGATCGTCCCCACGACCACCCGGCCCACGCTGTCGACGGCCAGGGCCGGCGGCATGTCCGTCCGCTCGCCGGTCGGCGACCACCACAGGCCGCCGCCCTCGTTCTCGGTGCCGCAGGCCGCGAGCATGACGTGCCCGTCGGCGTCGCGGTGCGCCAGGACGGTGCAGTCGTAGCCGTCGAGCACCGCGCGCAGCACGGAGACCGGCCCCTCGGCCGGAGTACCGCCCAGCGGAACCACCCATCCCCCGAGGCGGTAGGCCACCACACCGCCCGTGGCCGGATCGGTCCAGTAGTACGTGCACCGCCCCGGCGCGGTCTCCAGCGCGGTCACACTGGCCGGCGCCATCTGGACGGGGATGTCCTGCTCCCGCGAGAAGCCGCCGTTCGCGGAGGTCTGGCGCCAGTGCATCGCCTTACCCGGCCCCTGGACGAGGAGATCGACGGCGCCGGACGCCCCGAGCGTGACCGCCATCCCGTCCTCGGCCTCACGGGCGTTCATGTTGTGCCACGACTCCCACTTGCCGTCCTTGTCGTCGCGCCGCAGCATCACCCCGCCGGCGGCGGTCCGCACGAAGAAGTGCACGAGCCCGGACGGGCTCACGACGCCGGCCGGCGCGCCCATGCCGGGGGCCTGGTCGGTGTTCCTGCGCGGATTGCCGAGGGAATGCCATCCGCTGAGGGCCCGGCCGCTCTGGTACTGGATGGCGTGCATCACATCGACGACCGGCTGGGTGTCCTTCTTCGGTACGCACCGGCGCCCGAGGAAGTGCACATAGCCGTCCGCGCCCTGCGCGAGGGAGAGGTTCGTCAGATGCCGGATCACGAAGAGGTCCGGGCCTGACCACTCCGGGCCCCCCGGGCGCGTCTCCGTCCAGCGGAGCAGTCCCTCGGGGTGGCGCGCGTAGGCGGTGAGTCTTCCGTCCTTGCCTCGCACCAGCCACTGGCCGTCGACGGCGGCCACGGCCGCGTGACGGTCGTCGTTACGGTGCTCACGGACAGTCCGTGCCGGAGTGCTCCCCCGGTCGGCGCGCCCAGACTTGACCCGCATGATGTGAGGTCGTCCTTCCCATGATTCCCCGCCCGGACCCGGCACCGGCTGCCGCGCGGCCTTCTGCGTCAGGGACGCGAGACGGGTCTGGCAACCGCCATCATAGAATCTCCGTTCGATCGCCACCGACTCGCCGCCCGGCGTTCGCTTTTCGCGTGCCGGACGCGCCACGGAACGGACCGGGCGGCTGCGTACGGGATGCGAACGGCGCGCGAAGAATTACACACGATTCGAAAATTTGTCTATACTACTCGGCCTGCCCCCCACATGGGTCGACCGGCCCCACCCGAGTCCCCAAGTCCACATCCAGCCCTCACGGGCCACAGACCAAGGGACTCGTGCAGGATGAGCCACGACGCCGTACCCCCGGGCCCGCGCGCCTCTCGCCGGGCGGAAGCACCGAAGCGGGGCCGGAAGAAGGAACGCAAGCGCCGCCGCGGCCTCAAGATCACTCTCGGGGTCCTCCTCGTGCTCCTCCTCGCGGGCGGCGGCACCGCGTACTGGATGTACCAGGACCTCGACGGCAACATCAAGGGCGTCGACATCAACAAGGCGCTCGGCGAGGACCGTCCCGAGAAGCTCCCCACCACCGGGCAGAACCTGCTCGTCCTCGGCTCCGACTCGCGCGCCGGGGCGGAGAACAAGGAGCTGGGCGGGGGCGGCGGTGTCAGCGGGGCGCGGTCCGACACGGCGCTGGTGGTGCACATACCCGAGGGCCGCACCGAGGCCACCGCGGTCTCCATCCCGCGCGACACCCTCGTGACCAGGCCCGAGTGCGTCAAGAGCGACGGTTCGAAGATGGCCTCCGCCGAGCGGGTCATGTTCAACTCCGTCTACTCCCAGGTCGGTCCGGCCTGTGTCGTGAAGACCGTGGAGAAGATGTCCGGGGTCAGGATCGACCACTACCTGGAGATCAACTTCGCCGGGTTCAAGGACCTGGTCGACGCGATCGGCGGGGTCACCGTCAAGGTCGACGAGCCGATCAAGGACTCCGCCTCGGGGCTCGACCTCACCGCCGGTACGCACAAGCTGAACGGAACCGAGTCCCTCGCCTATGTGCGTACCCGTCACGGCGTCGGCGACGGGAGCGACCTGGGCCGGATCGGGCTCCAGCAGCAGTTCCTGATGGCCCTGCTGACGGAGATCAAGTCGCAGGACCTGCTGGGCAGTCCGACGAGCACCTACAAGATCGCCAACTCCGCGACCAAGTCACTCACGACCGACGAGGGGCTCGCCTCGCTGACCTCGCTCGCGGAGTTCGCCCGCTCGATGAACGGCGTCGACCCCTCCTCGATGGAGACGATCATGCTGCCGGTCGCCTACGACAAGCAGGACCCGAACCGCGTGGTGGCGGCGGAGCCCCAGGCCGGTGACCTCTGGAAGGCGATCCGGACGGACGGCACCATTCCCGAGTCGGCGAAGAAGTCCCCGGCCACCGGCGGCTGACCGGGCGGTGATCGGTGGAGCCCGCCCCGGCGGGCGGAAGCGGCCGTACCGGGCGTACGGCCGCTTCCGCTTCCGCGGTGTGACTCAGGGGCGGGTCAACGGGCCTTCGCCATACGGCTGTTCCTGCGCCCGTACAGGAAGTAGATGAGCACGCCGAGCGCCATCCAGATCCCGAAGCGGACCCAGGTCTCGGCCGGCAGGTTCAGCATCAGCCAGACCGAGGCCGCCACCGACACGATCGGGAGGGCCGGGACCCACGGGGTGCGGAAGGCCCGGTGGAGCTCGGGGCGGGTGCGGCGCAGGACGATGACGCCGAGGGCGACGACCACGAACGCGAAGAGCGTGCCGATGTTCACCAGCGTCGCCAGCTCGTTGATGCTCGTGAAGCCCGCCACGATCGCGATGACCACGCCGAGCAGGATCGTCGGACGGTACGGCGTGCCGAAGCGCGGGTGCGTCACCGAGAAGAACCTCGGGAGCAGTCCGTCGCGGCTCATCGCGAAGAACACCCTGGTCTGGCCGAGCAGCAGGATCATGCAGACGGTGGTGAGGCCGACGGCCGCGCCGAAGCTGATGACACCGGCGTAGAAGGGGTGCCCGACGGCCTTGAACGCGTCGGCGAGCGGGGCGCTGACGGAGAGTTCGGAGTAGTTCTGCATGCCGGTGACGACGATCGACACGGCGACGTAGAGCAGGGTGCAGATGACGAGCGAGGCGAGGATGCCGCGCGGCATGTCGCGCTGCGGGAGCTTGGTCTCCTCGGCGGCCGTCGCCACGACGTCGAAGCCGATGAAGGCGAAGAAGACGATGGAGGCCGCGGTGAAGATGCCCATGACGCCGAAGTTCGTCGGTTCGTAGCCGAAGATCAGCTGGACCAGCGGCGCGTCCAGGCCCGAGCCCGAGGTCTGGCTCTCGGCCTCCGGGATGAACGGCGAGTAGTTGGACGCGTCGATGAAGAACAACCCGGCGATGATCACGATCAGCACGACCGCGATCTTGATGGCCACGACGACCGTGGTGACCCGGGCGGAGAGCTTCATCCCGAGGACCAGGATGACGGTCAGGATCAGGACCAGGGCGAACGCCAGGATGTCGAAGCCGAATCCACTGGCCACGTCCGGGCCGGAAAGTGCCTCGGGCATCGTCCAGCCGACGTTGTCCATGAGTGAGCGCACATAGCCGGACCAGCCGACCGCCACCACCGCGGTGCCCAGCGCGAACTCCAGCACCAGGTCCCAGCCGATGATCCAGGCGACGAGCTCGCCCAGGGAGGCGTACGAGAAGGTGTACGCCGATCCGGCCACCGGGACGGTGGAGGCGAATTCGGCGTAGCAGAGGGCCGCGAGGGCGCAGACGATGCCGGCGGCGACGAAGGCGAGCGCCGTGGCGGGGCCGGCCGTCTCCTTGGCGACCTTGCCCGTGAGGACGAAGATCCCGGTGCCGATGATGACACCCACCCCGAAGACCGTGAGGTCCAGCGCCGAGAGGGACTTCCTGAGGGCGTGCTCCGGTTCCTCGGTGTCACGGATGGACTGTTCGACCGTCTTGGTCCGGAACAGCCCGTCTCCGCTGGGGGGCGTGTCCTGCTGCGTGCTCACCGGCGTACCTCCACGCGCTCGTCGTGCACGCCATGATTCGTAACCGGCTGCCCGCGGCACGCTCCGCGCGGCCCGATTTCACGCGAATGGGCCGGTCGGACCACCCGTGCGGGGTGGCGACCGGCCCATCGGGCCCGCTGGTGCGGATCAGTCGCGGACGGGCTCGGCGGCCCGGCTCTCGTACCGTCCGTCGAGCTTGGCGACCAGGCCGGTGACCTGCCGGGCGATGTCCGGCGCGGTCAGCCCGATCTCGGCCATGACCTCACCCCGCGAGGCGTGGTCGAGGAAGACCGGCGGGATGCCGAAGTCGCGCAGGGGCACGTCCACGTCCGCGTCGCGCAGCGCCTGGGCGATGGCGGAGCCGACGCCGCCGGCCCTGCTGTTGTCCTCGACGGTGACGACGACCCGGTGCCCGGTCGCGAGCGGGGCGAGCGCCTCGTCCACGGGCTTGACCCAGCGCGGGTCGACGACCGTGGTGGAGATGCCCTGGGCGTCCAGCAGCGCGGCGATCTCCAGGCACATCGGGGCGAGCGCGCCGATGGAGACCAGGAGGACGTCCGGGCTGTCCGTACCCGCCGTACGCAGGATGTCCATGCCGCCCGCCGTGCCGACGGCCTTGACCGCCGGGCCGACCGCGCCCTTGGAGAAGCGGACGACGGTGGGCGCGTCGTCGACGTCGACGGCCTCGCGCAGCTGGGCGCGGACCTGGTCGGCGTCGCGCGGGGCCGCGATGCGCAGGCTCGGCACGCACTGGAGGATCGACATGTCCCACATGCCGTTGTGCGAGGCGCCGTCCGTGCCGGTGACGCCGGCCCGGTCCAGGACGAAGGTCACACCGCACTTGTGCAGGGCGACGTCCATGAGGACCTGGTCGAAGGCGCGGTTCAGGAAGGTCGCGTAGACGGCGAAGACGGGGTGCAGCCCGCCGGTCGCCAGGCCCGCCGCGGAGACCGCGCCGTGCTGCTCGGCGATCCCGACGTCGTAGATCCGGTCCGGGAAGGCCGCCTCGAACTTGCCGAGGCCGACCGGCTGGAGCATGGCCGCCGTGATGGCGACGACGTCCTCGCGCTCATGGCCGAGCTTGACCATCTCCTCGCCGAAGACCGAGGTCCAGTCGAGGCCGGAGGTGGAGATGGGCAGGCCCGTGTCCGGGTGGATCTTGCCGACGGCGTGGAAGCGGTCCGCCTCGTCCTCGAGCGCCGGAGTGTAGCCGCGGCCCTTCTCGGTGAGGCAGTGGACGATGACGGGCCCGCCGAAGCGCTTGGCGCGCTGGAGCGCGGATTCCAGGGCCTCGATGTCGTGGCCGTCGATGGGGCCGACGTACTTCAGTCCGAGGTCCTCGAACATGCCCTGCGGGGCGATGAAGTCCTTGAGGCCCTTCTTGGCGCCGTGCAGGGTCTCGTAGAGCGGCTTGCCCACGACGGGGGTGCGCTCCAGGAGGTCCTTGCCGCGGGCCAGGAAGCGCTCGTACCCGTCGGTGGTGCGCAGGGTGGCGAGGTGGTTCGCGAGGCCGCCGATGGTCGGGGCGTACGAGCGCTCGTTGTCGTTGACGACGATGACGAGCGGGCGGTCCTTGGCGGCGGCGATGTTGTTCAGCGCCTCCCAGGCCATACCGCCGGTGAGCGCGCCGTCACCGATGACCGCGACGACGTGGTCGTCCTTCTTGAGCACCTCGTTGGCCTTGGCGAGGCCGTCGGCCCAGCCGAGCACGGTCGAGGCGTGCGAGTTCTCGATGACGTCGTGCTCGGACTCGGCGCGGGACGGGTATCCGGAGAGGCCGCCCTTGCTCTTGAGCTTCGAGAAGTCCTGCCGGCCGGTGAGCAGCTTGTGCACATAGCTCTGGTGGCCCGTGTCGAAGAGGACCTTGTCCTGCGGGGACTCGAAGACGCGGTGCAGGGCGATGGTCAGCTCGACCACACCGAGGTTCGGGCCGAGGTGGCCGCCGGTCTTGGACACCTCCTCGACGAGGAAGGTACGGATCTCCCCGGCGAGCTGGTCGAGCTGCTCGAGGCCGAGCCGGTCCAGGTCACGCGGTCCCTTGATGCGGGTCAGCAGGTCCACCCGTGCCTCCTTGCTTGTGAGCTGGTCGAGCGTGTCGATCCGATGAGTCTAATGTTCCGCCGACGGCCGCGGTCATCGGGCGGGGTATTGGTCCGCGCCGCGCCGGGGCCCGGCGGACACGCGTGTGCCCGGCATCACGGGGATGCCGGGCACAGGTTCGCAGGTACGACGGTCAGGCGCGGCCCGCGGTCTTCTGCGTCTTGCGGGTGATGGAGTCGATGACGACCGTGATGAGAAGAACAGCACCGGTGATCATGTAGTTGATCGGGGTGGCGATGCCTTCCAGCGCCAGGCCGTACTGGATCGAGACGATCACCATGACGCCGAGCAGCGCGTTCCAGGTGCGGCCCCGGCCACCGAAGAGGCTGGTGCCGCCGATGACGGCCGCGGCGATGACGTTCATCAGGAGGTCGCCGCCGCCGGAGCCCTGGTTGGCCGCCGCGATCTTGGAGGCCCAGAAGAGGCCGCCGATCGCCGCGAAGGTGCCGGCTATCGCGAAGACCGAGACACGGATCGCGGTGACGTTGATGCCCGCGCGGCGGGACGCCTCGACGCTGCCGCCGAGCGCGAAGATCTTCCGGCCGTAGGAGGTGCGGCGCAGGACGAAGTCCGTGCCGACCAGGACGACAAGGAAGAGGACCAGGGCCAGCGGGAGGCCGCGGTACTGGTTGAACATGAACGCCGCGCCGAAGCCGAAGACCGCGAGCACTGCGGTACGGATCACGATGTCGACCAGCGGCCGCGACGGGACGCCGGCGGCCTCGCGGCGGCGGGTGTCGAGGAACGCGGAGAGGAAGTAGCCGATCACCGCGACGGCCGCGAGGCCGTAGGCGGCGGCCACGTCCGAGAAGTAGTACGTGGTCAGCTTGCCGACCACACCGTCGCTGTCCAGGTTGATCGTGCCCGTGTCACCGAGCAGCTGGAGCATGAAGCCCAGCCAGAACAGCAGACCGGCGAGGGTGACGGCGAAGGCGGGAGCACCGATCCGGGCGAAGAAGAAGCCGTGGATGGCGCCGATGACCGCGCCGCTGACGATCGCGACGAGGACGGCGAGCCACTCGTTCATCCCGTGCGTGACGCTGAGCACGGCGACGACGGCGCCCGAGACACCGCTGACCGAGCCGACCGAGAGGTCGATCTCGCCGAGCAGCAGCACGAAGATGATGCCCACGGCCATCATGCCGGTGGCCACCATGGTCACGGCGATGTCGCTGACGTTCTTCGCCGAGAGGAATTCCGAGTTCAGGCTCTGGAAGACCACGCAGATGATGACCAGGCCGATGATCACGGGGATCGAGCCGAGGTCACCGCCGCGCATCTTGCGCTTGAACTCGGTGAGGTAGCCGGCGAGGCCCTGCTCGCGCACGAGGAGCCGGGGGTCGACCACGGTGTCGGCGCCCTTGGCCGCCTCCGGGTTGACCACTGCGGTGGACGTCTTGTCGGTTGTCACTTCTGGGCCTCCGCGTTGCGCGCCGCACGACGGGTCACGGCGTTCTCCGTGGCACCCGTGATGGCGGAGATGATCTCTTCCTGCGAGGTGGTCTTCACGTCGAAGACCCCGTTGTTCCGGCCGAGCCGGAGCACGGCGACCTTGTCGGCGACGGCCTTCACATCGGCCATGTTGTGGCTGATGAGGATGACCGCGTGGCCCCGCTCGCGCAGCCGCTCGACGAGGTCGAGGACCTGCGCGGTCTGCTCGACACCGAGCGCGGCGGTGGGCTCGTCGAGGATGACGAGCTTGGGCTCGCCCAGCATGGAGCGGGCGATCGCGACGGTCTGGCGCTGACCGCCGGAGAGCGACGCGATCGGGATGCGGACGCTGGGGATGCGGATCGACAGCGTGCTGAGGAGCTCGCGGGAGCGGCGCTCCATCTCGACCTCGTCGAGGATTCCGAACTTGCGGAGCTCCCGGCCGAGGTAGAGGTTGCCGACGACGTCGATGTTGTCGCAGAGCGCGAGGTCCTGGTAGACGGTCGCGATCCCCAGGTTCTGGGCATCGTGCGGCTTGTTGATCTGGACGGCCTTGCCGTCCCACTCGATGACACCGTCATCGATGGGGTGGACTCCGGCGATCGTCTTGACCAGCGTTGATTTACCGGCGCCGTTGTCACCCACCAGGGCGACGACCTCACCGGCGTGGACCTCAAGCTCTACGTCGGTGAGCGCCTGGACGGCACCGAATCGCTTGGAGACCCCTCGCAACGCCAACACGGGCGTAGCGGACACGTGAACCATCTCCTTCGCCGCCTGACCCGGCGGGGATACCGCACCTGGGGGAAGGCGCGGTGGTTTGAGCAGAAGCATGAAAAGAGGAGGGGCCGAAGCGTTCCGTCCGGCGCCCCGCCCGGCAGCGGGACAGTTGGTGGGCGAGGCACCGGACAGGCTTCGGGTCCGCCCGGCGGGCCGTGGAGGGCCGGCCGGGCGGAGGGGGACCTACTTCAGGCCGGCGGCGTCGCAAGCCGCCTTGTACTTGGCCGTGCAGATCTCGTCGAGCGTGTAGATACCGTCCTTGATGACGGTGTCCTTGATGTTGTCCTTGGTCAGCGAGACGACCGGGACGAGGACGGTGGCGATGCCCTTCGTGCCGGCGTTGTCGACCTTGGACGTGGCGATGGTGTCGAGCTTCTCGCCCTTGGCGAGCGCGACGGCCATCTCCGCGGCGACGATGCCCTCCTGCGGGTAGGGCTTGTAGACGCTCATGAACTGCTCACCGGTGACGATGCGCTGCACACCCGCGAGCTCGGCGTCCTGGCCGGTGACCGGCGGGAGCTTGGAGATGCCCGCGGACTTGAGGGCCTGGATGATGCCGCCCGCCATGCCGTCGTTGGCGGAGTAGACACCGGCGATCTTGTCCTTGCCCAGGGCGGTGATCGCGCCCTCCATGTTGGCGTTGGCGTTCTCCGGCTTCCACTCCTTGGTGTCGTACTCCTTGCCGTACGTCACCTTGCCGTCGAGGACCGACTTGGCGCCCTTCTTGAAGAGGGCGGCGTTGGGGTCGGTGATCGAGCCGTTCATCATCACGATGGTGGGCTTGGCGGCGTCGCCCAGGGCCTCCAGCAGGGCCGTGCCCTGCACGCGGCCGACCTCTTCGTTGTCGAAGGAGGTGTAGGCGTCGATCGGGCCTTCGGCGAGGCGGTCGAAGGCGACGACGGGGATGCCCTCGTCCTTGGCCTTCTTCACGCTGTTCTCGATCGCCTTGGCGTCCACGGCGTCGATGATCAGTGCGTCGACCTTGTTGGTGATCATCGTGTCGACCTGCTGCGACTGCAGCGTGGCGTCCTGCTTGGCGTTGGCGTAGACGACCTCCGCCTTGCCACCGGTCAGCTCGCTGACCTTCTTCTCGATGATCGGCTTGTCGAACTTCTCGTAGCGGGCGGTGACGTTCTCGGGGAGGAGCAGACCGATCTTGAGATCGTCGCCCTTCTTGCCCGAGTCGGTGGTGGCCTTGTCGCCGGACTCCTTGGCACTCCCGCAAGCAGCGAGCGAGACGGCCATGGTGGTGGCGGCAACGGCAACGGCGGCACGACGCATACGCGTGTTCATTTCGAACCTCCCTGACGAGGCCGCGACGTTGCGGCCGAGGTGGCTGGAAGTCAACTCGGCCGCGACGTCAGCGTCAAGGAGTAAATCCTTAACGAGATGACAACGGTGCCATTCGTTATCTAAGTGAAGGCAGGCGTCGCGGCAGGGAGGGTGCTCTCCAAAAGGGTTGAATCCCCCATCTCACTGAGTACGAGGGCCAGCGCCCCCAGCACCTCGGCCCGTCCGCCGAGCGCTCCCGGCAGCACGGAGAGCTGCCGCGCGGCACTGGGAATGGCATAGCGCGAGACCGAGTCACGGATGGGTCCGAGCACCAACTCGCCCGCCTCCGCGAGGGATCCTCCGAGCACGACCCGGCTCGGGTTGAGCAGGTTGCACAGGTTGGCCACCCCGCTGCCGATGTGCCGGCCGACGTCCCCGATGACCCTGCGGCAGCCCGGATCGCCCTCGCGGGCCAGCTGCACCACCCGCTCCATCGTGAGATCGGGCCCGTGGCTGGGCATGAGCAGGGGCAGGACGTACCGGGCGGCGGTGAAGGTCTCCAGGCAGCCGCGGTTGCCGCAGCGGCAGACAGGGCCCGCCTCGTCGAGGGTGATGTGGCCGATCTCGCCGGCCGTGCCACCGGGACCGCGGTAGATGTGCCCGTCGATCACCAGACCGGCTCCCACGCCGCTGGCGACCTTGATGTAGGCGAGGTCCCGCACCCCCCGGCCGCTGCCCCAGACGAGCTCGCCGAGGGCGCCCAGGTTGGCATCGTTGTCCACGTACACCGGCACCCCGAGGCGCCCCGCGAGCTCCTGGCTGGGATTGATGCCCGTCCAGCCCGGCAGGATCGAGGTGGACCCGAGCGTGCCGGATTCGACGTCGATCGGGCCCGGTACGCCGAGGCCGACGCCGATCACCTTCGCGGGACTGATGCCCGTGGTCTCGATCAGGCGGTTGACCAGGTGTTCCGCCCGTCCGAAGCCCTCCGCGGACGAGGCGTCCACGTCCAGCGGCTCCGATTCCTCGGCCAGCACTTGGTGAGCCAGGTTGCCGATGGCCACCCGGAGGTGCGTATGTCCGAAATCAACCCCTATGACGATGCCCGCGTCCCCGCTCAGGGAGACGCTCCTGGCCCGGCGCCCGCCCGCCGAGGTGGGGGTCACCTCGACTGTTCCGCCGTCCTTGAGTTCACGAACGATGTTGGAGACAGTGGCTGCGGAGAGGCCGGTGCTCCTGGCGATCTCCGCCTGGGTCAGGGACCCCGCCATCCTTACGGCACGTACGACCCGCTCGAGGTTGGCCCGATGCAGAGATGTCTGCGACCCCGGAGTCTCCATTGACCCACCCTTATCCGTGGCCCGCGTCACCCTGGGTGACCGAACCTTGTACAAGTTATGAACTCCAAAGCTCCGCTGAGGATACCTATGCCGTCAACCCCTTGACGGAAATCGGCTCCTGCCCCTTGCACAGGGGTCGGGCCCCGGAGAGTCGTCTCTCCGGGGCC